>CAADGB010000357.1 GCA_900696455.1 uncultured delta proteobacterium
CGCGCCGGTGGGTGGCACCGCGCCGGTGGGTGGCACCGCGCCGGTGGGTGGCACCGCGCCGGTGGGTGGCACCGCGCCGGTGGGTGGCACCGCGCCGGTGGGTGGCACCGCGCCGGTGGGTGGCACCACCGCGCCGCCACCGCGCCGGTGGCACCGCGCCGGTGGGTGGCACCGGTGAATGGCACCGGTGAATGCCGGCTACCCCACCGGCGTCCGAGCCCTTGCCGTCACTCATCGACACCGCAGAGGTCCCCCATGTCTCGCCTGGCTCGCCTGTTCATCCCCGCCGTCGCCGCGTCCGTCGCCCTCGCCGCCACCGCCCCGCTGGTCGCCGACCTGGCGCTGGCCCGCCCCGACCGCCCGGACTTCCGCCCCGGACCGGGCGGCCGCGACGAGGCCCGGCTGCGCGCCGAGATCCAGCACCTGCGCACCGAGCTCGGCCACTACCAGGCCGCGCACGCCGAGCTGTCGGCCGGCCTCGACCGCATCGCCGGCATCAACCGCACCAACCGCGACCGCCGCTCGATGACCCAGATCAGCCGCGCCATCAGCGATGCCCGCGGCCGGGCCGCCCAGCACGTGCAGCCCTGGGACCAGCAGCAGCAGCAGCCCGGCTGGCGCGACCGGCCCGACTGGCGCATCCTGCCGGCGCCGCCCCCACCCCCGGCCCCGCCCGGCCACGTCCGCGACCGCCGCACCCCGCCGCCCTCGATCGCCATCATGCCGATGAGCGATCACCAGTTCGCCTCGCTGACCCAGCAGGTCGGCCAGGCCCCGTTCTCCGACGACAAGCTCGCGCTGATCCAGACCGCCGCCCACAGCAACTACTTCACCGTCACCCAGGTGGTGCAGCTCATGAAGCTGGCCTCCTTCGACGACACCCGCGTCGAGATCGCCGTGGCCTGCTCGCCGCGGGTCGTCGACGGCGAGCGCTGGTTCGAGGTCTACGGCGCGCTGTCGTTCTCGTCATCGCGCGAGGCGCTGCGGCAGCGCGTCGGGCGCTGAGGCCGCGGGCGGACGCGGCGGCGTCACCGGCGGACGCGGCGGCGGGGGCGGCAGCGGCTGCGCCGTCCGCTCCCACCGCACGTGGTGATCGTCGGGCAGGACGCCGCAGCGCGCGGCCTCCTCGATGCCGCGCCGGCCCAGGCTCTCGGGCGCGACCCGCGCCGCCCGCCGGATGTCCCGGCACGACGGATCGTCGAGCCAGGCGCGGTAGCGCCAGGTCGAGACCGGGACACCGGCCGCGTCGCGGTGAGGCCAGGTCGCCTCGCTCATGCACGCCGCTGTGAGCGAGACCAGACAGAACGCCAGGGTGGTCGTGGTGCGCATGAGCGGCGGCCAGAGCAAGGCGTGAACCAGCCCCGCGCTCGGCCCGCGGCGACGCCCATCCTCGACGGGCGACGCGCCCGGCGACGCGGCGCGCGCCCGCCGCCCGACCGTCGGCCGCCGCGTCCGCGCGTGGCGCCGGGGCCACAGGTGTGGCGGAGGCTTCACGCCGACCGGCCGTGATAGGTTGCGCGCGAACAAGGAGCCTCGAATGCGCGCCGCCCCGACCGCTCTCGTCACCGTCGTCCTCGTCGTCCTCGCCGCGGCCTGCGGCTCGCCCGGCAAGAAGGCCGCCGTCGGCACCGAGCCGCCGCCGCCCGGCCCGCGCACCGAGAACGTGTCGCTGGCCGACGTCGGGCTCGAGGCCACGTCCCTCGATCGCAGCGTCGATCCCTGCGTCGACTTCTTCCAGTACAGCTGCGGCGGCTGGCTCGCGGCCAACGAGATCCCCGCCGACAAGGCGCGCTACGCCCGCTTCACCGAGCTCAGCGACAAGAACGACCTCGCGGTGCGCGCCCTGCTCGAGGAGGCGGTCGCCGCCGGCGACGCCGACCCGATCCAGCGCACGCTCGGCGACTTCTTCGCCTCGTGCCTCGACGAGGCCGCGGTCGAGAAGCGCGGGCTCAAGGGGCTGGCGCCGCTGCTGGGCGCCGCCGACCAGGTCAAGGACGCCCGCTCGCTGCTCGCCGCCGTGGCCACCTTCCACCGCCACGAGGTGCACGTCGTGTGGGGCCTCGCGATCGCCGCCGACTTCGCCGACTCGACGACCAACATCGTCTACCTCGACACCGCCGGCCTCGGCCTCCCCGATCGCGACTTCTACGTCAAGGACGAGCACGCCCGCGCCCGCGGCGCCTACCAGGAGCACCTCGGCCGCCTGTTCGCGCTGCTCGGCAAGGGCAAGGCCGCGCCCCGGCTCGCCGCCGACGTGATGGCCCTCGAGACCCGGCTGGCCCGCCTCACCCGCACCGGCGTCGAGCGCCGCAACCCGATCGCCATGTACAACCCGACCGACCTCGCCGGCCTCGCCCGCCAGGCCCCGGGCGTGGACTGGAAGGCGTACTTCACCGCGATCGGCGTCGCCGCGCCCGGCAAGATCGCGGTCACCACGCCCGACTTCGTCGCCGGCCTGTCCGCCGTGATCAAGGAGGTCAAGCCCGAGACCTGGCGCGCCTACCTGGCGGCGCGCGCCGTCGGCGGCCACGCCCTCGCCCTGCCCCGCGCCTTCGCCGAGGAGGTCTTCAAGCTCAAGCAGGCGCTGTCGGGGGTCGAGGCCCAGCCCGAGCGCTGGCGCCGCTGCGTCGACGCCACCTCGGCCAGCCTGTCCGAGTACCTGGGCCAGGCCTACGTCGCCCGTCACTTCCCCGGCGACTCCAAGGCCACCGCCACCCGCCTGGTCGCCGCGATCGCCGGCGTCATGGACGAGCAGATGGGGAAGCTGGCGTGGATGAGCGACGAGACCAAGGTGCAGGCGCGCGGCAAGCTCGACCGCATCGAGGCCCTCATCGGCTACCCCGACGCCTGGCGCACCTACGACTTCACGGTCGCCCGCGACGACCTCGCCGGCAACCTGCTGGCCGCCTCGGCGTTCGAGGCCCGCCGCCAGCTCGCCAAGGCCGGCAAGCCCTACGACCGTAACGAGTGGCTGATGCCGGCGTACCTGGTCAACGCCTATTACAACCCGCTGGCCAACAACACCGCGCTGCCGGCCGGCATCCTGCAGCCGCCGTTCTTCGGCGCCGACCGCTCGATCGCCGCCAACCTCGGCGGCATCGGCATGGTCGTCGGCCACGAGCTGACCCACGGCTTCGACGATCAGGGCGCGCAGTTCGACGCCCAGGGCAACCTCAAGAACTGGTGGCAGCCGGCCGACCTCGCCGCGTTCCAGGAGCGCGGCCAGTGCCTGGCCCGGCAGTACGCGACCTACGAGGTGCTGCCCGGCCAGTTCATCAACGGCGAACTGACCCTGGGCGAGAACATCGCCGACATCGGCGGCATCAAGCACGCGTTCCTCGCCTACCGCGCGCTGCGCGCCGGCGCCGACCGCGTCGTCGTCGCCGACGGCCTCAGCGAGGACCAGCAGTTCTTCCTCGCCGTCGGTCAGGCCTGGTGCTCGAAGGATCGGCCCGAGGAGGCGCTCAAGCGTCTCACCAGCGACGTCCACGCGCCGCCGCGCTGGCGCGTCAACGGCGCGCTGCGCAACCTGCCGCAGTTCGCCCACGCCTTCGGCTGCAAGCTCGGCCAGCCCATGGCCGCCGCCGCGCCCTGCACGATCTGGTAGCGCGCCGCCCGCGCCGCCCGCGCCGCCCGCGCCGCCCGCGCCGCCCGCGCCGTCCGCGCCGCCC
>CAADGB010000358.1 GCA_900696455.1 uncultured delta proteobacterium
CCGGCCCGCAGCCGGCGGCCACCACCAGCGCCGCCAGGGCGAGGGCCGCCGCCCGGCCGCCGCCGACCACCGCCCGGCCGCCGCCGATCACTTCGGGCACCCGGCGCCGATCGCGGCGCCGGCGCGGGCCAGGCCCGCGGCGCGCAGCTCGCGCCCGGTGGGGCCGTCGCCCAGGATCGCGCGCGCCTTCTCGCCGTGGCCGGGGCCGATGATGTCGCGCAAGTAGGCGGTGCGATCGAACGTGTCGGAGTGCTCGGGGGTGTGGCACCGGGTGGCGCACAGGTCCACGGCCGGCGCCAGCCGGATCGTCTTCTTGACGTCGGCCTCGTCGGCGTCGACGTGCAGCGAGCCCGGGCCATGGCAGGTCTCGCACTGCACGTCGCGCAGCGCGTCGTTCTCCGCCATCGTCGCCCCGCCCGGCTCGCCCCAGCCGGTGGTGTGGCAGGCGATGCAGTCGTAGTCGAACGGCTTGCCGACCTCCTCCAGCGTCTGCCACGCCCGGGCGTGCCGGGTCTGGCGCCAGAACTCGACCGCCTCGCCGTGACAGTCGCCGCAGGCCTCGGTGCCGACGAAGGTCGCGGTCCCGGGTGGGGGCGGCGGCGGCGCGGGCCGCGCCCGGGCCGCCGCGACGTTGGCCAGGCCGGCGGCGCGGGCGTAGTCGGCCTTGGCCGTCACGACCTCGGGGTCGCACGCCAGCTTCTTCGCGATCCGGAGCTGGGCCAGCTCGAAGTAGCTGCCGCGCGCCGGCGCGCGGCGCGGGTTCGCCGCCAGCTCGTCGCGCTCGGTGGCGAGGCGCGCGCGCTCGGCCCGGTGCTGGGCGACGAACGCCGGGTCGGCGTCGGGATCGGCGGCGTAGCGGGCCAGCTCCTGATCGAGGAGCTCGAGGCGCGCGCCCAGCTCGGCCTGACGATCGGCGGCGGCCGCCGGACCCACCGCGTCGACCAGCGCCCCGCCGCCGGGGCGCAGCGTGATCTCGAACCGGCTGATCACCTGCCCGCGGTTGGCCGGGAACACCATCCAGGTGTCGTCGACCTGCTCGGCGCGCGCGCGCACCTCGGCCGGCTCGGGGGCGGCGAGGCCGAGGCCGACCACCATGACGTCGATGCCGGGCGTGGCCCGCACGAGCTGGACCGCCTCCTTGCGCGGCATCGTGGCCAGGCCGACGACGCGGGTGGCGCCCTGGCGGCGCAGCTCGGCCACCGCGGCCTGGGCGGCCGCCACCGGGTCGGTCGCGCCCAGGGTCGGCACCTGGGCCGGATCGACGACGCCGAACACGCCGACGCGCGCGCCGCCGACGTCGAGGACCCGGGGCGGATCGAGGGCGACGGCGCCGGCCGGGACGTTGGCGGCCTGGCGCGGCAGGCGGACGCCGCCCGGACCGGCGGCCAGGTCGAGGGGGCCGAGCCCCACCGCCGCCGCCTGCAGCTCCTCCTTGTAGATGCGGGCCAGGAGGTCGGCCTTGAGCTCCTCCTGCTCGCGCAGGTGCGGGGGCAGGGGGGCCTGGGTGTAGAGGAGCGAGCCGGCGTCCACCACCACCACCGGGCCGCGGCTCCGGGCCTCGCTCACGGCCTGGGCGGTGCGGGCGAGATCCCCCAGCGGATCGGTGGTGCAGCCGCAGGGCTCGATCTGGCCCCGCAGCTCGGCCAGCGCGATCAGCGTGAAGGTGATGCCGCGGTCGCCGCCGGCGCCCGGCTTGCCGTTGCCGGGGCAGGCGGCGCCGAGCACGAGGAGGAGGCTGGCCAGGGCGAGGGCGCAAGCTCGCATGCCGACTGCATATAGCACCCCGGCGGCCGGCCCGGACGTTCCGGGGCCGGCGGGTGGAGCGACGCTTGACACCCCCGGGGCCGGACTGTAGATTGCGCCGCTCTCAATCCGAGCCAACGTCCCGTCGAGGCATCCATGGTCGTGCTCCGTCTCTCCCGTCAGGGCGCCAAGAAGCGCCCGTTCTACCGCATCGTCGCCGCCGACAAGCGCCGCGCCCGCGACGGTCGTTTCATCGATCTGATCGGGACGTACGATCCGCGCACCAAGGCGTTCAAGCTCGACGCGGATCGCTATGCCCACTGGCTCAAGGTCGGCGCCCAGCCGTCGGCCACCCTGCACAGCCTCGTGCTGCGGCAGAAGCGGGCCCAGGCCGCCCAGGCCGCGTAGGTCGCGAGATCGGCATGCCGGAGTCGCCCGACATCGGAGAGCTGGTCCGCTTCATCGCGAAGAACCTCGTCGACAAGTCCGACGAGGTCCACGTCGCGCTGGTCGAGGAGCGCCAGGCCTCGGTCTACGAGCTCGAGGTCGCCGAGAGCGATCTGGGCAAGGTCATCGGTCGTGGCGGCAAGACCGCCCGCGCCCTGCGCACCCTGGTCAACCAGGTGGCGCCGCGCTCGCGCAAGCGCATCCTCGTCGAGATCCTCGAGTAAGAGGTCGCCGGCGTGCGCGCCGCCCGCGTCGAGATCGGCGTCGTCTCCAAGGCGCACGGCATCCGCGGCGAGGTGGTCGTGGTCCTCCACGATCCGGCCTCGACCTCGCTCGACCACGCCACCGTCGCCCACGTCGGCGGCGTCCGCCGCGAGATCGCGCGGGCGCGGTCGGTCGACGGCGCCTACCTGGTGGCCTTCGCCGGCGTCGCCGACCGCGACCAGGCCGCGGCCCTGCGCGGCGCCGCGGTCGAGGTCGATCGCGAGGACCTCGATCTCGACGACGACGACGTGCTGCTCGCCGACCTCGTCGGCTGCCGCTGCGAGCTGCCCGACGGCACACCGTGGGGCGAGATCACCGCCGTCGAGGTCGGCCTCCAGGACCGGCTGATCGTCCGCGCCGGCGACATCGAGCGCCAGCTCCCGGTGGTCGACGCCTTCATCGCCGGCGTCGATCTCGAGCGCGGCGTGGTCACGGTGACGCCGCCCGACGGGCTGCCCGAGGATCCGGCCCGGTGACCCGCTTCACCGTGGTCTCGATCCTGCCCGAGATCGTCGACGCCGCCCTCGCCCACGGCGTCGTCGGCCGCGCCCGCGCCGCCGGCGCGCTCGCCGTCGGCTTCGTCAACCCCCGCGACTTCACCACCGATCGCCACCGCACCGTCGACGACACGCCCTACGGCGGCGGCCCGGGCATGGTCATGAAGTGCGAGCCCTTGGTGGCGGCGATCGAGGCCGCCGCCGGCGATCGCCCGGCCCTGCGCGTCCTCCTGTCACCGGCCGGCCGGCCGCTCGATCAGGCCCAGGTGCGCGCGCTGGCCACCCACGACCACGTCGTCCTGGTGTGCGGGCGCTACGAGGGCGTCGACGAGCGCGTCGTCACCACCGCCATCGATCTCGAGCTGTCGCTCGGCGACTTCGTCCTCACCGGCGGCGAGCTGGGCGCGGCCTGCGTCATCGACGCCGTGGCCCGGCTCCTGCCGGGCGTGCTCGGCGACGCCACCTCGGCCGCCGACGAGTCGTTCTCGCAGGCGCTCCTCGAGTACCCGCAGTACACCCGGCCGCCGGTGTTCCGCGGCCACGCCGTCCCCGAGCTCCTGGCCGGGGGCAACCACGGCGCGATCGCGGCGTGGCGGCGGCGCGAGGCCCTGCGCCGCACCGCCCGCCGCCGCCCCGAGCTGTTCGCCCGCCACGTCCTCGATCGGGCCGAGCACAAGCTCGCCGCCGGGTTGCCCGAGCTCGACGTCGCCGCCCGCACCACCGTCGCCCTCGTCCACCACCCGGTGCTCGATCGTACCGGCGCCGTGGTCACCAGCGCGGTCACCAACCTCGACGTCCACGACATCGCCCGCTCGGCGGCCACCTACGGCCTCGCCGGCTACCAGGTGATCACGCCGGTCGAGAGCCAGCGCGAGAAGGCGGCGCACATCGCCAGCCTGTGGCAGGAGGAGCAGAAGGAGTGGCGGGCGAGCGCGCTCCGGCTGTGTACGCCCTTGCCCGCGGTCGGCGACGCCATCGCCGCCCTCCACCGCGCCCACGGCCACCCGCCGCTCGTGGCGGCGACCTCGGCCGACCCCGCGCGCTTCGCCGGGGCCCGCCGCGTGACCCCGGCCGAGCTGGTGGCCGAGCTCCAGGACGCCCCGGGCGTGCCGCTCCTGGTCCTGTTCGGGACCGGCTGGGGGCTGGCCGACGACCAGCTCCCCCAGGTTTCCCGAATTATCACGCCGATCTCCGGGCGACCGGCGTGGAACCACCTGTCGGTGCGGAGCGCGGTGGCGATCCTGCTCGACCGCCTGTACGGCCTGCGCGACGCCTGAGGTCGGGGACCCTTGACGCCCCCGGCCCTTTCTGGCAGAAACACGCGTCCACGCACCGTCTTTCGTACCTTCCGACCGCGGCCTTCGGGGCCACGCCCGAAGGGCCCGAGGCAGCCATGAGCTCGCACCGCATCCTCGACTCCATCGACAAGCAGAACCGCCGCACGTCCGCCCTGCCGGAGTTCCGGCCGGGAGACTCGGTCAAGGTCTGGGCCAAGATCCGCGAGGGCGAGAAGACCCGCCTCCAGGCGTTCGAGGGCGTGTGCATCCGCCGCTCGCGCAAGGGCGCGCGCTCGACCTTCACGGTCCGCAAGATCTCGTACGGCGTCGGCGTCGAGCGCGTCTTCCCGGACAACTCGCCCAACATCGATCGCATCGAGGTGCTGGCGCGGGGCAAGGTCAACCAGGCGCGTCTGTTCTACCTGCGCGAGCTGCAGGGCAAGGCGGCGCGCATCAAGGAGCGCGGCCAGAACGTCGTCGAGCAGGCGGCGGTCGAGACCGCGCCGGCGCAGGCGGGTGAGGCGGGCGGCGACGCGGCGGCGGCGACGGGCGAGCCCAAGGAGAAGCTCAAGGGCCGCGGCAAGCGCAAGCGCAAGAAGGAAGGCGCCGCCGCGGCGGCCGCCGAGTAGCGGCTCACCCGATCGGATCCCTCGTCGGATCGCGATCGATCATCGACCGGATCGACGACCGGAGCAGCGACGATGGCGGCGGCGGGAGGACGACGAGGCCAGCAGGCGGCGCGGCGGGCAGACCGCCGGCGCCACGACGCGGGCGAGCGCGGCGAGGATCTCGCCAGCCGCGCGCTCGCCGCGCGTGGCTATCGCCTCGTCGAGCGCAACTTCCGCTGCCGGCTCGGCGAGCTGGACGCGGTCGCCTACGACGGCGACACGCTCGTCTTCATCGAGGTCCGCAGCCGCGCCGACGCCCGCTTCGGCGGCGGCCTGGCGGCGGTGGGCCCGGCCAAGCAGCGTCAGGTGGCGCGGGTGGCCGCGGCCTACCTCGCGCTGCGCCGGCCGCGCTTCGTGACCTGTCGCTTCGACGTCGTCGGCATCACCGGCGACGAGCTGACGATCGTCCGCGACGCGTTCCGCATCACGTGGTAGCCGCCGCCCGGGCGCGCCCGCGTCGGGCGGGCGGGGGCAGGCCAACGTCGCGAGGGGCCGAGCGGGAATCGACCGGGATCCGGCGGACCGTGCGCCCGCGTCGGGCCGCGATCAGTCCGGCGGGCAGTTCGGGTACTGCGGGTTGCCGGCGCGACCGTCGAGGTTGCAGCAGTTGTTCGAAGCGTTGCTGGCCTGGCAGGCCTCGGGCGTGGCCAGGCTGCCACCCTCGGGTACGACCACGTAGTCCTTGCAGATGCAGTACTTCTGGCAGCAGAAGGGACCGACCACCAGCGGGACGCCGCAGGTGAAGCCGGTGACGCACGGCGACTCGGGGACCTTGTCGCAGTCGCCGTCGCTCTCGCACTCGGAGGTGCACATGCCGCGGTTGGGGGCGAGCTGCCGGAAGCCCTCGGGCACGTCGGCGCGCGACACCGGCACCTTGAGGCACAGCTTGCTCTGACAGTCGAGCGAGGGCGAGCCCATGACCGCCGAGGTCATGCCGGGATCCTCGACGCCGAGGTCGCAGATGCGCCCCACGGGGTTGTCGCATGCCGCCAGGCCGAAGAGGACCGCGACAAGACCGAGCAAGGTTGTGCTGCGAGGCATGTGGTTCATCCAGGTTCAGCCGGGGTTCAGCCGGGATCGGGAGGCGGGGTTCTTCAGCCGGGTTGGTCTCCGGGCGCGACGCTTCCCGTCACGGTCCCGTGGCGTGCGGTCAGCGCGCAGTGGCCGGCCCCGCATCGTCGGCCGCGATCATAAAAAGCGGGTCACCGAAGTCAAGACGACGGCTAGGAAATCCGGTTGACCTGCGGTGTCCGCGCCGGCGACCGCGTCACGTCCGACGTCCGGACCGGCCCGGGATCGCTCCGGTCGCGGCCCCCGCGTGGGGCCCGGCGCGGCTCCGGTGCAACCCCGGCCGCGTCGACGTGTCCGGCCTTCGATGACCCGCGCCAGGCCCTCGACGACCGGCGGCAGCGCCTCCCGGGGCCAGCCGCGGTCGCGTCCGCGCGCCGGTGAGCGCTTGACGCGCATGGGCGCCTTGACAAGTGCGCGGGGCCACGTCGATGATTCCGCCGCCCAAGAGGCCCGCGACACGCCTCACGTTTCCAGCGAAGCGTGGGGGGTGAAAGCCCGGAGGTGGGAAACGGTGGAGGGGGGCATCGCGGAGCGACTCGATTCCCGGAGGAACCTGATGCGCCGTCTTCTCGCCCTGGCGTCCGTGACCGTGGCCACGCTCGCGCTGCTCGGCACCCCCATCGCCCAGCCCAAGGGGAAGGGGGTCGACGACCTCGAGCTCGAGCCCGAAGGGGCGGCGTCGACGCCCGGCTCCAAGACCTTCGATCGCGCGATCGACCTGTACCGCAAGAAGGACTTCTACTCGGCCTCGATCGAGCTGAAGAAGGTGCTCGACGGCGAGACCGGCGACGACGAGCCCCACAAGCAGCGGGCCGAGTTCTACATGGGCAAGACCCTGTACAAGATGGGGTACTACGCCGGCGCGCTGAACTACTTCGAGCGCATCTCCGACGCCGGCGCCGCGCACGGCTACTACGCCGCCGCGCTCAAGTGGCTGGCCGCCCTGTCCCGCGTGCTGCCCGAGACCTCGGGCATCCTCGAGAAGATCGGCGCCTACGATCCGGCCGCGCTCGACGAGCCGATCATGGAGCAGGTCCGCGACGAGCTCTACTTCCTGCTCGGGCGCCACTTCTACACCAAGGGCGAGCTCGACAAGGCGATCGAGCTCTTCAACCGCGTCAACGAGTCGAGCGAGTTCCACATCAAGGCCAAGTTCTTCGAGGGCGTGGCCTACGTCCGCAAGTACGAGGGCCGGCCCGCCGGCGAGGCCTTCAAGCGGATCCTCGAGATCGCGCGCGAGCGGCCGCCCCAGTACAAGGCGGCGGACCTCAAGCGCTTCGAGGAGCTGGCCACCCTGCAGATGGCCCGCGTCTTCTACTCGACCCAGGACTTCGAGAAGGCCATCCGCTACTACGAGAAGCTCGAGCAGGACTCGGTGGACTGGACCGCGTCCCTGTTCGAGGCCTCGTGGGCGTACTTCCTCAAGACCAACAACCCCAAGGCGCTCGGCAACATCCACACCCTGAACGCGCCGTACTTCGAGAACGAGTTCTTCCCGGAGTCGGTGCTGCTCAAGTCGGTCATCTACTACAAGTACTGCCAGTACGACCGCGCTCTCGAGGCGGTGGCCGAGTACGACACCAAGTTCCGTCCCCTGCGCGCCAACCTCCAGGAGGTGGTGGGCAAGTACGAGGACAACGCCGAGTTCTACGAGTACGTCAAGAAGATCAAGGCCAACAAGGCCGGCCTCGACGACGTCACCCAGCGCCTGGTCATGAGCGTGCTGGGCGACAAGACCCTCAACAAGACCTTCGCCTGGGTCGACGAGCTCGACCACGAGCTCAAGGCCCTGAGCGCCGCCGACAAGGCCTGGCAGACCACCGCCATCGCCGGCGAGGTCAACACCGAGCTCGAGCTGCGCAAGTCGCTGGCCCAGGCCGACGCCGGCAAGCTGGCCAAGGAGCGCATCAACCGTCTCATCGGCGAGCTCCAGCTCCTGGGCCGCGACGGCATCAAGATCAAGATCGAGGTCCTGAACGCCAAGGCCGGCCAGATCAGCGCCAAGGGCCGCGGCGAGCGCCTGTCCGCCGCCCACAAGGAAGACCCGATCATCGTCGACGACGAGCACTTCGTCTGGCGCTTCAACGGCGAGTACTGGAAGGACGAGCTGGGCTACTACCGGTTCAAGGTCCGCAACCAGTGCCCGAAGAACTAGAGCCCCCGGCCTAGGGCCCAAGCTCCCCCCAAGCTCACCCGAGGGAACCGATGGTACGCACGAGCACGCTCACCCTGGGCACCGCCACCCTCATCGCCATCGCGGCGATGTGGAGCACCGCCGACGCGCAGAAGACGCGCTACACCCGCTCCACGTCGGTCAAGGTCGACGTGAAGCTGTCGGAGCGCACCAAGCCGAAACAGAAGACCGACACCGGGCCCAAGGGACCGTCGATCACCGCCGACATGGTGCTCGAGCTCGAGGGCGCCGTCGGCGACATCCGCTCGCAGCAGATCCAGCTCCTCGAGACGCTGATCGAGGACACCCCCGACTCCGACGTCGCGGAGAAGGCCGATCTGTTCTTCCGCCTCGGCCAGACCCACGCCCAGATCTCGCGCTTCCATCGCCTCAAGGCGACCGAGAACACGATCAAGGCCGACACCGCGAAGAAGGACAAGGCCAAGTTCCAGACCGCCGCCAAGGACCACGCCAAGAAGTCCGACGACGCGCTCAAGAACGCGGTCAAGACCTACAAGCGGCTGGCCGACAACCAGGCCTTCAAGTCCTACCCGCGCATGGACCAGGCCCTGTTCGCCTTCGCGTACACCCTGCAGCAGGGCAAGTACATGAAGGAGGCGCGGCAGATCTACCACCGCCTGCTCACCGAGTACCCGCAGTCGAAGTACGTGCCCGACGCCTACCTGGCGTTCGCCGACTACTACTTCCAGGAGAACCAGCTCGCCAACGCCGAGGCCTTCTACAAGAAGGTCCTCCTGTTCCCCAAGTCGAACGTCTACTCGTACGCGACCTACATGCTGGGCTGGGTCTACCTCAACCTGTCGCAGCACGAGGACGCCGGCAAGCAGTTCCTCCAGGTCATCCGTGACACCGACGGCAACAAGAAGCAGGAGACCCTGAACCGGGCCTCCAAGAAGGACTTCGTCCGCGCCTTCTCCGAGTTCGGCAACGTGCAGAAGGCCTGGCAGACCTTCCAGAAGATCGACTCGGGCTACGCCTTCACGATGTTCGAGCTGCTCGCCGACTTCTACACGGAGCAGGGCAAGAGCGACAAGGCGATCTTCGCCTACCGCCAGCTCATCAAGGAGGAGCCCAAGAACAAGAACGTCTGCCTGTGGCAGTACAACATCGCGGTCGCGATGCTGTCGGCGCCGGGGGCGGGCAACGCGGCCAAGGTCGAGGAGATCGAGCGCCTGGTGAAGCTCTTCGGCGCGCTCAAGGACACCAAGGTCCTGCCCGCCGCCGAGGCCAGCGAGTGTCACGACAACGCCGCGGCGATGTCGGGCGAGATGGCCCGCGCGTACCACAACGAGTCGATCAAGACCAAGAACCCCGAGACCCTGGCCTACGCCGACAAGCTCTACAACGTCTACCTCAAGGTCTTCCCCGACGCGCCCGACTACGGCGACACCCAGTACTTCTACGCCGAGCTCCTGTGGTCGCGCGCCGACAACGAGCCCAACCCCCGCCTCAAGACCGAGCTGTGGGAGAACGCCGCGGTCGCGTTCACCGACGTCGTCAAGACCGGTAAGGTCGACGACAAGCTGCGCAAGGAGTCGGCCTACGCCGCGGTGCTGGGCTGGAAGAACGCCCTCGACGTCGACCCCCGGGTCAAGGTCGCCCCGCTCGAGTTCAAGGACGACGGCAAGGAGGCCAAGGTCCCCGAGGCGCAGCCCATCCCGGCGCGCGAGCAGAAGATGCTCGACGCCTTCGACATCTACATCAACTACATCAAGGACCCCAACGACGACGAGCTGGTGGGGATGAAGTTCCTCAAGGCGAACATGTACCGGCGCTACAACCACTTCGACAAGGCGCTGCCGATGTTCGAGGACATCATCAAGACCCACCCCAAGCACGAGACCGCGTACTACTCCGCCAACATCCTCCTCGACGTCTACATCGTCACCGGCCAGAACGTGAAGGTCGCGGAGTGGGCCAAGTACTTCCTCGACAACCCCAAGTTCATCACCGCCAAGGAGGACCAGGATCGGAGCGATCTCACCGACCGCGCCACCGGGATCATGGCGGTCGCCGAGCGCAAGATCCTCGAGCAGGTCGAGGCCGAGGCCAAGAAGACCGGCGACTTCGGCAAGTACGTCCAGTGCGGCAACGGCTACCTCAAGCTGTTCAACGACGCGGTCAAGAAGAACCCGTCGGTGGGCATCGCCGAGAAGATGGACCAGATCCTCTACAACGCCGGCGTCTGCTTCGAGGAGGGCCGCTCGCTGTCGGCCGCGATCAGCGTCTACGTCGAGCTCATGGACCGCTTCCCGACCAGCAAGCAGAGCGCGCGCGCCCTGGCCCGCCTCGGCAACGTCTACGCCCGCGTCGCCTACTACGACAAGGCCTCGGCCAACTTCGAGGAGTACGCCAAGAAGTACGCCAAGGAGGACGACGCCTACAAGGCCATGAACGACGCCGTCTTCTACCGCAAGGGCATCGGCGACGACGACAAGGCCATCGAGAACACCAAGACCTTCATCAGCAAGTTCGGCAAGGGCAAGCAGGGCACGGTCGACGCCGCCAACGCCTTCTTCAGCCTGGCCTCGATCTACGAGAAGCGCGGCGACCTCAACGTCGTCGTCGACCACTACCGCAAGTACCTCAAGCAGTACGGCGACAAGGGCGGCGCCGACAAGGTCGTCCTCGCCTACGCCCGCATCGGCCAGATCCTGTGGCAGCAGAGCTGCCCGGGCAAGACCGTCGACGGCTCCTGCATCAAGATCGCCCGCGAGCGCGCGGTCGGCAAGGCGACCCGCAAGCGCCGCAAGGGCGACGCCACCCGCACCCAGTGCGGGCCCGAGACCAAGATCAAGCTGACCGTGGTGAACCGCGACGGCAAGAAGATGGCGGAGGCGCTCAAGGCCTTCTCCCAGGCGGTGTCGGAGTACGAGCGCCGCGGCGGCAAGTTCGCCGGCGGCGACGAGCGCACCGCCCGCTACTGGTACGCGCTGGCCAAGTTCCACGCCGCCGAGGTCGACTACGAGAAGTTCCTGTCGATCAACTTCCCGGCCAACCTCAACTTCGACCCGGCCAAGAAGGCCGAGGCCGAGAAGTCGCTCAAGCGCTTCGACGCCTGGTTCAAGGAGAAGGAGAGCACCGGCGCCAAGGCCTCGGCCGTCTACAGCAAGCTCATCTTCGAGATCAAGGAGCCGCAGAACGCGATCGCGGCCGCCGCGCGCATCGGCCAGCTCTCCCAGAACTTCTCCGACGCCCTCTACACCGCCGAGATCCCCGAGAACATCCGCAAGTACGAGGAGGCGGTCGACATCTACTGCGAGACCCTCGAGGCCAAGGCCGAGCCGCTCGAGAACACCTCGCTCGATGCCTTCTCCGCCTGCCTCAAGACCTCGACCGACTTCGGCTGGTTCTCGACCTGGTCCAAGCTGTGCGAGCGCGAGCTCGGCCAGATCAAGCCCGAGGACTTCCCGACCGCCTCCGAGCTGCGCGCCGAGCCCGGCCGCGGCGAGGTGCCGGTGCGCGACGTCGAGCCTGCCATCCTGAAGGTGGAGTGATCCCATGCTCTCGCGAACCCGTACCGTCGTCCTGTCGCTGTGCGCCGCCGCCGCCGTCGCGGCCTGCGGTGGCACCCCCAAGAGCGGGCTGACCAAGGGCACCAAGGACGTGCCGCCGCCGCCCGACATCACCAACATCAAGCCGGAGACCGTCACCGACGAGAACCGCCAGGTGTCGAGCGACGCCAAGGCCGACTTCGCCAAGGCCGCCGAGTTCTACGCGGCCCAGACCTCGTGGTCGGAGTCGACCTGCCGTCAGGCCGCCGACCGCTTCGCCGCGGTCGCCCGCGCCCACAAGGACCTCATCGAGGCCCACTACATGGTCGGGCGCAGCCTCCACAACTGCAACCTGGCCAAGGACGCCGAGGCGGCCTACCAGGCCGCGCTCAAGGTCAAGTCCAACCACGGCGCGTCGATCTCGAACCTGGGCGAGCTCTACCTGGCCGCGGGCAAGGTCGACGGCGCGAAGAAGTACTGGGACAGCGCCATCAAGGCCAACCCCAAGCTGTCCGCCGCGTACGTCAACCTGGCGATGCTGCAGCTCGACGAGCTGCGCAAGACCAAGGACAACGCCGCCTGGCGGAAGCTCGAGGAGGACACCCGCAAGAAGCTGTCGATCTCACTCGCGATCGACACCGAGAACGTGCGGGCCTACACCGTCTACGGCCTGGTCTACATGGAGGGCTACGAGAAGAACCGGAACCGCCTCGACCTGGCCAAGCTGCTGCTCGAGGAGGGGGAGAAGCGTGACGCCAAGTACGCCCCGCTCCAGTACGCGCTGGGCGTGCTGGCGCTGTCGCGCAACAACCTGACCGAGGCGCTGGCGCGCTTCCAGGCGGCGGTCGAGCTCGACAGCAACTTCGCCGAGGCCCGCCACAACGTGGGCCTCATCACCCTGGGCACCCGCCGCTACGACGTGGCCAAGGATCAGTTCGAGCGGGTGCTGGCGCTGCAGCCCAAGAACTACGACGCGATGATCGGCCTGGGCGTGGCCCAGCGTGGCCTGGGGGACATGAACGCCGCCGAGGCCACCTACCAGAAGGCCAAGGACCTCGACCCCAAGCGGGGCGAGGCCTTCTACAACCTCGGCGTGCTCTACAAGGCGTTCCGGGCCCCCAAGCAGGACGACCTGAAGGCCTCGCAGGCGGCCTACCGCACCGCCCGCGGCTTCTTCCAGGAGTACCTGTCGAAGGCCGGGACCTCGGAGGACCGCGAGGAGGCCAACCAGAACATCAAGGACTGCGACAAGGTCATCAAGCAGATCGACGACTTCATCAAGATGCAGGCGGCGCAGCCGGCTCAGCCGGCGGGCTGAGCTTGCAACCTGCCTGAATCAATAGTGAATTTCCAGGAGATCCCTCGCGGCGATCTCCGCGCTACGATCCGGAACGAAACCGGGAACCGAACCGCGCCGGCGGTGTCTGCAGGTCGAGATGGAGGCCTTCACGACATCCCGGCAATCCACGGGAGACGTCATGCGCACCCTCCGCCTCATCACTGTCACCTCGCTCGCTCTCATCCTCGGCGCCGGCACCGCGTTCGCGCAGGGCGCCGGTGCCGGTCAGAAGCCCAAGGTGAAGGTCTACGACTTCTCCGGGGACACCATCGAGGGCGACCTCATCAAGCCCGAGGGCACGACGGTCGACGCGATCGACTTCGCGAAGCACTCGAGCCTCATCCGCATCCGCAAAGACTTCATCGCCGAGATCCTGAAGTCGGCCGAGGACCTGTAGTCGCCCGGGTCGGAGCGGTGGCCTCGCCCCCCGCTCCGCCTCGGACGCCCACCGGCCGCGGCCGTCGACCCGACGCTCGCTCCTCCGAGGAGAAATCCCATGGCCGGTGGCAAAGTACCCCTCACGTTCCGACTGTTCAAAGGCGACGAGCTGCTCCGCGAGGAGAAGCTCACGCTGCCCGTCATCAAGGTGGGCAAGCTGTCGTCCTCGCACCTCCGGCTCGACGACAAGAACGTCAGCCGGATGCACGCGCTCATCGAGGTCACCGGCCCCGGTGACGTGAGCATCATCGACCTGTCGTCGACGACTGGCACGTTCGTCAACGGCCAGAAGGTCAACAAGGCCAAGCTGCAGTCCGGCGACTCGATCGTCATCGGCGAGACCCGCATCGAGGTCACGATCGGTGGCGCCGAGGAGGAGGACGAGATCCCGACCAAGGTGCAGGCGGGCCCCGCCGACGCCGGCGTGATCGCGTCGACGCCGCGCCCGCCGGTCCCGGCCGCCCCGCCCGCGGCGGCGAGCGCGCCCACGATGATGGGGGCGCCGCCCGCGGCCGCGCCGACCGCGCCGACCGCGCCGACTGCGCCGACTGCGCCGACGATGATGGGCGCGGCGCCGCCGCCGGCGCCCATGGCCCCGCGCCCGCCGGCGCCCCGCGTCCCGGCGCCGATGGGCAACATCCCGCCGCCGTTCGCGATGCAGGCCCCGGTGAACACCGGCTTCGCGCCGCTCTCCGAGCAGGTCGAGGAGCCCGGCGCGCGCGCCGTCGAGGTCGCCGCGATGCTCGGCAACTCGGTGGTCTCGGTCAAGCACGTCATGAACCCGCGCGGGGGCCGGGTCACCTCGACCACCTACGCGTTCCTCGGCCTGTCGGGCCTCTGCCTCCTGCTCGGCCTCATCGGCTTCGGCGTCGGCTACTCCAACGCCTCGTACAACCAGGCCAAGAAGCACCAGTGGGTCGAGGTCGAGAAGAAGCCGTCGTGGGCCTACCGCCCGCAGAAGCTGCCGGTCGCCAACGACGTGATGGTGTTCCTGGGCTTCCCGCTCGGCATCGCCTTCGCCGCCGCCGGCCTGCTCCGCCTGCGCGACGAGAAGAGCGGCAACCCGTGGTTCCGCATCGGCGCCGACGCGCAGAACGAGTTCCCGACCACCGAGAGCCCGGCGGCCTCGTTCCCGCTCATCGCCCCGCGCGGCGATGACTTCGTCTTCAACTACAGCCAGGGCATGGAGGGCGAGCTCCAGGTCGACGGGCAGTCGATCTCCCTGGCCGAGCTCCAGCAGCAGGGCCGGGCCACGCCGTCGTCGACGGCGCCGGGCGGGCTCGAGGTCGCCATCCCGCAGAAGGCCCGCATCCGGGTCAAGAGCGGCAACGCCACCTTCCTCGTCACCTCGGTGCCGCAGCCCAAGCGCCACCCGGTGCCGCTGTTCGCGACCCTCGAGGCCGCGGTGCTCCTGTTCTTCGCCGGCTCGGCGATCGTGCACTTCGGCTTCGTCTTCCTCCTGTGGACGGTGCCGCCCGACCAGGACACCGCCTACACCGACATGGCGGTGAACGAGGACACCTCCAACCGCGCCCAGACCACCTCGCAGGAGGATCCCCCGCCGCCCGAGCCCGAGGACCAGGAGGACGACGGCGAGGACGAGTCCGGTGGCACCGGCACCGCGATGATGCTGGAGGAGGGGAAGATGGGCAAGAAGGACTCGGATCGCGCCGAGGGCCGCTACAAGATGAAGCAGAACGCCGAGCAGGAGCAGCTCGCCCGCCAGCAGGCGATCGAGCAGGCCCGCACCGCCGGCGTCCTCGGCTCGGCCGCGCTGACCCAGGGCGGCAACTTCGCCTCGATCACCGGCACCGGCGACATCTCGTCCGGCTTCGACGACATCGACATCCAGGGCGGTCTACTCGGCAACGAGCCCGGCGAGATGGCCGGCGGCTTCGGCTTCGGCCGGTCGGGCTTCGGCCCGGGCGGCGGCGGCACCGGCTGGGGCACGATCGGCACCGGCCGCTACGGCACGATCGGCCACGGCTCGGGCACCGGCTCCGGCTACGGCGTCGGCTCGGGTCGTGGTGGCATGCGCGGCCGCCAGTCGAACGTCCCCCAGGTCCGCATCGGCCAGCCGCAGTCGGTGGGTGACCTCGACAAGGCGATCATCCGCCGGTACATCAAGCGCAACATCCAGAAGATCACGTACTGCTACGAGAAGCAGCTCCTGGCCCGGCCCGGCCTCGAGGGCACGGTCTCGACCCAGTTCTTCATCAGCCCCAACGGCACGGTGGCCAGCTCCAACGCGTCGGGGGTCGACTCCGAGGTCGCGAGCTGCGTGGCCGCGGTCATCAAGGCCATCGAGTTCCCGAAGCCCAAGGGCGGCGGTGGTGTCCAGGTGAACTACCCGTTCAACTTCCGCCCGACCGGCGGCTGATCCCCGTCGCGGCGAATCGCCCGGCCTGGCCCTCTCGGGTCAGGCCGGCCTGCTTTTCGGAGTACGTGGAACTTGAGAGATCGTGTCCGCCCGGCGTACGGTCTCCTCGCCCAGGAGGGACGCATGGCTCGACTTTCCGTCACCAAGCTCGTCACGATCGCCGCGCTCGGCGCGCTGCTCGCGCTCGGCGCCGGCTGCCCCAAATCGAACAAGGAAGCGATCGAGCGCGCCAACGCCGGCGCCAGGGCGCTGTCGGCCAAGCAGTTCGACACCGCGATCACCGAGTTCAAGGAGTCGGTCCGCCTCGACCGCGACAACTTCATGGCCTGGTACCAGCTCGGCGAGGCGTACCGGCTGAAGAAGGAGTGGAAGGAGGCGATCGAGGCCTACGAGCAGGGCGCCAAGCTCCGCCCCAACGACCTCATGCTCAACCTCCGCTACGGCGTCGCGCTCTACGAGTTCGCCGTCGCGCGCGAGCGCGAGGCCGAGGCCACGCGCCTGCGCAAGAAGCCCGAGGAGGTCACGCCCGACCTGCGCAACGTCAACTTCGACGCGGCGCTGCAGCGGCTCGAGGCCGCGGTCAAGCAGGACGAGAACCTCTACAACGCCCACCACTACATCGGCCGGATCCACCGCGACAAGCTGCAGGACGCGAAGGCCGCCGACGCCTTCACCAAGGCGATCGTGGCCTGGCCGCGGTTCGGCGCCGCGTACATCGCGCTCGGCGAGCTGTACCGCCGCTGGGACTACCCCAACGAGGCGATCCAGGTCGTGAGCCAGGGCGTCGAGCACGTCATGGAGAACGAGGTCAAGAGCCAGCTCTACTACGTGCTGGGGATGTCGTACTCCGACAAGCTCGAGGACGCCAAGGCCATCACCGCGTTCACCGAGGCGCTCAAGCTGTCCAAGGACAACCACCAGGCCAAGTTCCAGCGCGGCCAGTCGCACTTCCGGCTCGGCCAGCTCAAGGAGGCCGACAAGGACTTCGAGGAGTTCTCGAAGGCGGCGGGGACCGGCCTGGCGCCGCTCAAGAGCATCGCCCAGAAGCTCCGCTTCCAGATCGCGGCCAAGCTCCAGGGCGGCTGATCAGCCTCCCGCGCGGGCGTCGGTCCGGGGCCGTGCACAGGCACGAACCGGCCGTGGCTCGCAACCCCCGCGGCGCCGGAAACCCCCGGCGTCGCGCGTGTTTTCGGCGCGCGATCGGCTGCGTGGCGCCGCGGCCCCGTGTTACAAGGGCTTGAGGGCGCGCTGCGCTCTGTCGAGGGTCACCCGGGGTAGAAGTTTGCCTGCAAATGCGGGAGGATGCACCGCAGATGGATACGCGCACGCTGTTGAGGGAGCGTCTGCGCCGGTCGCGCGACTGGGTCGCGGCGATCGACGAGCTCGAAAAGGAACTGGAGGCGTCCGGAGCGAAGCCGGAGCAGTCGGAGCGGCTCTACGAGCTGGCCCGGCTGACCGAGGACGTGATCCCGGAGCGCGAACGAGCGCTCGCGCTGTACCAGCGTGCGTGGAAGCTCCACCCCGACAACCTGAAGGCGCTGTCGCGCGCCCGCGAGGTCTACGGGGAGATGGGGCGCCACGAGATGGTGGCCAAGCTGGGCGAGATGGAGCTGAAGAGCCCCGCCGCCGCGGCCGAGCTGGCCGCGATCGTCGGCGAGGCCCTGCTCGACAGCGGCCAGCGCGACAAGGCGGAGCAGGTGCTGGAGCGCGCGCTCGAGCGGACCCCTGACTCGACCCGGGTCCAGGACGCGGTCGCCGCCCTCAACTACGACCCCGACGAGTGGGCCGATCAGGTGGAGCGGCTGGCCGAGGACTCGGCGCGCTTCGACGACGCCACCGCCGCGCGCATGCTCCTGCGCGCCGCGCGCATCCTGCGCCTCGAGGCGCCCGAGGATCCCCGGCTCGAGCAGCTCCTGCGCCGCGTCTTCGAGAAGGATCTCGACGAGCCGTCGGCCAACGCCATGTTCGAGGCGCTCCTCGCCCAGGCCCAGCGCTGGGACGAGCTCGAGCAGCACCACCAGCGCCGCGTCGAGGCCGCCGGTGACTCGGCGGCCCGCGCCGACGGCTACCGCGGCTTCGCCCTGGTCTGGCTGCAGCGCTTCAAGGACCGCGAGCGCGCCGGCCGCTTCGCCGCCCGCGCCCTCGACGCCGCCGCCGCCAACGGCGCGGCGCCCAGCCGGTCGCTGGTCGCCGCCTACGTCCTCGTGCACCAGGTGCAGGGCGAGCGCGGGGAGTGGGGCACCGTCGTCGAGATCGGCGAGCGCGTGCTCGATCACCTGCGCGGCGAGGACCGCCTCTACGTCGCGCTGCAGGCCGGCGAGGTGGCGTGGAAGCGGCTCGACGACGTCGAGCGCGCCCGTCGCCTGTTCGCGGCCGCCGCCGAGCTGGCCCCCGACGCGCCGGCGGTGGAGGAGTTCGCGAGCGCTCACGGCCTGACCGTGACGCCCGCGACGCCCGCGGCGCCCGCGGCGCCCGCGGCGCCCGCGCCGAGCCCGGCGCCCGCCCCCGAGCCCGAAGCCGCGCC
>CAADGB010000359.1 GCA_900696455.1 uncultured delta proteobacterium
AAGACCGAGTGGACCTGCCCGATGCACCCGGAGATCGTGCGCGACGCGCCGGGCAGCTGCCCGATCTGCGGCATGGCGCTCGAGCCGCGTGTCGCCACGGTCGAGGAGGGGCCGAGCGCGGAGTATCTCGACATGCGCCGGCGGTTCTGGATCTCGGTGCCGTTCGCCCTCGGCACGCTCGTGCTGGTGATGGGCGACGCCTTCCTGCCGGGCACGCCGGTGGCGAGCATGCTGGCGGCATCGACTCGCCTCTGGCTGGAGATGCTGCTCGCGATCCCCGTCTGCACCTGGGCCGCCTGGCCGTTCTACGAGCGCGCGGTCGCCTCGGTGCGCCACCGCAGCCTCAACATGTTCACGCTGATCGGGCTCGGCGTCGCCGTGGCGTTCGGCTTTAGCCTGGTGGCGACCTTGGCGCCCGGGATCTTCCCGGCGACCTTCCGCGACGCCAACGGCCACGTGCCGGTCTACTTCGAGGCGGCGGCGGTGATCACCGCGCTCGTGCTCCTCGGCCAGGTGCTCGAGCTCAGGGCGCGCGGCGAGACCGGCGCGGCGATCCGCAAGCTGCTCGGGCTCGCCGCCAAGAGCGCGCGGCGGCTGCGCGAGGACGGCAGCGAGGAGGACGTGCCGCTCGAGGTCGTTTCGGTCGGCGATCGGCTGCGCGTCCGGCCGGGCGAGAAGGTGCCGGTCGACGGCATCGTGCTCGAAGGCACGAGCTCGATCGACGAGTCGATGGTCTCCGGCGAGCCGATCCCCGTCGAGAAGGCGACCGGCGACCGGGTCGTCGGCGCCACGGTCAACGGCGCCGGCGGCTTCGTGATGCGGGCCGAGAAGGTCGGCTCGGAGACGCTGCTGTCGCGGATCGTCGCGATGGTGGCCGCCGCGCAGAGAAGCCGCGCGCCCATTCAGAAGCTCGCCGACCGGATCTCGGGCTGGTTCGTGCTGGTGGTGCTCGCGATCGCCGCGCTCACCTTCGCGGCGTGGGGAATCGTCGGGCCCGAGCCCCGGATGGCGCACGCTCTCGTCAACGCGGTCGCGGTGCTGATCATCGCCTGCCCGTGCGCCCTCGGACTGGCGACGCCGATGTCGATCATGGTGGCGACCGGCAAGGCGGCGTCGATGGGGGTGCTGTTCCGCAACGCCGAGTCGATCGAGCTGCTGCGCAAGGTCGACACGCTGGTCGTCGACAAGACCGGCACCCTCACCGAGGGCAAGCCGCGGCTGGTCACGGTGCGCACGGCGGCGGGCATCGACGAGCCCTCCCTGCTGCGCGCGGCGGCGGCGATCGAGCGCGGCAGCGAGCACCCGCTCGCCGCGGCGATCCTGGCGGGCGCCGCAGAGCGTGGCCTCGAGGCGCCGGCCGTCGCCGACTTCGAGTCGGTGACCGGCAAGGGAGTCGCGGGCCGGGTCGAGGGCCGACGCGTCGCCCTCGGCAACCTGGCGTTGATGCGGGCGCAGGGGGTCGACATCGCGCCGCTCGCCGACGTCGCGGAGCAACTCCGGAGCGAGGCGCAGACCGTGATGTACGTCGCGATCGACGGTCGGCTCGCCGGGATTCTCGGCGTCGCCGACCCGATCAAGGCGACCACCGGCGAGGCGCTGCGCGCCCTCGCCAGCGCGGGCGTCCGCGTCGTCATGTTGACCGGCGACAGCCGCAAGACGGCCGACGCGGTCGCCCGCCGGCTCGGGATCGACGAGGTCGTCGCCGAGGTCCTGCCCGACCAGAAGGTGCGCGAGGTCGAGCGGATCCAGGGCGAGGGCCGGCTCGTCGCGATGGCCGGTGACGGCATCAACGACGCCCCGGCGTTGGCGCGGGCCGAGGTCGGCATCGCCATGGGCACCGGGACGGATGTCGCGATGGAGAGCGCCGGCGTCACCCTCGTGCGCGGCGACCTGACCGGCATCGTGCGCGCGCGCAAGCTCTCGCGCGCCACGATGCGCAACATCCGCCAGAACCTCTTCTGGGCCTTCGCCTACAACGCCGCCGGCGTTCCCGTCGCGGCGGGGTTGCTCTATCCGTTCACCGGTTGGCTGCT
This sequence comes from uncultured delta proteobacterium, assembly GCA_900696455.1. Taxonomy (GTDB): domain Bacteria; phylum Myxococcota_A; class Polyangia; order Haliangiales; family Haliangiaceae; genus UBA2376. The sequence continues at coordinate 2,034 of CAADGB010000359.1, forward strand.
GTCGCCCATGCTGGCGGCGGCGGCGATGAGCCTGAGCTCGGTGTCGGTGATCGCCAACGCCCTGCGCCTGCGCGCCTTCCACGTCGACGTCGACGACCGGACGCCCGACGCGGTGCATCCGATCGAGGTGGCCGCCCCGCCGGCATCGTCGGGACCGAATTGACAAGCTGGGCCCACGGGTTCAAACTCTGCGCCGGCATGAGCCTGCTCGCCGCTTCGATCACCGTGCGCCGTCTCGCGGCGACGACCGCCCTCGCGGCGATCGCGTCGCTGGCGCTCGGCTTCTGCGTCTGCGAGATGCCGAGGCCGCGGGCGACGCACGCGACCGAATCGACCGGCGACTGCCACGAGTCGGTCGACGCGCCGTCGCCGCAACCGAGCCCCGACGGGGCCTGGAGCGGCGACTGCTGCTGTTCCGGCGATCCCCGGCTCCCGCCAGGGACCCTCGAGGCGCGAACGCCGGAGGCGCAGCGCGGTGCGAGCCTGCTCGCCGCTGAAGGCGCCTTCGCCTCGCGCCTGCCCACGCTCGACCTGGCCAGCCTCACGCCGGCTCCCCCCTGGCTGGTGGCGGCCTCGCCGCCGCACGCACCCCCTCCCGCGTTCGTCCTGCCGCTTCGCGTGTGAGACGCAGCCTCGCCGCGCCCTCGTAGGGCGTGGCGATAGCTGTCTTCGTGCCCCGTCGGCGAAGCCGGTGGGGTTGCTCCGCACTCCACGATCGAGGAGGCCGCCCCGTGCCGACCGCCCCCGTTTCCGCCCTGGCGCTGCTGCTACTCGCCGGGTGCACCGTCACCCCGCCGCCCACGGCGGGTCGCGCCCAGAATCCGGCGAGCCCTGCCGCCGCCGAATCTCCCCGCCCGCCGTACGTACCGCCGCCTGCCGCGCCGACCTCAGGCTCGCCCGAGGCAGCGCCATCCGGGGACGAGCATCACGCCTCTTCGCCAGGCACCGAGTCGCGCGAGGCCGTCACCTACACCTGCCCGATGCACCCCGAGGTGCGTTCCTCCGAACCGGGAGTGTGCCCGAAGTGTGGAATGACGCTCGTCCCGGTCGAGAAGGAGCACGGCACGCCATGACCCGCGCCGCTCTCGCCCCCCTCGGTCTTCTGCTCTTCGCCGGTTGCGCCTCGGTCGATCCGCGGCCGACATTCGACAGCGTCGCCGAGATCGTCGCCGCGAGATCCGGCGCCGAGCCGGCTTGGGTCCACACCGCGAGCGAAGAGGACGCTGCCGAAGAGGCCGCCTCGCGCCTGTTGGTCGATCCGCTCGACGACCGCTCCGCCGCCCAGATCGCCCTGCTGCGCAACCGCGAGCTGCTCGCCGAGATCGAGGAGCTCGGCATCGCCCGCGCCGACTACGCCCAGGCGACGCGGATCGCGAACCCGGCGCTCCATGCCTTTCGCCGCACGCCGGACCAGGGCTCCGGCACGAATGTCGAGTGGACCCTGGTCCAGGACATTCTCGACATCCTCGTCCAACCGGCCCGCAAGCGACTGGCCGCGGTCGAGCTCGAGGCCGCGAAGCTGCGTCTGGGGCAGACGATGCTCGACCTCGTCGCCGAAACCCGCATCGCGTTCTTCGAGCTCGCCGCCGCCGAGGAGACGTCCGATCGCGCCACGACCGTGCGCGGGCTGACGGCGGCGGCGGCCGAGCTGGCGCGTCGGCAGCGCGACGCCGGAAACCTCGAGCTGCGCGCGGTCGCGCTGTTCGAGGCCGCCGACGCCCAGGCACTGGTGGATCTCACCCGCGCGGAGCTCGACGAGGGAGAGGCGCGGGAGCGGCTGAACGTGCTCCTCGGCCTCTCGGGCGCCGCCACCGATTGGACGGCGGCGCGTCACCTTCCGCCGCTGCCGCCCGCGGATCCCGATCCGATCGGGCTCGAGCGCCGCGCGATCGAACAGCGTCTCGACCTCGACGCGGCGCGTTTCGGAGTCGACCTCGTCGGGCGCGCTCTCGCGCTGAAACGCGGTACCCGCTACTTTCCAGTCGGCATCGAGGTCGGCCTCAACCAGGAGAAGGACACCGACGGCACGCGGTTGCGCGGACCGCAGCTCGCGATCGCATTGCCGATCTTCGACACCGGCGCCGCGTCGATCGCCCGGTTGGAGGCCGAGCAGCGGCGCGCGCAGCGCCAGCTCGAGCAGCTCGCGATCGAGATTCGGTCCGAGGTCCGCCTGGCGAGGGACCGCCTGATCGGCGCCCGGGCGCTCGTCGAAACCCACGAGAGGACCCTCTTGCCGAAGCGGCGGGAGGTCCTCGAGCAGACCCTGCTGCACTACAACATGATGCTGCTCGGCGTCTACGACCTCCTGCTCGCGCGCCGCGAGGAGACGGAGGCCGAGCAAGCGGCGACCGCCGCGCACCGCGACTACTGGATCGCTCGCGCACGGCTCGAGCGCGCCGTCGGCGGCACGCTCGCCGGTCCGCAGGCGGCGCCCGTCGCCGCGCCCGGAGACAGCTCACCGGCTGCTGCCCACGAGCACTCCCACCCTTCGACCGGAGGCAACCGATGATCTCGCGTCGTACCTGGCTCTCCCGCGCCGCGCTGCTCGCCTCGGGCGCTGCGCTCCTCGATCGTGCCCGCCTGTTCCTGGGCGGCGGCGAGGCGCTCGCCCAGTCGCCGCATGCGGGGCACGGCCAACCTGCCGCGCCAGGCGCGCCGCCGACGACACGACCGCCCGCCCCGTCGATGAAACGGACGGGCGGCCTGCCTTACACCCCGGTCGTCACCCCGAACGTCCCGACGCTGCCGTTCCGCATGAACGGCGGCGTCAAAGAGTTCCACCTGGTCGCCGAGCCGGTCGACGTGGAATTCGCGCCCGGCATGAAAGTCAAGGCCTGGGGGTACAACGGAAGCTCCCCGGGGCCGACGATCGAGGCCGTCGAGGGCGATCGCGTCCGGCTGTTCGTCGAGAACCGGCTGCCCGAGCACACCACGATCCACTGGCACGGAATCCTGCTGCCGGCAGGGATGGACGGTGTCGGCGGCCTCAACCAACCGCAGATCAAACCGGGCGAGACCTACGTCTACGAGTTCACGCTGCGCCAGCACGGCACTCACATGTACCACCCGCACGCTGACGAGATGGTGCAAATGGCGATGGGGATGATGGGCTTCTTCATCATCCATCCGAAGCGGCCCGAGCGGCCGATTGACCGCGACTTCTGCATCTTCCCGCACATGTTCTTCATCCGGCCGGGGACCAAGACGCCCGACCCGTCGGTGATGCTCGATTTCAATCTCTTCACCTTCAACGGCAAGGCGTTTCCCGGCACCGACGCGCTGGTCTGCCGGCGCGGCGACCGGACCCGCATCCGGCTCGCCAACGTCAGCATGACCAGCCACCCGATCCA
>CAADGB010000360.1 GCA_900696455.1 uncultured delta proteobacterium
GCGCGACGGCCGCGGCTTGTCGGCCTTCGACACGCCCTCGCTGACGCTCGGGCGGCTCAGGCCGACCGGAGAGATGCAGCTCGCCGTTCGTTTCCCGCAAGCTCCGACCGCGGTCGGTGAAGAGCTCAGGCCGGAGAGATGCAGCTCGCCGTTCGTTTCCCGCAAGCTCCGACCGCGGTCGGTGAAGAGCTCAGGCCGATCGGAGAGATGTGGTCGTCGTTCGTTTCCCGCAAGCTCCGACCGCGTCGGTGACGGGCTCAGGCCAGGCGGTCGCGGTAATCCCGGTAGCCGAACCTGCGGCTGACGCGGATCTCGCCGGTGGCCGGATCGTGGGTGGCGATCGACGGCAGGCGCACGCCGTTGAAGGTCGTGGTCTTGACCATCGTGTAGTGGGCCATGTCGAGGAACACCAGCTTCTGGCCCACGGTCAGCGGCGCGTCGAACGAGTAGTCGCCGATCACGTCGCCGGCCAGGCAGGTCAGGCCGCCCAGCCGGTAGGTGAGGGCCCGCTCGCCGGGCTCGCCGGCGCCGACGATGACCGGCCGGTACGGCATCTCGAGCACGTCGGGCATGTGCGCGGTGGCCGAGGTGTCGAGGATCGCGATCGGCATGCCGTTGTCGATGACGTCGAGGACCGAGGCCACCAGCACGCCGGTGCCGAGCGCGACCGCCTCGCCCGGCTCGAGGAAGACCTCGACGTCCCAGCGGGCGCGGAAGTCGCGGACGAGCCGCACCAGGTGATCGGTGTCGTAGCCCGGGCGGGTGATGTGGTGGCCGCCGCCGAAGTTGACCCAGCGCCGCCCGGCGGGCAGGCGGGGCAGGAGGTCGCCGAAGCGGGCCTCGAGCGCGGCCAGCGTCCGCTCGAGGGCGTCGGGGCCGAGCTCGCACAGGGTGTGGAAGTGCAGGCCGTCGAGGCCATCGAGGTCGTCGGCGGTCACGTTGGCGCGGGTGGTGCCGAGCCGCGAGCCCGGCGCCGCTGGATCGTAGAGCGCGACCTCGACCTCGCGGTGCTCGGGGTTGACCCGCAGGCCGCACGAGAGGGCGTGGCCGGCGGCGCGCGCGGCCTCGACCACCGGCCGCAGCCGCCGCCACTGCCCGGGCGAGTTGAAGACGACGTGATCGACCAGGGTGCAGACCTCGCGCAGGTCGTCCGCGGTCCAGGCCGGGGCGTAGGCGTGGACCTGGCCGCCCAGCTCCTCGCGGCCGAGCCGGGCCTCGGCCACCGACGACGCGGTGGTGCCGCGCAGGTAGCGGCCCACCAGCGGGAACGTCGACCACTGCGCGAAGCCCTTGAGGGCGAGGATGATCGTGCAGCCGGCGCGGGCCTGGACGTCGGCCAGGAGCCGCAGGTTCTGCTCGAGCGCGCCGAGATCGGTGACGAAGCACGGGGTCTCGATCCGGTCGAGGTCGAGCCGGGCCGCGACCTCGGCGCCGAGCGCCGCGCCCGCGCTCACGAGCCCGCCACCGCGCGCTCCTCGACCACCCACGGCAGCCCGCGGCGGGCGACGTCGGCGAGGAACGGATCGGGATCGAGCTCCTCCATGTTCCACACCCCGGGCTGCTTCGGCCACTGGCCGGTCACCATCATCACCGCGCCGGTCACCGCCGGGACGCCGGTGGTGTACGACACCGCCTGCGCCCGCACCTCCCGGTAGCAGGCGGCGTGGTCGCAGATGTTGTAGATGAAGACCTTGCGCGGCTTGCCGTCCTTGACGCCCTCGATCAGGCAGCCGATCGAGGTCTTGCCGGTGTAGCCGGCGGCCAGCGACGAGGGATCGGGGAGCAGCTCCTTCAGGAACTTGATCGGCACCACCGGGTGGCCCTCGTACAGGACCGGATCGATCCGGGTCATGCCGACGTTGCCCAGGACCTCGAGGTGCTTGAGGTAGGCCTCGCCGAAGGTCATCCAGAAACGGATGCGCTCGAGGCCGCGCAGGTTGAGCGCCAGCGACTCCAGCTCCTCGTGGTAGAGCAGGAAGCTCTTGCGCTCGCCGACGCCCGGGTAGTCGAAGACCGCCGACACCGACAGCGGATCGGTCTCCTTCCACTCGCCCCGCTCCCAGTAGCGGCCGCGCGCGGTGATCTCGCGGATGTTGATCTCGGGGTTGAAGTTGGTGGCGAAGGCCTTGCCGTGCGAGCCGCCGTTGCAGTCGAGGATGTCGACGTGGCGGATCGAGTCGAACAGGTGCTTCTGGGCGTGCGCGCAGTAGACGTTGGTGACGCCGGGGTCGAAGCCCGAGCCCAGCACCGCCATGATCCCGCGCTCGCGGAAGCGCTCGCGGTACGCCCACTGCCACTTGTACTCGAACTTCGCGACGTCGGGGGGCTCGTAGTTGGCGGTGTCGAGGTAGTCGACGCCGGCGGCGAGGCAGGCGTCCATGATCGGGAGATCCTGGTACGGCAGGGCGACGTTGATGACCACCGCCGGGCGCTCCCGCTCGAGCAGGCGGGTGGTGGCGGCGACGTCGTCGGCGTCGACCTGGCCGATGCGGATCTCGCGGCCCTGGACCTCCGCGATCTCGCGCTGCAGCTTCTCGCACCGCGACAGGGTGCGGCTGACCAGCAGCACGTCGTCGAAGACGTCGCGCGCCTGCGCGCACTTGTGGGCGACCACGCCGCCGACTCCGCCGGCGCCGATGATGAGGACCTTGGCCATGGCGCGGAACCTAGCAGGTCCGCGCGGCTCAGGTCGAGGCGGCGCCGTCGCCGTCGCCCTCGCTGTCGCCATCGCCGTCGCCGGGCTCGGCCGGCGTGGACGCGGCCGCGATCGCCCGGCGGAGGCGGCGGCGGAGCTTGCGGGGCCGGGGCGCGAACAGCGCCTTGCTGTCCTTGCGCGCCTGGTCGCGGCGGTCGAGGAACTCGTCGTGGAGCTGGGTGAGGAGCTGGCTCACGGCGTCGACGCCGGCGGCGTGACCGTAGAGGCCGACGAAGTCCTTGAGCATCAGCCGGTCGACGACGTGGCCGAGGTCGTCGTCGAGGGTCGCCAGGTCCCGGCGCAGCTCGTCGCAGGCCGGGACCTCGCGGAGGACGGCGAGCTGGTGCGACAGCTCCTTGCTGCGGCGGCGCCAGCGGTGGACCGCGCGATCGGAGCGGCGGGCCTGGCGGCGGGCCTGGCGGGCGCGCTTGTAGGTCGCGATCAGGCCGCGCACCAGCGCGCGCGGGCGGAGCTCGTCGGGGAGCGCCGCCGCCAGGGCCTCGCCCTGGGCCAGCGCGACCTCGACCGCGCGGGCGACGTCGTCGGCGACGGCCTCGATCGAGGGCGCGTCGGCCCGGGCGGCGGCGACGATGGCGGCGGCGGCCGGCGCGAGGTCGGGCGCGGCCGCCACCTCGACCAGGGCCTCGCTGGCCACCGTCAGATCGCGGGCCGGGCCGAGGGTCCGGCGGGCGGCGACCAGCGCCGCACGGAGGTCCTTGCGCTCGCGCCGGGGCAGCGCGGCGGCGACGAGGTCGACGATGGCGCGGGTGCGGCGGATGGCCTTGCGGACGTCGTGGACGCTCGCGGTCGGATCGGCGGCGACCCGATCGCGGGCGGCGCGGGCGGGGGCCAGCACCTCGTCCACGGCGGCCAGCACGATCGCCCGCAAGCTGGCCGGCCGCGCCGACGCGGGAGGCGCGAGCGGGCCGAGCTTGTCGTGCTCGGGGATGGCCTCGGTGCGGGCGGTGACCGGCACGGTCGCCGTGGCCGGCGTGCTCGTGGCCGTGGTTGGGGTGGCCTGGGCAGGCGCCGACGGAGGCGGAGAGAGCGTCGACATGTAGGCACCATAGCAAGCGCGCCCCGACGATCTCGTCTCGTCATCGAGGATTCGGTGCGCTGCGAACGAAATGTCACAGAGCGTGCGTCGGGATGCCGGCGCGCCGTCAATCCGGAGCCCGCGTCGGGGGCGGCGGCGGGGCGATCGGCGTATCGTTTCGCGATGGTGACCGACGCCGGCTTCGCGCCCGCCCCGAGCCCGTACCTCGTCCCGTTCGACGGCAGCTTCCGCGTCGATCGCGCGCCGACCCGGCCGCCCGAGGACGCGCCGGGCAAGAAGGACAACCAGAAGGCGCTCGACGATCAGATCGGGCGCCTCGCCAAGCTGCAGCAGAAGCTCTACGCCGACGACCGCTACGGCCTCCTGCTGGTGTTCCAGGCCATGGACGCGGCGGGCAAGGACGGGACGATCCGGGCGGTGATGAGCGGGGTCAACCCGGCGGGCTGCCAGGTCTTCGCCTACAAGGCGCCGAGCCACGAGGAGCTCGACCACGACTTCCTGTGGCGCTGCATGCGCCGCCTGCCCGAGCGCGGCCGGATCGGCATCTGGAACCGCAGCCACTACGAGGAGGTGCTGGTGGTGCGGGTCAACCCCGGCTACCTGAAGGGCCAGCGCCTGCCTCGCGGCACCGGGGACCTGGGCGCGCTGTGGCAGGAGCGGTACGACTCGATCCGCGACGTCGAGCGGCACCTGGCGCGCAACGGGATGATCATCCTCAAGTTCTGGCTCCACGTCGGCAAGGACGAGCAGCGCGACCGCCTGATCGAGCGCATCGACGAGCCGGAGTCGAACTGGAAGTTCAACCCCGACGACCTGACCCAGCGCGCGCGGTGGGACGAGTACATGCTCGCCTACCAGGACGCGCTCAACGCCACCTCGCGGCCGTGGGCGCCCTGGTACGCGATCCCCGCCGACAACAAGCCGTTCATGCGCCGCGCCGTCGCCGAGGTCGTGGTCCAGACGCTCGAGCAGCTCCCGCTGCGCTGGCCCGAGGTCAGCGACGCCGACCGCGCGCAGATGAAGGCCCTGCGCGGTCAGCTCGCGGGCGAGTGAGCCGCGCGGCGCGCGGCGCACGCACCGGCCGGGCCGGCGTCAGTGGGCGGGCGTGTCGCCGCCCTCGCGGCGGCCGGCCTCGCCGCTGCGCAGCAGCGCGATGCGGAGGATGACCGGCGCCACCAGCTCGTTGGTGGCGACCACGCCCACGACCAGGGCGAAGGCGGCGTCGCCGAAGGCGGGGAAGGCGCGGCGGACGAGCTCGGCGAGGGCGAGGGCGAGGCCGGCCTGGGGCAGGAGCCCGATCCACGCCATGCGGCGGACCAGGGGATCGACGTCGGGACCGGCGGTGGCGACCCGGCAGCCGACGAAGAAGCTGCCGGCGCGGGTGACGACCAGGATCGCCACCGGCAGCGCCAGGACGGCGAGGGCGCCGAGGTCGAGCTTGGCGCCGGCGAGGGCGAAGAAGACCAGGTACACCGGCAGGGACGCCGCGTCGAAGCTGCGCAGGAGCTGCTTGGCGTCGGCGCGCGACACGTTCTCGAGCCAGACGCCGGCGGTGAGCGCGATGATCAGCGGATCGAGGTGGACGGCGTGGCCGATCTCGGCGACCACGAAGCACACCATCACCGCGAACAGCCCGACGCCCTTGTTGACGTAGAGCAGGAAGGCCGACAGCAGGAGGCCGATGAAGGTGCCGACCCCGATCGAGCCCAGCACCTCCCACGCGATGCCGGCGATGGTCGCGCCGACGTCGATCTCGCCGCCCATGACCGCGGTCGCCGACGCCGAGGCGATGCCGAACGAGATGATGACCGCGAGGTCGGCGACGATCACCAGGGTCAGGATGGTGCGGGTGAGCACGCCCTCGGAGCGGGTCTCGCCGATCATCGCCATGACCACCGCCGGCGACTGCGCCGACAGCGCGATGCCGAGCGCGCCCGCCACCACCGCGGCGTGGGCCAGCGGCAGCTCGGCGAGGAACGGGACCAGCGGGCGCATGAGCACCAGCACGGCGGCCAGCGTCGCCATCGTGCCGAAGATCGCGAGCACCGTGATGTTGCGGACGACCTTGAACAGCGGCCGCACCGCGCGGATGTTGAGCTCGGCGCCGGCCTGGAGCGCGATGATCGCGGTGGCGACGCCGCCGACCAGCTTGAGCTGGCCGACCATCGGCGTGTCGACGAGGTCGAGGACCTGGGGGCCGGCGAGGATGCCGGCGGCGATGTAGCCGGTGAGCTTGGGCAGGCCGACCTTGTTGAAGAGCTTGCCCATGAAGTACGAGGTCAGGAGCAGGAAGCCGAACGCCAGCTCGGTGCCGCCGGCGGCCACCGTGCCCGGGGCGAAGCTGCGCGCCGCCTGCATCAGGCCGGCCAGGGCGAGGAGCGCGAAGACCGCGATCACGGGCGCTCGCCCTCGGTGCGGGGGCGCGGCGCCAGCGGCGGCAGGTCGTCGTCGTCGTCGCGGTAGGTCGGGCCGGCGGGGCGATCGGCCTCGTCGAGCTCGTCGATCGCGCCCGGCGTGCCGGGCCGGTCGGGCACGCCGCTCGCGCTCGGCACCAGCGAGTCGGTCGGCGGCGGCGGGACCGCGCCCCGCGCCAGCGGCGGGGCGGTGAGCTGGACCGCCAGCTCGGTGAGGATCGCGCCGGCGATCACCGCGGTCACGATCCAGCCGCCGACCGACGCCAGCGACAGCACCAGCGCGATCGACAGCGGCGACAGCGGCGAGACCAGCATGCGCTCGTCGGCGAAGCCGGGCGGCAGCGAGCTGCCGACGGTCTTGCGGGCGGCGAAGATGCCGGCCCACTTGCCGACGATGCGCGCCAGCGCGAACGCCGGGACGATGGCCCAGGCGGCGAGCGCGGGCACGTCCCAGATCGCGCCGGCGACGATCAGGAACAGCAGGTGGATGGGGCGCTCGAGGTGGTTGAGGATGCGGAAGATGTCGTCGCGCTGCTCGCACGGGAAGTTGGTGACCAGCGCGCCGGCGATGAAGCAGACGACGATCGGCGACAGGTAGAGGTAGCCGGCCAGGCCCGAGCCGAGCGCGACCGAGCCCAGCACGACCGCCAGGAACTCGCCGCTCGACACCGGCACCCGCACCATCGCGAAGACCAGCGCGCCCACCGCCACCCCCAGGCCGATGGTCAGGAACACCCAGGCCGTGCCCGGGATCTGCCAGCCGGCGCCGACGTCGGGGCGGAAGTAGGCGGCGACGAAGAGCAGGCCGACCACGCCGACGATCTCGTCGAGCTGGCCGAGGAGCGCGTCGGCGCCGCGGCCTTCGCGCCAGCCGCGGTTGGCGAAGCCGCGGAAGCGGCGGGGCGCGGTCATCGCGGCGGCGGTGCCGAGGAGGACGAGGTCGCGCCAGAAGGTGGCGTCGCCCCACTCGCCGAGCCCGAGGGCGATGGCGGCCGCGCCGCAGGCGGCGGCGGTGGCGGCGAAGGGCGCCAGCGCCTCGACCACGACCAGGTACGCGGTGCCGCGGGGCAGGCGGTCGAGCAGGCGGATGTCGAGCTGGGCGCCGATGATGAACCCCAGCCAGCCGAGGCCGAAATGGAGGATGGGCCGGATGCGATCGACGACGTCGGGCGTGAGGATGCCGATGTCGGGGCGGCTGGCGATGACCCCGAGGGCCACGAACGGGAAGCCGGCGGCGATCACGCCGCTCAGCCCCATGCGCTCCTGGATCGCGACGACCTTGCGGTTGCCGCCGACGTAGGCGATCGCGAGCAGGAGCACGAAGCCGAGGACCAGCTTGATGACCACGCTGGTCCGCATGCCCTCGGAGGCGGTGATCGAGGGCTCGGGCTCGGCGGGCGGGGGTGGGTCGGTGGGCGGTGTCAGGGTGTCGGCGCCCGCCGCCGGCGGGGCGTCGGCGCGGCGGTCGACGGCGTCGGCGTCGGCGTCGGCGTCGGCGTCGGCGTCACCACCGCCGTCGCCGGCGAGCCCGGCGCCGTGGTCACCACCGCCGTCGCCGCCGCGGCCGCCGTCGCTGCC
>CAADGB010000361.1 GCA_900696455.1 uncultured delta proteobacterium
CGGTCGGAGATGGCGGGAAACGAACGGCGAGCTGCATCTCTCCGGTCGGCCTGAGCTCTTCACCGACCGCGGTCGGAGATGGCGGGAAACGAACGGCGAGCTGCATCTCTCCGGTCGGCCTGAGCCGCCCGAGCGTCAGCGAGGGCGTGTCGAAGGCCGACAAGCCGCGGCCCTCGCGCGAGTGTTGTCGGGCGCTTGCCGGCGCCGTTCGTTAGGAGCCGGCCGAGCGAGCGCGAGGGCGTGTCGAAGGCCGACAAGCCGCGGCCGTCGCGCGAGCGATGTCGGGCGCTTGCCGGCGCCGTTCGTTAGGAGCCGCCCGAGCGAGCGCGAGGGCGTGTCGAAGGCCGACAGCCGACAGCCGACGCGCCTCACAGCGAGCGGGTCGCGGTCGTCAGCATGCCGATGATCGCGGCCAGCCACGTCACCGCGCAGGTGGCGACGGCGCCGAGCCCGACGAAGACCAGCGGCCCGCGGCCGTCCCGGCGCGGCTCCCAGGCCAGGAGCACCGCCATCGTCGCCAGCCCGAGCAGGAGCCCGACCGCGACCCAGTGCTCCTTGACGTCGAACCAGCGCGCCACCTTCTCGGTGCGGATCGGCTCGTCGCGGGTGGCCCGCGTGATCGCGCCGGGGTCGAGCGCGCGCGGCTCGCGGTCGGCGGCGCGGGCCGCGACCTGCTCGGCCGAGCGCAGCCGCGCCGCGGCGTCGTCGAGCACCACCTGCGAGCTGGTCAGGTACTCGAGCTTCACCCGCGCCTTGTAGGTCGGGTAGATGTAGAGCCCGAGGGCCATGGTCACGACGTAGAGCGCCATGGCGATCACGCCGAAGCGCTTGACCGCCGGCACCCGGCGGTAGCGGCCGCGCGCGAACGGCGCCAGCCACACGCACCAGTGGGTGGTGGCCGCGACCGCCGCCGCGGCGACGACGCCGTGCAGGATCATCAGCCAGCGCGCGGAGGTGGCGTCGAGCACCGGCGGAGCGTAGCGCAAGCGGCGGCGGCGCGTGGCGCGCCACCGCCGACGCCGAGGCGGGGCCGAAAACGACGACGCCGGGCGGGAGCCCGGCGCGCGGCGGTAAGCGAGGCGAGGTGGAGGCGGTCCGCCCGGGCTCAGCCCTGCGAGGCGCTGTGGCGGCGGATGAAGGTCGGCACGTCGAGCTCGTGCTCGACCTCGTCGCCGAGGATGCCCTTGAGGCTGGGCCGGGGCGGCTGGCGGCGTGGCAGCGGCGCGGCCACCACGCCGTCGCCGGCGGCGGGGCCCGAGCCCAGGGCGACCCGCGCCGACAGCTCGGCCTCGGGGGCGGCGTCGTCGACGTGGAGGTCGGCCAGCGCGCGCTCGACCGCGGTCAGCTCGCCGTCCGACCACGAGACGTCGACCTCGGCGTCCTCGACCAGCAGGGCCGGCGCCTTGATCTCGCCCGACGCCTTGCGCGCCGGCGGCACCATCGTCGACGGGTACTCCTTGGTCGTCACCGAGGCGTTGTCGTAGGGCAGCGTCACCTGCTGCGAGGTGCGCTGGCGGACCGGGGCCGGGGTCTCGGGCTCGGGCGCGACCAGCTTGCCGGCGCGATCGAAGCCGGTGGCGATGACCGTGATCCGGACCTCGTCGGTGAGGTTGGGGTCGATCACCGAGCCGAAGATGATGTTGGCGTCCTCGTGGGCCGCGGCCTGGATCAGGCTCGAGGCCTCGTTGACCTCGTGCAGCGTGAGGTCGGGGCCGCCCGTGATGTTGATGAGGATGCCGGTCGCGCCCTGGATGCTGACGTCCTCGAGCAGCGGCGAGCTGATCGCCATCTCGGCGGCCTCGGTGGCGCGGCGCTTGCCGCTGGCGGCGCCGGCGCCCATGAGCGCGCGGCCCATGCCGTTCATGATCGTGCGCACGTCGGCGAAGTCGACGTTGATGAGGCCGGGCACGGTCATGAGGTCGCTGATGCCCTGGACCGCGTTGAGCAGCACGCTGTCGGCGCGGCGGAAGGCGTCGACCATCGACATCTGGTTGCCGGCCAGGGCCAGGAGCCGGTTGTTGGGGATGACGATCAGGGTGTCGACCGCGGCCTCGAGGCGGCCGATGCCGTCGTCGGCGTGGCGGCCGCGCTTCTTGCCCTCGAAGCCGAAGGGCTTGGTGACGACGCCGACGGTGAGCGCGCCGCAGTCGCGGGCGACCTGGGCGATCACCGGGGCCGCGCCGGTGCCGGTGCCGCCGCCCATGCCGCAGGTGACGAACACCATGTCGGCGCCCGAGATCGCGTCGGCGATCTGCTGGATGCTCTCCTCGGCCGAGCGCCGCCCGACCTCGGGGTTGGCGCCCGCGCCCAGGCCCGTGGTCAGGCCCGAGCCGAGCTGGATCTTGTGCGGGGCCAGGTTGGCCTCGAGCGCCTGGCGGTCGGTGTTGGCCGCCACGAACTCGACGCCGTCGAGGTTGCCGCTGATCATGGTGTTGACGGCGTTGCCGCCGCCGCCACCGACGCCGATGACGAGGATCTTGGCGTGGTTCGAGTCGTCGAATTCGATGAGAGCCATTGGGTTTCCTCCCCTTTGATCCGTCATGCAGCCGGGGATCTGCGCGGGCAAGTTTTTGATCGACATGCGCGCGCCGACGCAGCTCGCGTCGACGCCGCGCGGCTAGAACATCTCGGCGAGGCGCGTCCAGGCGCGCTTGATGAGCCCGCGGTCGCCGGCGGGCGCCGACTGGGCGCGGCTGGCCAGGGCGCGGCCCTGGGCGGCGCCGTAGCGGACGAGGCCGACCCCGGTCGCGTAGGCCGGCGACTTGACGACGTCGACGAGGCCGCCGACCTTGGTCGGGTAGCCGCGGCGGGTGGGCAGGCCGAGGACGTGCTCGGCGACCTCGCAGGTGCCCTCGAGGCAGGTGGCGCCGCCGGTGATGACCACGCCGGCGGCCAGGCTGTCGGCGTAGCCCGAGCGCATCAGCTCGCGCTTGACGTGCTCGAAGATCTCCTCGATCCGCGGCTCGATGATCTCGACCAGGGTCGAGCGCGGCAGCACCCGCGGCCCGCGGCCGCCCACCGAAGGCACCTCCATCGTGTCGTCGTCGGCGATCAGCGCGCGCATGGCGCAACCGTACTTGCGCTTGATCTTCTCGGCCGAGTCGAGCGGCGTGCGCAGGACGGTGGCGATGTCGTTGGTGACGTGGCCGCCGCCCAGGGGCAGGACCGCGGTGTGGACGATCGCGCCGTCGGCGAAGACCGCGATGTCGCAGGTGCCGCCGCCGATGTCGACCAGCGCCACCCCGAGCTCGCGCTCGTCGTCCTCGAGCACGGCCTGGGCCGAGGCCAGCGGCTCGAGCACGATGTCGGCGACCTGCAGGCCGCAGCGGTTGGCGCACTTGACCACGTTCTGGGCGCTGGTCACGGCGGTGGTGACGATGTGGACCTTGGCCTCGAGGCGGACCCCGGCCATGCCCAGGGGGTCGCGGATGCCGTCCTGATCGTCGATCACGTACTGCTGGGGCAGGACGTGCAGGACCTCGCGGTCCATGGGGATGGCGACCGCCTTGGCCGCCTCGATCACGCGGGCGACGTCGGCGTCGCGGACCTCGCGATCCTTGACCGCGACGATGCCGTGCGAGTTGAGGCCGCGGACGTGAGCGCCCGAGATCGCCGCGAACACGGTCGAGATCTGGCAGCCCGCCATGTTCTCGGCCTCGTCGATGGCGGCCTGGATCGAGCTCACCGTCGTGTCGATGTTGACCACGACGCCGCGGCGCAGCCCCCTGGAGGGGGCGGTGCCGATGCCGATGATGTCGACGCCGTCGTCGGTCACCTCGCCCGCGATCGCGGCGATCTTGGTGGTGCCGATGTCGAGGCCGACGATGATCTCGGAGGTCTTGGTCTTGGCCATGGTGGGGGCTTCAGTTGGTGCGGAACGACACCGTCAAAAGATCGGTGCGGATGTCGTTGTCGACGTGGATGGCGCGGGCGCGGGCGCGCTCGTCGGGAGAGAGCGCCGACCAGGTGGCGTCGAAGCGCGCCAGGCGGTCGGTGAGCTGGGCGCCGTCGGTCGCGCCGAGGCGGACGGCGACCGCGCTGTCGTAGGTGAAGACGGTGGCGCCGCGGCGGTCGACGGCGACCTCGCCGACCGCGGGCCGGCCATCGGCGGCGCCGTCGGTCCACGCCGCCAGCACCTCGAGGCCGCGCCGGACCTGGGCCGCGGCCTCGTCGGGGGCGCTGGCGTAGAGCTCGCGGGGGACGCCGCTCACCACCGGCAGGCCGGCGCCCTCGCCGCGGGCGAGGTCGGCGCGCTTGAAGGGGCGGCCGCTGGCGTCGACCAGGTAGAGCTCGCCGGCGGCGACCACCGCGGCTGGGGTCCGCTCGCGCAGCTCGACGACGACGCGCTGGGGCAGCTCGCGGCGGACGTCGACCGCGGCGATCCACGGCAGGGCGGCCAGGGTCGACTCGGCGAGGCCGATCGGGGCGCGGAAGATGTTGTCGCCGCGCGAGAACGGCAGGAGCGCGCGGACCTCGTCGGCGGTGCGCACGGTCGAGCCCCGGACCTCGACGTCGGCCACCGCGAAGCGGCGCGAGGTGGTCAGGAAGTCGTGACCGAGGGTCAGGCCGGCGCCGACCGCCGCCAGGATCGCGGTGGTGGCCAGGGCCGGGGCGGCGCGACGGACCGCGCGGCCGCAGGCGTCGAGCGCCTCGCGCGGCCGGGGCAGCCGCGCCACCAGCGGGCTGGTCCGACGCCGGTTCGGGCGCAGCACCAGCCGCGAGACGCGCGGGATGCGGTCCGGCAGCGCGGCACGGGGCGGCGTTCCCCTCGACGACCGGGATCGGTCCATGGTCAGCGAAATAGGCACGCCCGGATCACGCGGGCAATTTTTCGACCGTCGTCACCACGACTTTGCGCGCGATCCGGATCTCTCGTGCACGGACGTTCAGTGCCCGTGGCGCGCACGCGCGGGCGCGCGCGGCGGCGGTGGGCGCCAACCGGCATCGCGTCCCGACCAGACCCGGTTCAGTCGACGTCGATGATGCTGATCACCGGCGCGTCGTCGTACTCGGGCGTGCTGGCGCCGGTGACCCGCGGGCTGTCGTCGACGCGCTTGCGGGCCGGCGTGGCCCGCGCCTTCGGCTTGCGCTTGCTGGGCGGGCTGGCCTTGCGCGCGGTGGGCGCGCTCTTGGCCTTGACCGTGGCCGCCGGCTTCTTCTTGGTCGGCTTCCAGAGCTGGGCGTGGGCGGGCGCGGTCAGACCAAGCCCGATCGCCAGCGCGAGGGGGAGCCGGAGCCAGCGCGAGACCGCCACGTCCGGAGCCTGCCACAGCCGGCCGGCCGGCGCAGCAGGTTCCGACCGCGTCCGGTCGCGCGGGTCGCGACCGCCGGCGTGCGGTAGATTCGGCCCGTGGGAGCCTCGAGCGAGACCGCCCTGCCGCCCGGCGGACCCGCGTCCGCGGCCGGGCCGGCGTCCGAGCTCGAGGCGGTCATCGACGGCCGCTACCGCCTGGTCGAGCAGATCGGGGTGGGCGGCATGGGCACCGTCTACCGCGCCGAGCACGTCGGCATGGGCCGCGTGGTCGCGGTCAAGCTCCTGCGGCCGGAGCTGGGCGGCAAGGCCGACGCCGTCGAGCGCTTCACCCGCGAGGCCCAGGCCTCGGCCCGGGTCAGCCACAAGAACATCGTCGCCGTCAGCGACTTCGGCGTGCGCGATGACGGCACGCTCTACCTGGTGATGGAGTACCTGCGCGGCGAGTCGCTGCGCGAGCGGCTCGATCGCCGCGGGCGCCTGCCGTGGATGCAGGCGGTCGGCATCGCCCGCCACGTCGCCCGCGGCCTCGCCCACGCCCACGCCCAGGGCGTGGTCCACCGCGACATCAAGCCCGAGAACATCTTCCTGGTCGAGGACGACGACGACCCGGAGTTCGCCAAGATCCTCGACTTCGGCATCGCCCGCTCGCTCGAGGACGACGACGCGCGCGTCACCCAGGCCGGCTTCGTCGTCGGTACCCCGGCCTACCTGTCGCCGGAGCAGGCGCTGGGCGGCGCCGTCGATCACCGCTGCGACGTCTACTCGCTGTGCATCGTGCTCTACGAGATGCTGTGCGGGCGCACGCCGTTCGGCGACCGGCCGCCGGTGGCGATGCTGACCGCCCACGCCGTGGTCGAGGTCCCGGCGATGGCCGAGGTCGCGCCCGACGCCGACGTGCCGCCCGAGGTCGAGGCCCTGGTGCGGCGCGGGCTGGCCAAGGAGCGCGACCAGCGTCAGCCCGACGCCGACACCCTGACCGCCGAGCTCGACCTCGTCCGCGGCCACACCGATCCCGGCCTCGCGCTCGGGCGCTCGTCGCCAGGGCACGTCGTGCCGCGGGTCTCGACCGGCCTGCCGGTGGCGTACGCGGCGACCCCGCCGCCGGGCGGGCTCGTGACCCCGCCGCCGGGCGGGCCGGGCGCGCTGGCGACCCCGCCGCCGGGCGGGCTGGCGGCCGTGGCCAGCCCCGGGGCGGCGCCGGCGCCGAGCGGTTTCGGCGGCTGGCTGGTCGAGAGCTTCCCCCGCCTGCGCGAGCGCGCGTTCGTCCTGCGCTGGCTGAAGCTCGGCGTCGGCGGCCTGGTGCTGGTCGGCGTCCTGGTCGCGATCATCACCTCGACCAACCCCGACGGCGCGAGCCCGCGCGCGCCGGGCGCGGCCCCGGGATCGGGCGTCGGGTCCGCGGTCACGCCGGCCCTGCCCCCGCGCATGCCCGACCTGGTGCCCAACCCGGCGATCAGCGCGGCCAGCCGCGACGAGCGCCTCAAGGCCGCGCTCCACGATCTCGACAAGGGCAAGACCTGCGAGGAGCGCAAGGCCGCGGTCGCCCGCCTGCGCGACCTCGGCGACGCGCGCGCGGTCCCGGCGCTCAAGCGGGCGCGCTACCGCATGCGCGGCGGCGTGCTCGGCGTCGGCGACAGCAACACCAACCGCTGCCTCAAGGCCGACGCCGAGGCGGCGCTGGCCGAGCTCGGCGCGCCGCCCTGAGCCGAGCGCAGCGAGGCGGCTCTGGTCCGGATGAGATCGGACGAGCCCGTCAGCGGGCGAGGTCGATCGATCGAAGGAGAGCCTGGCATCGATTCGATGACAGGCTCTGAGCCGAGGCGCAGCCGAGGCGCTCGGCTCCGACTCGGGTCGGCACCGGCGTCCTCGCCGGGACCGACCGATCGACCAGAGCGTGGGGTTCCGTCACACGCTCCCGAGCGCGAAAGCGGGCCCGAACCCGGGCCCCGGCGAGACGGCGGCGACCGCCCGGTAGTACGGTCGGGGGATGGCGAGCTGGGAGCAAGACTTCGACTTCTACATGGCCATGATCGAGGAGCTGCCGGCCTCGTTCGTGGTCGATCTCCAGGCGGCGCGCCACGCGCCGGTGGCCAGCCACCCCATCCTGCTCAGCGTGCGGGTGCCGATGCAGCTCCGCCGCGACGACGGCCTGCGCGACGGCCAGGAGCTCGACGCCCTGGCCGCGGTCGAGGACCAGTTCGTCGACGCCCTCGAGGACAAGGTCGAGGCGATCTACGCCGGCCGCGTCGTCCACGACGGCAACACCACGCTGTTCTTCTACGTCCCCGAGCACCACCGGGCCGCGCTCGACGACCTGCCCGCGCTCACCGGCGCGCCGCCCGAGCCCTATCTGCCGAAGTGGGCGGTGGCCGACGACCCCGCCTGGGAGCACTACCTCGGCTTCCTCGCCCCCGACGCCTACGCGCTGCAGACGATCTGGAACCGGCGCCTGGTGGCGATCTTCGAGGAGAAGGGCGACGTCCTCGCCGCCGCGCGCGAGGTCGACCACATGGTCTACTTCCCGACCCGGGCCCAGGCCGAGGAGGCGAGCGTGGTCCTGCGCGAGCACGGCTTCGCCACCGACGAGCTCGAGCCGCCCACCGACGAGCGGGAGAGCTGGGGCCTGCAGTTCCACCGCGACGACGTCCTGAGCGACGGCCGCCCCGACGAGTTCGTCGCCGAGATCTTCGGTGTCATCGGCCCCCTCGACGGCACCTACGACGGCTGGGGCGCGACCCACATCAAGGCGAGCTGACGCGGCCGCGCGCCGACGGCCTCGGCTCGCTCGGGGGCCACGGCTCGCTCGGCGCGCTCAGCGCGCCGAGGCCAGGATGCGCTCGCACAGCGCGGCGTACGGCAGGCCGGCGCGGGCGGCGATCTTGGGCAGGAGGCTGGTCGCGGTCATGCCGGGCAGGGTGTTGACCTCGAGCACCCAGGCCTGGCCGTCGCGATCGATGCGCAGGTCGGGGCGGCTGTGGCCGCGACAGCCGAGCGCGCGGTGGGCGGCCAGGGCGTGGGCCTCGGCGCGGGCCACGACCTCGGGCGGCAGCTCGGGCGGCAGCAGGTAGCGGGTGTCGGCGCGCAGGTACTTGGCGTCGTAGTCGTAGCAGCGCGTGGCCGGCCGGACCTCGACCGAGCCCAGGATCGCGTCGTCGAGGATGCCGGTGAAGATCTCGGTGCCGGCGATGTACTCCTCGACCAGCACCGGGCCGTGCAGGGTGCGGGCGAGCGCGACCGCGGGCGCGAGCTGGGCCGCGTCGTCGACGATCGACACCCCGACCGAGCTGCCCTCGTCGGCGGGCTTGATCACCAGCGGGAACGCCCAGCCGGCGAGGGCGGTCGGCGCGTCGCCGCCGTCGGCGGGGCCGTCGCCCGCGCCCGGCAGCACCTGCCAGCGCGGGGTCGGGATGCCGTGGCTGTCGAAGAGGCGCTTGGACGCGACCTTGTCCATGGCCAGGGCGCTGGCCAGGATGCCGGAGCCGGTGCAGGGCAGGCCGAGGCACGCGCACAGGCCCTGGACCGCGCCGTCCTCGCCGAAGGTGCCGTGCAGCGCGTTCCACACCACCTGGGCCCCGGCCTCCGCCAGCAGCGCCGGCAACGACGTGCCGGCGCGCCAGTCGATCGCGACCGCGTCGTGGCCGCGCTCCTGCAGCGCGGCCAGCACCCCGGCGCCGGTCTTGAGCGAGACCTCGCGCTCGGCGCTGAGCCCCCCCATCACCACGGCGATGCGCTGTCCGCGGAACCGATCGGTCATGTGCGTTCGTCTCCGATGATCTTGACCTCGAGCTCGAGCCCCACGCCGTGGACCTCGGCGACCCGGGCCCGCACCCGGGCGATGAGGGTCAGCAGATCGGCGCAGGTCGCGGCGCCGACGTTGACCAGCCAGTTGGCGTGGACCGGCGAGCACAGCGCGTCGCCGACCTGCCAGCCCTTGCAGCCGGCGGCCTCGATCAGGCGGCCGGCGAAGTCGCCGGGCGGGTTCTTGAAGGTCGAGCCGTTGGACGCGACCTTCTTCGGCTCGCGGTCGGCCCGGCGCTGGCGCAGGGCCCGGACCTCGGCCTCGATCTCGGCCCGCGGCCGCGGCCGCAGCGCGAGGCGGGCGCGGACCACGACCTCGTCCGGCGGCAGGTCGCTGGCGCGGTAGCGGAAGCCGCACGCGGCGTGGTCGCGCCGCACCCGCTCGCCGTCCGAGAGCCGGACGCTCTCGACCCAGCGGGTGACGTCGGTGAACTCGCCCAGGTAGGTGCCGGCGTTCATGATCAGGCCGCCGCCGACCGAGCCCGGGCCCCCACCCAGGAACTCGACGCCGCCGAGGTCGTGCTTCATCGCCAGCGACAGCACCTTGCCGGTCGAGACCCCGGCCTCGACCTCGATCGCGGTGGCGTCGACGACCTCGATCCGCCGTAGCCGCCCGGTGTGGAGCACGACGCCGCGGATCCCGGCGTCGCGCACCAGCAGGTTGGAGCCGCCGCCGACGACGGTGACCGGGACGCCGGCGCCGGCGCACCAGCGGACCAGCGCGACCAGGCGCTCGATCGACGACGGCATCGCGAAGGCGTCGGCCGGCCCGCCGATCTTGGCCGTGGTGTGGCGCCGCATCGGCTCGTCGAGCCGGAGGTCGTCGCCGAGCAGCGCGCCGAGCGCGGCCCGGGCGCCGGCGTCGAGGATCGAGCGCGGGTTGGCGACGCGCGCCGGGCCGGCGCCGGCCTCGTCGGCGCCGGGCTCCTCGTCGCCGATCAGGACCTCGTCGGTCACCGCGGCCTCGCCCACACGCCCGCGACCCGGGTCGGGGCCGGGACCGCGCTCACGGCCTCGAGGTAGGCCAGGTACTCGGGGACGGCGATCGGGACCGGCGTGCCGTGCTCGACGGCGTTCACCCGGAGCCAGCCCGTCCGCACGTCGGGGAAGGCGACCTGCTCGTAGAGCCAGGCCAGCGTGCGGACGTCGGCCCCGCGACAGCGGCACGCCGCCAGCGCGTCCGGCAGGGCGCTGCGGAGCGCGGCGTCGTCGCGGTCGCCGGGCGGCCCGGCCGCCGCCAGCCGGCGCTCGAGCTCGGCCCGGCAGGCCGTGCCCGCGGCGCGCTCGATGGCGCGCGCGAGCTCGACGGACGCGTCGGCGCCGACCGTGGCCGCCGCGATCAGCGCCCACGACGGCAGCCGCTCGTACGGCGGCGGGACCCGGGTCGTGACCACGAGCCGGACGTCGCCGTGCGGGGCCAGCTTCGACAGCAGGGTCTGGAGCGGATAGAGCTTCGCGCGCGGCGGCGCCTCGAGCTCGATCACCCGCGGGCGGCCGGTGGCGAGCACCGCCGCGACCTCGTCGGCGACGGTCGCGTTGATCCGGTCGCTCGGCCGCGCGGGCGCGGGCTGGCCGTCGACCTCGACGACGAGCGCGTCGGGCTCGTCGCCCGGCAC
Source organism: uncultured delta proteobacterium (assembly GCA_900696455.1). Lineage (GTDB taxonomy): Bacteria > Myxococcota_A > Polyangia > Haliangiales > Haliangiaceae > UBA2376. The sequence continues at coordinate 10,669 of CAADGB010000361.1, forward strand.
CAGGCGGACGACGACGGCGCCGTCGTGGCGGCCCTCGCCGTCGACGGCGGCGACCGTCGGCAGCGGGCTCGGCACGAACGGCGGCGCCGCCGCCAGGCGCGCGCGCACGCCCTCGAGCGACGGGCAGCTCCCGCCGTCGCCGCAGCCGGCGGCGACGCCGAGCGCCAGCGCCAGCGCCAGCGCGCCCGGCAGGGACGACGCGCCCACGATCAGATCCGGACCAGGTTCTTGCGGGCCGCCGGGCCGCGGGTCTTCTCGAGCTCGGCGATGACCTCGTTGCAGGTGAGCTGGATGTTGCCGGCGCCGAGCGTGATCAGGAGGTCGCTGCCCTTGGCCTCGCTCGCCATCCAGCCGGCGACGTCCTCGCGCCGCGGCACGTAGGTCACGTCCTTGTGGCCGGCGTCCTTGATGGCGCGGACCAGGGCCTCGGCGGAGACGCCCTCGATCGGCGGCTCGCCGGCGGCGAAGACGTCGCAGACCACGACCTTGTCGGCGTCGTAGAACGAGCGCGCGAACTCCTGGAACTGGTCGCGGGTGCGGGTGTAGCGGTGGGGCTGGAAGGCGGCGACGATGCGGCGGCCGGCGAAGGCGGCGCGCGCTCCCGACAGCGTGGCTCGGACCTCGGTCGGGTGGTGGCCGAAATCGTCGACGACGGTGATGCCGCCGACCTCGCCGCGCACGGTGAAGCGGCGCTGGATGCCCTCGAACTTGCCGAGCGCGGCGACGTAGGTCGCGAACGGGATCTCGAGGAAGTCGCTGACCGCCAGCACGCCCAGGGCGTTGAGGACGTTGTGGTGGCCGGGCATGGGCAGCGTGACCTCGCCCAGCTCGTCGGCGCGGCGCCAGGCGACGAAGCGGGTGACCAGGCCGTCGTGGCGGATGTTGCGCGCCCGGTAGGTGGCCTGCGCCGACACCCCGAACGTGGTGAAGCGCTTGGTGAGCTGGGGGATGACCTCCTGCACGCCCGGGTTGTCGAGGCACAGCGCGCTCGAGCCGTAGAACGGCACCCGGTTGCAGAAGCTGGCGAAGGCGCGCTTGACCGCGTCGAACGTGCCGTAGTGGTCGAGGTGCTCGGCGTCGATGTTGGTGACCACCGCCAGGGTCGGGTTGAGGGTGAGGAACGAGCCGTCGCTCTCGTCGGCCTCGGCCACCAGGTAGTCGCTCTTGCCCCAGCGGGCGTTGGCCAGGCCCAGCGAGTTGACGCGGCCGCCGATGACCGCGGTCGGATCCATGCCGGCGCCCATGAGCACGCTGTGCAGCATGGTCGTCGAGGTGGTCTTGCCGTGGGCGCCGGCGATGGCGATGCCGAACTTCATCCGCATCAGCTCGCCCAGCATCTCGGCCCGGGGGATGACCGGGATCTGGCGGGCGCCGGCGGCCTCGACCTCGGGGTTGTAGCCCTTGATCGCGCTCGCCACGACCACGACGTCGGCCTCGCCCAGGTGGTCGGCGCGGTGACCCTGCTTGACCGCGCACCCGATCTCGGCCAGGTGGCGCGTGATCTCGGTGTCGTTGAGGTCGGAGCCCGACACCTTGTAGCCCATGTTGGCGAGCACCTCGGCCAGGCCACACATGCCCCTGCCGCCGATGCCGACGAAGTGGATCCGGGTGTCCGGCTTGCGGAACATGCGCGCGTTCTTAGCAGATCCGCGCGGCCCCGGGCGGGTCGCCCGAGGCGTTGTTTCGGCAAGCATCTCGGCGAGGTACGTCACCTCGATCGAACGCCGCCGGCCGCCGGCCTATTTCCGCGCCGCGGCGGCCGGGCAGGTCATGGTACGGGCGGCCAGGGTGGGAGCTCGAGGGCGATGACGAAGCCGTCGTCGCCGCCGCTCGGCTCGGGGAGGTGGAGGGACTCGAGGTCGAGCTCGAACAGGCGGCGGCCGCCGAGGGCGACGACGTCGCCGTGGATCGCGACCGAGTGGACCGCGACGCCGGCGCCCAGCTCGTGCTGCCAGCGGATGCGCTCGCGCGCCGTGTCGATCACGGTGAGCGTGGTGCGCTTGTCCTCGCCCACGGCGGCGACGATCACCTGATCGCCGCCATCGCCGGCGATCCACACCAGCCGGCGGTCGGTGAGCGGCAGGAGGACCGTGCTCGGCCCGCCGTTACGGGGGACGAACCGGACCGCGCGCTCCTCGGCTAGCACCACGCCCCCGCGGACGGCCGCGAATCCCGAGCACGGCTCCTCAGAGCTGGCGCGGCCACGGAGCAGCAGCGACTGCATGACTCGGCCGGTCTCGGCGGAGACCCAGAGGACGACACCCCCGAACCGCTTCTCGTAGCCCACGAGCGGGATGGGCGGCGCTCGCCCTACCCTGAGCGACCTTCCCATCGCCGACAGGCAGGCGACGACCTCGTCGCCCACGACGGCCGCACCATGGAAGCCGGCCTCTTCCGTGGCGGTCGCGGTGGACCGCGGAGGCGCGACGTCGAGCGTCCAGCGCGGACCTCCATCCATCCAGGCCGCGATCCTGTCGAACCCGCGGGAGTACGTACCGAGCAAGAGGAACACCGTCTCGTGGACGTGCCCGACGGGGAGCCCGATCAGCCCCCGCCATCCAGGTCTGTCGACCGCGAGGCTCTCGTCCTGCGAGGACTCCGCGCCCACGACCAGCGCGAAGGGGATGGGACCAGATGGCGGCGGCCAGAGTGAGCCATCAGGCCACCGGAGGCTGGCGCGCGTCGAATTCCACGGTATTCCAATGGGCCCAAGGACGCCCATCCAGAGTCGATCGCCAGCGATCGTGAGGCCGGCGCCGCTCGGCATTCCATCTGAGGCGCGTGCCCAGCCGGCCCCGTCCTTGTCTCGTAGCGCGAGCAGTCCAACGTCGCTTACCTGCGGGCCGCGCGTGACAGGCAAGTCGTGGCCCATGAAGGTGCCTCCGTGCTCAGCGTGAAGCGCGCCACTGGCGACGATCGCGACGCTGCCGTGCGTGTCGACAGCGACGGAAACGAAACCGCGCCGGGGGGTCGGAAGCCTCTCGGCCCAGAGGACTCGTGGTCTCGTGTGTCCAGAACCGTCCACGTCGGAGGGGACCGATGAGCGTAGGTGGGAGCCAACGGTTGGACTGCTCGTTGGTGTACGGGAGCATCCCATAGTGACCGCGGCAAGCACCCACAGGGAAAGGAAGCCGTCGGAAGTGCATCTGGTGGTCACAACGGTCTTCACAGCGCCTCGAACTCCGTGCGCAGCGTGCTCGCGAGCATGTCATCTAGCTGGACATCGAGCCCGAGAATTTCGAGAAGCGACGCTAGCCGGAAGTCGTTGCCGTATGCGCGGTCCTCCAGCGTCTCGTAGGCCCACATGACCTGCTGGATGCCAGCCTGCAGCCAAGCGTAGAGCACGAACGTGACGGCATCCATCGGCCAGGCTGGATCCTCACCCTCTGACTCCGAGAAGCCTGTCACGGCCGGTGGGGCGTGTGCTGCTGCATGGGCGGTGATGGCCCGAAGCCGACCGGCGAGACCCGGATCTGCCGCCATTCGCCGCATGGAGCGAGACATCGATGTGTTGTGGTCTCGGGCTTCGTTTGCTACTTCGCGGTACGCAGAGTCGCTCCTGTCGGTCCACTCGAACGCGTCTTGCGCCGCGAGGTTGCTGGCGGCAGGGGCGACGGGCTGTGCGGGAAGTCTGTTGCGCAAGCGGTCGATCGGATGACGAGCAAACTCCCAGAGAGCGCGTCCCGTGCCGCCAGCGAGCACTCCGCGCGCAGCACGCACCACTCGCCCGTCAGGCCCCTTGACCCTCCGCCACTTCGCGGGCATCACCGCCCGCTCGAGGAAGATCGTCCCGATCAGCTCGCCGACCGCGGTGCCGAGCACGCGCGCCTCGTGGGGCAGGAAGTCCGGATGGCGGGCGAGCCAGGCGTCGACGCCCAGCGCGAGGAGCTCGACGAGGCCAAGGCGCGTCAGCTCGTCCCAGTTCTTGATGCCCAGCTCGGCCAGGAACTCCCGCAGCGTCTCGGCGACCACGGGGGCCTCGCGCGGCGCCCGGGCGATGGCGTCCGCCATCCGCGACGCGATCCGCTCGTTGCGCTGGCGGAGCACCGCGGGGTCGGACGGTCGGCCCTTGGCCTCCTCGTGGAGCACCTCGGCGTAGGCCGCGATGTCGGCGCCGGTCTCCTTGATCATGTACTGCAGCAGCTCGCTCTGCTTGCGGGCCCACAGGTCGCGCTTCTCGCGGTCGGTGTCCGTACGGGAGACCTCGTCGACGTACACGGCCACCACCAGGACCAGCAGGAACGCCAGCCCGGCGCGTTGCCCGAGGAGGCCGAAGGCCTGCGCGAGGGCGCGCGCTCGATCGTCGGTCCAGACCCGATCCAGCGCCTGGACGGCCGCCACGCAGCCTGGCATGCGGGCCCGGATCCGCGCGCGCGGCGAGCCCGGCCCTGGCGAGGGCGCCGGCCTCCGGCGGAGCGAGGCGGACGCCTGGCCCGGCCGGGCTGTGGGTCACCTCCGCGCCGCGGCGGCCGCGCACCAGTCGACCACGGCGGCGGCGGCGGCGGGGCGGGCCAGCGCGCGCATGGCGGCGCCCATCTGCGCGCGCCGGGCCGGGTCGGTCAGGAGCGGGCGCAGGGCGTCGGCGAGGGTCTCGGCGGTCAGCTCGGCCTGGCGGCGGACCAGCGCGGCGCCGGCCTCGGCCATCTCGCGCGCGTTCCGGTGCTGGTGGTCGTCGGCGGCGAACGGGTAGGGGATGAACACCGCCGGCTTGCCGGCGATGGCCAGCTCGGCGACGGTGGTGGCGCCGGCGCGGCCGACCACGACGTCGGCCGTGGCGTAGGCGGCGGCCATGTCCTTGATGAACGCGCGGCAGTCGGCCTCGACCCCGGCCTCGCGGTAGCGGGCGGTGATGGCGTCGAGGTCGGCGGCGCCGGTCTGGTGGACGATCGCGAGCGGGCGCTCGCGGGCGAGGGCGATGAGCGCCGTCGACGCCAGCTCGTTGACCGCCCTCGCGCCCTGCGAGCCGCCGCTGACCAGCACGGCCACCGGCGCGTCGGCCGGGCGCGGCGTCTCGGCCGCGGCCAGGAGCCGCGCCGCCAGCTCGCGCCGCACCGGGTTGCCGCTCATCACCACCTTGCGGGGCTTGAAGAAGCGGCGGCTGTCCTCGAACGACAGGAAGACCGCGCGCACGACCTTGCCCAGCAGCTTGTTGGTGAAGCCCGGGATCGAGTTCTGCTCGCAGATGGCGGTGGGCACGCCGCGCAGCCGCGCCATCAGCACCACCGGCCCCGACGCGTAGCCGCCGACGCCGAGCACCACGTCGGGCCGGAACTCCTTGACCACGCGCCGCGCCTGCCACAGCGCCCGCGGCAGGCGGACCAGGCCGCGCAGCATGCCGAGGACGCCCACGGTCTTGAGGCCCGACACCCGGATGAAGCTCAGGTCCCAGCCCAGCTCCGGCAGCACGCGGGCCTCGATGCCGCGCTCGGTGCCGACGAAGCGGACGGCGGCGTCGGGCAGCCGGGCGCGCAGCTCCTCGGCGATGGCGACGCCGGGGAACAGGTGGCCGCCGGTGCCACCGCCGGCGATGAGGAGCCGCATGGCGGCAGCTATAGCAACGCCGCGGCGAGGGGGCGAGTTCTGGGGGCGGGCGGGCGGTCGTGGTGTAGCGCCCGCCGCCGCTGGCCGGCTCAGCTCGCCACGGCCATCGGCTGGGCCCAGACCTCGTCGAGGAAGGTGGCGAGCTCGGCGTCGAGTCGGGCGGGGCTGAAGCGCCACTCGTACATGGAGCTGGCGCGGACGAGGCGGGCGGCGGGGAGCTCGCGGGCGGTGCGGTCGGCGTCGGAGAAGGGGTGGATGGGATCGGAGGGGTGGCCGACCACCAGGGTCGGCTGGCGGATGCGGCGGCGCTCGGCGGCGGGGGGCGCGGTGCGGCCGAAGGTCAGGCCGTCGAGGATGGCGAGCGACGACCCGGGGTCGCGGCGCGAGAAGTCGATGGCGACGTCGAGGAGCCAGTTGGTGCGCGGGATCTTGCGGGTGAGCCAGGAGACCAGGCGCATGCCGCGCATGCTGACGCGGATGGCGAGGGCCAGGGGCACGAACAGCGCGCCGGCGGCGGCGAGGCCGTTCTCGAGGACGGGCATCTCCAGGACCAGGGCGCGGACGCGGTCGGGCGCGGCCACCACCGCCTCGAGGGCGACGTTGGCGCCGAGCGAGGTGCCGCCGACGACGGCCTGGGCCACGCCCAGGTGATCGAGGAGCGCGATCACGTCGGCGCCGTACTGGGGCATGGAGTAGGCCTCCATGTCGTGGGGCTGGTCGGAGTCGCCGTGGCCGTACATGTCGACGGTGATCACGCGGTGGCCGCGGGCGGCCAGCGCCGGCGCCAGCTTGGTGTACATGCGGCTGTCCATGAGCAGGCCGTGGGTGAGGACCACCACCCGCTCGCCGCTGCCGTAGCTGCGGTAGGCGATGCGGCGGCCGGCGTGGACGAAGCTGGTGGACGCGGGGACGGTGGTCGACATGGGTACTCCTCTGTCAGGAGTGTGGCCCGGTCGCGGCGCGGAGTGAAATCCTGAGCACGGCTCGGCGGCGTGGGGCGGTGTAGGTTCGGGGCATGGCGGAGCTCGAGACCCTGACGACGATGACCTACGAGGTGACCGGGCGGATCGCGCGCATCACGCTGAACCGGCCGGCGCGCGGCAACGGCATCACCCTCGACCTGCCGCGCGAGCTGGCGGCGTGCGTCGAGCGCGCCAACCTCGATCCGCGGGTCCACGTCATCGCCCTGGCCGGCAACGGCAAGGGCTTCTGCGGCGGCTACGACCTGGCAGCGTCGGCGGAGGGCGCCATGCAGGGCCTGGCCGCCGGCGAGGCGCCGGCCGGCAGCCCGCTCGACCCGGCGGTGATCGCGCGCAACCACGACCCGGGCGCGACCTGGGATCCGACGGTCGACTTCGCGATGATGTCGCGCAACGTCCGCGGCTTCATGAGCCTGTTCCACGGCGACAAGCCGGTGGTGTGCAAGGTCCACGGCTTCTGCGTCGCCGGCGGCACCGACCTGGCGCTGTGCTCCGATCTGCTGGTGATCGAGGACGACGCCAAGATCGGCTACCCGCCGGCGCGGGTGTGGGGCGTGCCGACGACCGCCCTATGGGTGCACCGCATCGGCCTGGAGAAGGCCAAGCGCCTCCTGTTCACCGGCGACTGCCTGTCGGGGCGCGAGGCGGTGGCGTGGGGCCTGGCCATCGAGAGCTGGCCGCGGGCCGAGCTCGACGCGCGCGTCGAGGCCCTGCTCGAGCGCATCGCCCGGCTGCCCGTCAACCAGCTCGTCCTGCACAAGCTGCTGCTCAACCAGAGCGTGGCCAGCCAGGGGCTGTACGCGACCCAGGCCCTGGCCACGTACTTCGACGGCATCGCCCGCCACACGCCCGAGGGCTACGGCTTCCAGCAGCGGGCCATGGCCGCCGGCTTCCGCGCCGCCGTGCGCGAGCGCGACGAGCCGTTCGGCGACGCCGGGCCGTCGACGTTCAAGGGCTGACCGGCGACCGGCGGGCGGCGCGCTCGAGCAACATGCCGACGGTGGCCGCGCCGACGAAGACCAGGGCGTCGGTGCCGCCGCTGCCCAGGGACGTCAGCGCCGGCCCCGGGCAGTAGCCGGCCAGGCCCCAGCCGACGCCGAAGATCGCGGCGCCGGCGAGCAGGCGGAGGTCGAGATCGGTGCGGGTCGGGCGGGCGAACGCGTCGGCGAACAGCGGCGCGCCGCGGCCGGCGACCAGGCGCAGGCCGGCCAGGTGGGCGAGGACCGCGCCGCCCATCACGAACGCCAGCGTCGGATCCCAGGCCCCGCCGACGTCGAGGAAGGCGAGGACCTTGGTCGGCTGGGTCATGCCGGCCAGCACCAGGCCGATCGCGAACACGGCGCCGGCGACGAAGGCGGCGGCGGTCGCCGAGGCGTGGGCGCGGCTCACGACCAGCCTCCGGCCAGGCGGACGACGGCGACGGTCACGCCGCCGGTGAGCATGAAGGTCATGACCGCCGCCAGCGAGCGCACCGACAGCCGCGACAGCCCGCACACGCCGTGGCCGCTGGTGCAGCCGCTGCCGAGGCGGGTGCCGAAGCCGACCAGCAGGCCGGCGACCGCGACCCCGGCCAGGGGCGGGGGCGAGGCGGTGAGCGCCGCCGGCGCGATCATCGCCGCCGCCACGCCGGCGACCAGCATCCCGGCGACGAAGGCCAGGCGCCACGTGCGGCCGGCGGCGTCGCCGACGAGCAGCTCGCCCCAGATGCTGGAGATGCCGGCCACGCGGCCGAGGCCGAGCCAGAGCGCGGTGGCGGCCAGGCCGATGAGCGCGCCGCCGCCGAGCGCGATGAGGTACGTCGAGAGCATGGCCAGGGATAGCCCGCCTTGGCTCAGGCGACCACGACCTGGACCCGGCTCCGCTTGCGCAGCGGGCGGACCTGGTTGGCCAGCACGCGGTGGCGGGGCAGCATCGGGGCGCGGCGGCCGATGTTGAGGAGCAGGCCGACCAGGAACATCGTCACCACCAGCGAGGTGCCGCCGTAGCTGACCAGGGGCAGGGTGATGCCCTTGTTGGGGACCACGCCCATGACCACGCCGACGTTGAGCAGGGCCTGGAGCGCGAACATCATCGTGATGCCGAGCGCGACGTAGCCGCCGAAGGTGTCGCGGGCGCCGAGGGCGGCGCGCACGCCGCGCCACACCAGCACGCCGAACAGGGCCAGCACCACCGCCACGCCGAGGAAGCCGAGCTCCTCGCCGATCGGGGCGAGGATGAAGTCGTTGTGGCCCTCGGGCATGTAGCCCAGCGACTGGCGCGAGTTGCCGAGCCCGACGCCGGTGAGGCCGCCCGAGCCCAGCGACACGTGGGCCTGTACCATCTGGTAGGCCTCGCGGTCGCCGAAGGCCTCGGGGTTGAAGTAGGCCATGAACCGCCGCAGGCGCCACGGCGTGCCGACGATGAGCTGGTAGGCCAGGGGCGCCGCCGCCAGCACCGCGAGGACGATGTACGAGACGCGCGCGCCGGCGACGAACAGCATGACGAGGGTGGTGGCGCCGAGGATGAGCGAGCTGCCGAGGTCGGGCTGGAGCAGGAGCAGGCCCATCATCACCGCGCACACCACCAGGTGCGGCACGAAGCCGATCGTGAAGGTCTTGACCTTCTCGGCCTTGCGCGACAGCGACGCCGCCAGGTAGGTGACCAGCGCGAGCTTGGCCAGCTCGACCGGCTGGAACGAGATCGGGCCGAGCAGGAGCCAGCGCCGGGCGCCGTTGAGCGGCGGCATGGTCAGGGCGAGGGCCAGGAGGACGATCGACACCGCCAGCAGCGGGTACGTCCGCCGGCGCAGCACCCGGTAGTCGAGGGTGGCCGCCACCCACATCGCGAACCCGCCCAGGACCAGGAACACGCACTGGCGCTCGAGGAAGAACGCGCCGTCGCCGAGCCGGGTCGCCGCCCGCACCGCGGTCGCGGCGTAGATCTCGACGGTGCCGATGGCGAGGAGCGCGAGCACCGCGCCGATCAGGATCAGGTCGTACGGCCGCTCCGCGACCTCGGCGACCGGCGTCTGCCGGCTCAGCGCGGGCGGCGCGGCGGCGGCGGTCGCGGCGGCGGCGGCGGCGGCGGGCGCGAGCGACGGATCACGGGGTGGCAGCACCGGGGCCCAGGATGCCGAGCCCCCCGGGATCGGACAACTTTTTCGGTCGTCGCGCCCCGGGCTCGGGCTCGGGCTCGGGCTCGGGCTCGGGCACGGGCTCGGGCTCGGACTCCGGGGGCAGCAGCTCTGCCGGGCATTGCCGGCCGGCGGCGCCGCGAAGCCGCCTAGCCTGGTCACATGCGCTCCCTCACGTTCCTGCTCGGAGCCCTCGTTGCCTGTGGTGGCGCCAGCGACGCGCCGCCCGATCCCCCCCTCGACGCGGCCCTCGACGCACCGATCGATGCGGCGCCCATGTGCAACGTCTCGAGTACCGCCTTCGGCTCGCTGGGCGCGCGGCCCGGGGTCGCGACCTGGCAGCAGGGAAGCCAGCCGAACGCCGGGCTCGGCGGGCTGTTCATCCCCCTCGAGGAGAGCGCCGAGCCCGACCAGCTCTACATCAGCCTGTGGGGCATCACGCAGCAGGATCCGGAACCGCTGGTGGCCGGGACGTACCCGCTGGTTGGCCCGCAGCTCCAGCTCACCACGTGCAAGGTGTGCGTCACGATCGGCGCCAACTGGGCACCGGGTGGGCCGGCGCCGCTCGACGACGTGTACGCGGCGACCGGCGGGACCGTCGTGATCACGACGATCGAGACCCAGGCGGGTGGTGCGCTCGAGATCAGCTTCGAGGGGCTGACGTTCGAGCACGCCGTGCTCACGCCGTCCGGGAACGTGCCGGCCGGTGACGGCTGCGTCACGGCGATCGACGACGTCTCCTTCAGCGGCACCTTCCAGTAGCTCCGGAGCGGCAGCGGGACCGACGACACGTGGTCCGCCGTCAGCGCGGGCACCTCACGCCGGCTCAAGTCCCGGCGATGATCGCGCCCCCGGCGAGGCCGGTGTACGTGTCGCGGGGCAGGAGCCCGAGCCAGGCGTCCTCGGCCGGGGTGTGGAAGACGTTGGCGTAGATCCAGGCGTTGAGGTCGGTGAAGCTGACGTCGCCCTGTGCGTACGCGTGCACGAGGCGGCCGCGGATCTGCGGGCGCAGCCGCACCTCGTTGAGGGCGGTGTCGGCGACCAGGGTCTGCTCGAGGCGGGCGATGACCGCGGCCCGGGCCGCGTCGGCGAGCGGCGTCGCGCCGGGCGCGGCGAGCAGGCTGTCGACCAGGCGGCGGGCCTCGGCGGAGAGGATGGGGCGGGGCGCCGCGCGGCGCTTCGGGCTCGCGGCGGGCGGCTGGACCGGGCCGGCCTTCCCCGGGGCGGGCTGCGCCCGGCCGACCGGGGCCACCTGCCACGGGTCGGTCGCGGCGGCGGCGGCCAGCGCCGGATCGGGCGCGGCGCCCACGCCGAGCAGGGCCTGGCCGATCTCCGCCCACAGCTCGAGGTCGTCGGGGAGCTCGCCGGGGTCGAGGCCGAGATCGACGGTGCGCAGCATCGGCACCTCGACGTACGCCTTCATCATGGTGGCGCGCTGCGCGGCCTCGGCGGTCTGCCGGATCACGTCGTCGGTGAGCAGCGCGCGGCCGCCGGCGAGGACGGCGATCTTCGGCAGCGCGGCCCAGCGGGCCTGGGTGGCGCGCCGCGCCGCCTCGTGATGCTCGACGAGCCGGCGGGCGCGGGCGCGGGCGGGCTCGCCGGCGAGCGCGGCGTGGAGCGCCAGCGACGTGGTCAGCTCGCGCCGGAACACCTCGGGCGCGTACATGCCGGGCAGGACGTCGAGCGGGCGGCCGTCGGCGTCGAGCACGTAGTGGGCGCTGTTGCCGGTGACCGTGGACACGAGCGCGCGGCCGTCGCCGAAGTCGACGGTGATCCGCGGCACCTGGCGCTCGCTCGACCAGTGCAGCACGAAGCGCTCGCCGAGGAGCTCGCGCACCGCGGGGTCGGGGTAGAGGATGGTGCGGAAGAAGCGGCTGTTGGCGCACGACAGGTCCTCGTCGAGGCGGCCCAGCATGCGCAGGGACAGGATCGGCTTGCCGCTGGCGCGGGCGACGGCGCGCGCCTGGTCGAGGTCTTCGTACCAGTAGAGGCGCGACAGGGTCGCGTAGCGCTGGCCGGCGACCTTGTCGATCGTGGCGGCGAGGCGGGCGCGGGCCTCGGGGTCGCGGGTGGCGTCGTGGGCGGCGAGCAGGCGGGCGAGGGCGGCCGGGCCCTCGGCGCGGAGAGCGGCCAGCGCCGCGGCGTCGCGATCGGGCGCGGCGGCGCCGCCGAGGTCGCCGGCGCTGGTGGCGCCGTGGGGCGGGGCGACGAGCGCCGGGGCGGGCGCGGCCTGCGGGTCGCGGCGCGTGTCGCCGGCCGGCGCGGTGGCCGACACGGTCGAGCAGGCGAGGAGCGCGGTGAGCGGGACGGGGGCGAGGGCGCGGAGGGTCATGCCCCGTTGTACGCGCCGTCGCCGCGCCGCCCGGTCAGGCCTGGGTAAGCGTTCGCGGGCCCCGCGCGTTCGCGGGCCCCGCGCCGAGGTGCAGCCGAGGCGATCTGCTCCGACTCAGATCGGCACCGGCGTCCTCGCCGGGACCGACCGATCGATCAGCGCGTGTGATTCCTTCACACGCTCCGCGCGTTCGCGGGCCGCCGTCGCCGCGCCGCTACTTCGCCGGCGGGCCCACCAGCTCGAAGCCGTCGAGGGCGTCGTCGAGCTCGACCCGCAGGTCGAGCTTCTTGGCCTCGAGGTCGGCGAGCTGGGCGCCGAGCTTGTTGCCCTCGCTGGCGAACTCGTCGAGCTGCTTGGTCCACTTGTCGCGCTGGGCGCCGGCCCGCGGGTTCTTGGCGATCGCCGCCAGGTTCTGCCGCAGCTCGCTGGCGCGCTGGTCGAGCTTGTTGCGGCGCTCGGCGAGGCCGCGGAGCTGCTCGTCGAGCCTGGCCACCGCCCGCCGCTTCTCGAGGATGGGGCGCAGCCGCGCCCGGGCGTCGGCGCCGAGCTCGGCGTGGACGACCAGCTTCTCGAGCAGGTCGAGGGCCGGCTGGTTCCAGATGCTGATCGTCGTGCGGGTCGGGGTCTGCTCGACCACCGCGAGCGTGCCCTCGCGGCTGCCGGGCGCGACCGCGAGGCGCAGGAGGTAGGCGTCGGGCAGCTCCCCCAGGCCCTCGTGCTTGCTGGCCAGCACGTAGCTGCCGCCGGCCCGGGCGTGGCGCACCAGCACGGTGAAGCCGGCGTCGAGGGTCTGGGCCTTGGCGGTGTACGTGGTGGTGCGGCGCGAGAACTGCTCGACCTCGAGCACGCCGCGCGACATCTTGATCAGGCGGTGCTCGTCGCGGTCGGTGGCGGTGGTCGAGGTCACGGTGAGGCCGGTCTCGACCGCGAACGGGATCGTGGCGCTGGTCCCGGCGCCCACGGTCTCGCTCAGGCCCTCGCCGACGAAGCTGCCGCCGGCGTAGATGCCGATGGGGCCGGGCTCGAGCACGAACGGCGTCGAGTTCTTGAAGCGCACGACCCGGTACGGGTTGGCCTCGTAGCCGCGGCCAGCGCCGCCGGGGCGGAACAGGAACGCCTCCTCGCCCTCGACGTCGGCGTTGACGATCGCGACCATGGTCGAGGTGCCGTCGGGCACCGTCACCCGGTCGCCGAGCTCGAAGCGGGTCTGGCCGGCGACGGTCTGGGCCCGGGCCTGGGCCTGGGTGGAGCGGCGCAGGCTGTCGGCGTCGAGCGCGGGCGCCGGCTCGTCGTGGTCGTCCCAGCCGTCGCCGGCCGCCAGCTCCTCGTCGGCGGCCCACCCGGCGGCGCCGCGGCCGCCGCCGCCGCCGGGGCCCGCGGCCGGCCTCGACTTGGCGTCGGCGCGGGTGGCGCGCGAGCGCGCGGGCTCGGCCGGCGGCCGCGGCGGGGTCACCGCCACCGGCGGCGGCGGCGGCGCCGGCGTGTACGTGGTCTCGCCGACCATGGCCTCGGCCTGGCGGTGGACGCCGACCTGGGTGAGATCCGGCCGCGGGATGTCGCGCGGCGTGTGCAGATCGTAGCGGAAGGCGATGGGCGCGCCCGAGGTCAGGGCGAGGCGGACGTCCCGCCACTCCTCGCCGCTGGTGTTGTCGACCACGGCCCACGCCTGGAGCAGGGCCCGGCCCTGGCCCTCGGCGGGCAGGACCACGCGGTAGGTCGGCTTCCACATCGGCGCCGCCACCACGTAGCTGACCAGCAGGTCGTGGGAGCGGGCGCCCGCCAGCCGGACGCTGACCGCGACCTGCTGGAACATGCCCTCGCCGGCGCTGGCGTCGAGGGTGCGGTTGAACTGCATCGCCAGGTCGCCGTCCTCGAGCACGACCCCGCGCACGTCCGACAGCTTGACCACGCGCAGCGCGTCGCCGTCGAGCAGGCTGACGCGGTGATCGATCCGCACGCTCTCGCCGTCGCCGACCGGCTCGCTGAGCTGCTCGACCATCGCCACCCGGCCGCGCACCGCGCCGCCGCCGCCGGTGCGCAGGCTGACGTGGCTGCCGCGCAGCGAGTCGAGGACCTGGGCCAGGCTGCCCTGGCCGGGGCGGAGGGTGGCGAGCGCGGCGTTGGCCCAGGTCTGCGGGTCGAGCGGCATCGACACGCTGACCGCGCGCCCGCTCTTGCGCTCGACGATCGTGAGGCTCTTGAGCAGGTCGTTGACCTGATCCTTGCGCACCTTGAGGGTGAGCACGTCGCCCTTCACCTTGCCGGTGCGCTCGAAGTAGCCGACGCCGTTGCGGTAGAGCACGACCCGCGACAGGTCGAGGCCGGGATCGGTGGCGGCGTAGCGGGGCCGCGCGGTGCCGCCGCAGGCGAGGGCGGCGCTCGACACCAGCGCCAGCGCGAGGAGCTTGGTCCGGATCATGCCCCGAGGTTCCCCCCGGCGCGGTCGCGCGTCCAGCGCCGGCCACCGCGCATTTGCGCGACACCGGGGGCGGCGTCGGCCTTGGGCGCGGTCGGCGCGACGCGCGACGGCGGCCTCGGGCGCGATCGGCGCGGCGCCGACCTGTCGGCCGGTCAGGTCGCGCGGTCCTGGCTCGGCAGGTCGAGGCGGCGGGCGCCGATCGCCGCCACCGCCTCGCGGAAGACCCGGCCGCGGTGGCCGTAGTTGTCGAACATGTCGTAGCTGGCGCACGCCGGCGACAGCACGACGGCGTCGCCGGGGCCGGTCAGCGCGGCGGCCGCGGCCACCGCCGCGTGCAGGTCGGCGGCATCGAGCACCGGGTAGGTCACGCCGTGCTCGGCGCAGGCGGCGCGGATGAGCGGCGCGGCGGCGCCGATGAGGACGATCCCCCGGCACACCCCGTCGAGGGCCTCGAGCATGGGCCGGTAGCTGCCGCCCTTGTCGACGCCGCCGGCGATCAGCACCAGCGGCCGCGGGAAGCCGCGCACGCTGGCCGCCACCGACGCCACGTTGGTGCCCTTGGAGTCGTCGTAGAAGCGGACGTCGTCGCGCTCGCCGATCCACTCCATGCGGTGGGGCAGCGGGCGGTAGCCGCGGGCGCCGGCGCGGATGGCGGCGGGCGCCACCCCGGCGGCGCGGGCCGCCAGGTAGGCGGCCATCGCGTTCTCGAGGTTGTGGGTGCCGACGAGGACGAGGTCGTCGACCGGGTAGCGCTCGACCGGCGCCGCCCCGGGCACCCCGCGCAGCACGAGCTCCGTCCGGTCGGCGGACAGACAGGCGCCGGCCGCGACCTCGGCGCCCGGCCGCGAGTCGAACCACAGGAGCTGTCCCGGCACGCCGGCGGCCTCGCGCACCACCCAGGGGTCGGCGGCGTTGGCGATCGCGACCTGCTCCGGCCGCTGCCAGTCCCAGATCCGGCCCTTCATCTCGGCGTAGCGCTCGAGGGTGCCGAAGCGATCGAGGTGGTCGGGCGTGATGTTGGTGAGGACGCCGGCGTCGGCGGCGAACGAGGTGCAGTTCTCGAGCATGAAGGCCGCGACCTCGGCGACGATCAGGCCGCCGGCGGCGTTGGCCGGGTGGTCGACGGCGTCGATGAGCGGCATGTTGCCGAGGTTGCCGCCGCAGAAGCTGGGCGGCCCGGCCTGGGCGCACAGGGCGCCGGTCAGCGCGGTCGTGGTCGACTTGCCGTTGGTGCCGGTGATCGCGAGCAGCCGGGCGCCGGGCACGAAGCCGCGGTAGGCGAGCTCGATCTCGGCGATGACCTCGACCCCGGCGGCGCGGGCCGCGGTCATCTCGGGCAGGGTGGGCACGCCCGGCGACATCACCACCAGGTCGGCGGCGGTGAAGGTGGCGAGGTCGTGGCCGCCGAGCTGCCAGGTCACCGGCACGTCGGCGAGCTGGGCCATGCGCTCGCCGAGCTGGGCCGCCGGCTTGCCGTCGGTGACCACCACCTGGGCGCCGTGGCGGTGGCAGAAGCGGGCCACGGCGATGCCGGTCTGGGCCAGCCCCACCACCACGATCTGCTTGCCGCGCAGGTCCATGCTCGCCGGGCTCAGCGCAGCTTGAGCGTGCCGAGGGCGGCCAGGGCCAGCACGCCCGACACCAGCCAGAAGCGCACGATGATCTTCGGCTCCTCCCAGCCCTTGAGCTCGAAGTGGTGGTGGATGGGCGCCATCTTGAAGACCCGCTTGCCGCGGGTCTTGAACGAGCCGACCTGGATGATCACCGACAGCGCCTCGATCAGGAACAGGCCGCCGACCCGGGCCAGCACCAGCTCGTTCTTGGTCAGGACCGCCAGCATGCCGATGCCGCCGCCCAGCGACAGCGAGCCGACGTCGCCCATGAACACGCTCGCCGGGTACGTGTTGTACCAGAGGAAGCCGACCCCGGCGCCGAACAGGGCGGCGCAGAACACCGCCAGCTCGACCGTGCCCGGGATGTGGGCGACGTGCAGGTATTGCGCGATCGTCTCCTTGCCGCCCTCGGTGATGATCGTGGTCTCGACGCCGGCGATGTAGGCGAAGACCATGAACGTGCCGGCGTTGATGATCGACGGGCCGATCGCGAGGCCGTCGAGGCCGTCGGTGAGGTTGACCGCGTTGGCGGTGCCGACCACGATGAACGAGCCGAAGACCACGTACAGCCACGCCGACAGCGTCGGCGACACCTCGTAGAAGTTGGTGAACGGGAGCTGCAGCTCGGTGCGCAGCGCCGGCGACATCATGTCCGAGGTGAACAGGTAGGTCATGGCGCCGGCGGCGACCGCGAACTCGAGGGCGAGGCGGAGCTTGCCCGACACGCCCTTGGTGTTGCGCCTGGTGACCTTGGCGTAGTCGTCGGCGAAGCCGATCGCGCCGAAACACACCGACACGAACAGGGCGAGGAGGACGAAGCGGTTGGTGAGGTCGCACCACAGGAGCGTCGACACCACCCAGCAGAACAGGATGAGGGCGCCGCCCATGGTCGGCGTGCCCGCCTTCTTCTTGTGGCCCTCGGGGCCGTCGTCGCGGATCTGCTGCCCGATCTGGCCCGAGCGCAGGCGGTCGATGAACCAGGGGCCGATCAGGAACGACAGCAGGAGCGCCGTGATCGCCGCCGCCAGGATGCGCATCGACGGGTAGCGGAAGACCCGCAGCCACGACAGCGCGTCGTACTGGGAGAGGATGTCGTGGAAGAGGTGGAACAGCATGATCGTGGGGGGGGGGCGTGCCCGTCCGGCCGGCGGAGCCCGGCGCGGCCGCGGGCGGTCGGGGCTAGGCGGCGGTCTCCGCCAGCGCCGCGATGACGCGCTCGAGCCGCATGCCGCGCGAGCCCTTGACCAGGACCCAGTCGCCGGGCTCGGTGATGGCCAGCACCTGGCGGGCGGCCGCCGCCGGGTCGTCGGTGGTCCAGGCCAGCGCCGGGGCGCCGGTGGCCTCGGCGACGGTGCGCTTGTGCTCGCCGAGCGCGATCACCGGCACCCCCAGCTCGCCGAGGCGCTCGCCGAGCGCGGCGTGGGCGTCGCGGGCGTGGTCGCCGAGCTCGAGCATGTCGCCCACCACCGCCACCGCGCGCGCCGAGCCGCGCAGCTCCATCAGGGTGTCGATCGCGGCCGCCATCGACGCCGGGTTGGCGTTGTAGCAGTCGACGATCACGTGACGGCCGCCGATGTCCTGGACCTCGCTGCGCATCGCCGCCGGCCGCGCCCGCTCGAGGCCGGCCACCGCCACGTCGAGGTCGACGCCGGCGGCGAGCGCCGCCGCCAGCGCGCAGGTGGCGTCGACCGCGTTGTGGCGGCCGATCATGGGCAGGCGGAAGCGGCGGCGGGCGCCGGCGACGTCGACGTGGAGATCGGCGCCGCCGGGGCCGAACGGGTGGTAGCCGACCAGGCGGACGTCAGCCGACGCCGCCTCGCCGAAGGTGAGCAGGCGCGCGCCGTGGCCGCGGGCGCGCGCGGTCAGGCGGTCGTCGTCGGCGGGCGCCACCGCCACGCCGGTCGCGGGCAGGCCCAGGTAGATCTCGGCCTTGGCGGCGGCGATGGCGTCGGTCGAGCCCAGGAGCTCGATGTGGGCGGTGCCGGCGTTGACCACCACCGCGACGTCGGGGCGGGTGAAGCGGGTCAGGTACTCGATCTGGCCGCGCCCGCGCATGCCCATCTCGATCACGCCGTAGTGGTGCTGGGCGCGCAGGCCGAGCAGCGTCAGCGGCACGCCGGTCTCGTTGTTGAGCGAGCCGAGCGCGGCCAGGGTGGCGCCGGCGCCGGCGAGCGCCGCCCGCGTCAGCTCCTTGGTCGTGGTCTTGCCGGCCGAGCCGGTGATGGCGATCACCCGGCGGGTGGCGTCGGCCGCGCCCCAGCGCGCGCGGTGGGCGCCGGCGATCGCCGCCAGCGCCTCCTGCGGCTCGGCGACCTCGATCGCGGGCGCGTCGGCGGGCGCCCGCCCCGGCTCGACCAGCACCGCGGCGGCGCCGGCGGCGCGGGCCTGGGCGACGAAGTCGTGGCCGTCGAAGCGCTGGCCGCGCACGGCCACGTAGAGGTCGCCGGGGGCGGCGGCGCGGCCGTCGATCACGATCCGGCTCACCGCGGTCTCGCCGTCGCCGCGGACCGCGCCCCCGCACTCGGCGGCGAGCTGGGCCACGGTCCAGCGCGGCCGCAGCGCGGCGGCGGCCGCCGCCTCCTCGCGATCGTCGAAGTGGATCTTGGTGGTGCCGAGGATCTGGTAGTCCTCGTGGCCCTTGCCGGCGATCAGGACGACGTCGCCGGGCGTGGCCTCGGCGACCGCGGCGCGGATCGCGGTGCGGCGGTCGACGTCGACGTAGAACGGCCGCGGCACCGCCGGCAGGATCATCTCGATGATCGCGCGCGGGTCCTCGGTGCGCGGGTTGTCGCTGGTGACCACGGCGAGGTCGGCGTGCGCCGCCACCACCGCGCCCATCTTCGGCCGCTTGGTCGGGTCGCGGTCGCCGCCGCAGCCGAAGACGCAGAGCAGGCGGCGCCGGGTGACCGGGCGCAGCGTGCGCAGGACGTTGTCGAGGGCGTCCGGGGTGTGGGCGTAGTCGACGATGAGATCGAGCCCGGCCGGGTTGGCGACCCGCTCGAGCCGGCCGGGCACGCCGGGCAGCGTGGCGAGGGCGCGGGCGATGGCGTCGGGCGCCAGGCCGAGCGCCAGGGCGATGCCGACCACCAGCGCCAGGTTGGCGACGTTGTAGCGGCCGAGCAGCGGGCGCGCGGTGAGCTCGAGCTCGCCGGCGGGGGTGGCCAGCCGCGCCCACACGCCGTCGACCGACGAGGTGTAGGCGAGGACGCGGATCTCTGCCTCGCGCTGCTCGGGGCGGAGCTCGGCGGCGTCGTCGGCGGCGTCGACCGACACCCGCAGGACGCGGCGGCGCGCGCCGCCGGCGCGGGTGGCGGCGACCATCGCGGCGCCGGCCGGGTCGTCGACGTCGATGACCGCGATGCCGTCGTCGGCCAGGTAGTCGCGGAACAGGAGCTCCTTGGCGGCGCGGTACGCCTCCATCGTGCCGTGGACGTCGAGGTGATCCTGGGTCAGGTTGGTGAAGCCGGCGACGGCGAAGCGGAGGCCGGCGACCCGGTGCATGGCCAGGGCCGCCGACGTCACCTCCATCACCGCGTGGCTGGTGCCGGCGGCGACCATCTCGGCCAGCGTGCCGTGGAGGACCTCGGGGGTGGGCGTGGAGTAGGGGGCGTCGACGGTGCGGCCGGCCCACCGGTAGTTGACCGTGCCGATCACGCCCGGGCGGTGGCCGGCGGCGGCCAGCACGTGCTCGGGCACGAAGGTCGAGGTGGTCTTGCCGTTGGTGCCGGTGACGCCGACGGCGGTGAGCTGCGCCGCGGGCGCGCCGGCGGCGGCGCCGACCAGGTGGCCGAGCGCGCGCTGGCCGTCGGGGACCACCACCTGCGGCACGCGCAGGCCGGGGACCTCGCGCTCGACCGCCACCGCCGCCGCGCCGCGCTCGACCGCGGCCGGGACGAAGCCGTGGCCGTCGGCGCGCCGGCCGCGCACCGCGACGAACAGATCGCCGGCGGCCACCGCGCGCGAGTCGGAGGTGACGGCGCGGATGTCGGCGTCGGCGCCGACGAGGCGAGCGCCCGGGACACTGGCGGCGAGGCGCGAGAGCTTCATGGACAGGTGGTCACCTGATCAACGCGGAGCCTCCCCGATTTCCTCCGCGCTGGCAAGGCCGGCTCCGGGCGGCGCCTCATCGCCCGGCGCCGGGGCCGGCGGGGCCGGCGCGGTCGGCGAAGCGCAGCGTGACCACGGTGCCGGCGGGGACCCGGCCCGGGGCCGGCGCCTGCTCCACGCAGCGCCCCGAGCCCGACACCACGACCTCCAGGCCGCGGGCGCGGGCGAGGTCGAGGGCGCGGCCCAGGCTGGCCCCGGCGAAGTCGGGGACCTCGACCAGCACGTCGGGGTCGTCGACCAGCGCGAGGTCGGTGGCGGCGGCGAGCTCGGCCAGGTCGATCGACGGCGGCGGCGGCGGCAGCGGCGCGGGCGCGGCGGTCGGCCGACCGGCGCGGGCGGCGCGGGCGGCGGGCGAGTCGGGCAGGGGGAAGGCGGCGGGCGCGGCGGCGGGCGCGGCGAGCTCGTCGGGAGCGCGGAACGTCCCCGGCGGCGGCGGATCGAACGCGGTCGGATCGCCGGGCACGCCGAGGTAGCGCAGGGTCTCGCTCACGACCTTGCCGAACACCGGCCCGGCGACCTTGCCGCCGTAGTAGTCCTTGCCGCCGGGCTCATCGATCACGACGACGACGGCGATGCGCGGGGCGTCGATCGGGGCGAGGCCGGCGAACGACGACAGGTACTTGTCGGGGGAGTAGCGGCGGATCGCCGGATCGTACTTGTGGGCGGTGCCGGTCTTGCCGCCGGCCTTGAAGCCGGGGACCTGCACGCTCTGCGCGGTGCCGCCCTGGCGGCCGCGCTCGAACACGCTGCCCAGCATCGGCAGGAGCGCCGCCGCCGTCGACGGCTTCATCACCGCCCGCCCCTCGTCGGCGCGCTCGTACACCACGGCGCCGTCGGGCCCGGTCACCCGGGCCACGGTGCGGGGCGGGTGGTAGACGCCGCCGTTGCCGATGGCCGCGAGCGCGGCGGCGACCTGCAACGGCGTGACCGTGATGCCGTAGCCGAACGAGATCGTGACCAGCTCGATCTCGCGCCAGCGCTTGCCGGCGCGGATCAGGCCCCCCTGCTCGCCGGGGAGCTCGATGCCGGTGGGCGCGCCGAAGCCGAAGCGGCGCAGCGCCTCGGCCAGCCGCTCGCGACCGAGCCGCAGCCCGATCTTGACCGAGCCGACGTTCGACGACCGCTTCATGATCCCGGCGGTGGTGAGCTCCTGGTCGTGGTGGGTGTCGATCACCGGCTTCTTGCCGACCTTCCAGCGCCCGCCCTCGACGTCCCACACCTCGTCGGGGCGGGTCACGCCGGCGTCGAGGGCGGCGGCGATCGTGAAGATCTTCATGACCGAGCCGATCTCGAATACGTCGGTGACCGGGCGGTTGCGGGCCTGGGCCTTGACCGCCGCCGCCGGGTCGTTGGGGTCGTAGGTCGGCCAGCTCGCCATCGCCAGCACGCCGCCGGTGGCGACGTCGAGGACGACCACGGTGCCCGACCTCGCGCGGTGCAGCGTCACCGCGCCGGCCAGGGCCTCGTCGGCGATGTGCTGGATGGCGCGATCGAGCGTGAGCTGGACGGTGGCGCCGGGCGTGGCCTCGACCAGGCCCTCGGCCATCATCGTCTTGCCGCGGGCGTCGCGCACGGCGCGGAAGCGGGCGCGCACGCCGGTGAGCAGCTCGTCCATCGCCAGCTCGAGGCCGTCGAGGCCGTTGCCGTCGACGCCGGCGAAGCCGAGCAGCGGGCCGCCCGAGGCTCGGCCCGGGTACCAGCGCCGCGGCTCGGCGGTGAGCTCGATGCCGGGCAGGGCGAGGGCGCGCACCGCCTCGGCCTGGGCCGGCGTGACGTGGCGCGCGACCCAGGCGAAGTGCTTGCCCGAGGCCAGGCGGGCCTCGAGGGTGAGGACGTCGAGGTCGAGGGCGCGGGCCAGGCGCTCGGCGGTGTCGGCCACGTCGACGACGGCGCGCGGGTTGGCGTAGACGCTCTCGCCGTCGGCGGTGACCGCCAGCGGACGGCCGCGGGCGTCGAGGATGGGGCCGCGCGGCGCCGGGATCTCGACGGTGTGGAGGTGCTGGCGCAGCGCCTGCTCGCGCAGCCGCGCGCCGTCGGCGACCTGGAGGCCGTAGGCCTTCCAGCCGATGCCGCCGAAGAGCGTGGCCACGAAGGCGGCGGCGACCCAGGCTCGGGTGCGCGCGGCCGGCGAGACGCCCGGGGTCCGGACCGGCGGCTTCATGGCGCGGCGGCGACCCCCGGCGCGGGGCGGACGACGCGGATGGCGTCGGCCGGGGCCGGCACCATGCCCATGGCGGCGGCCAGGGTGTGGATGCGGGCCGGGCTGGTGAGGGTGGCGCGCTCGACCTCGAGCCGCCGCGACGCCTCGCGCAGCGCGCGCACCTCCTGGTTGGCGCGCGACAGCTCGTAGCCGAGGCTCACGACCTCGTGGCGCGCCCGCACGCGGCTGATCGCGAGCGCGCTGATCATCGCCGCGATCAGGGTCATGATCGCGATCGTGCGGCGCGAGCGCGGCGCGGCGCTGACGGTACGGAACAGGCGGTAGACGCGGGGCTTCATCGGCGGGCGGGCAGGTCGGGGGCGTCGGTGCGGACGCAGGCGCGCAGGCGCGCCGAGCGGGCCCGCGGGTTGTCGTCGGTCTCGTCGTCGGCGGCGAACACCGCCTTGCGGGTCACCGGCGTGCACACCGCCCGCACGCGTTCGCCGGCCTGGGCGGCCAGCGCCGGCGGCAGGGACGACGTCCACGCCAGGTCGCGGAAGCGGCGCTTGACCAGGCGGTCCTCGAGCGAGTGGAACGAGATCACGACGCAGCGGCCGCCGGCGACCAGCAGGTCGGGGAACGTGTCGAGGAACGCGGCCAGCTCGTCGAGCTCGCGGTTGACGGCGATGCGCAGGGCCTGGAACGTGCGGGTGGCGGGGTGGATGTGCAGGCGGCGCAGGTCGCCGGGCGTGAAGGCCGCGGCGACGACCCGGGCCAGGTCGAGGGTGGTGACCAGCTCGCCGGCGCGCTCGGCCTCCTTGAGGCGCCGCGCGATCTTGTGGTGCAGACGCTCCTCGCCGAGGTCGCGCAGCACCTCGGCCAGCTCCTGCGCGGTCAGGTCGCGGATGAGCTCGAGCGCGGTCGGGCCGCGGCTCGGATCCATGCGCATGTCGATGGGGCCGGCGCGGGTGAACGAGAAGCCGCGGGCGGCCTCGTCGAGCTGCGGCGACGACACGCCCAGGTCGAGGAGGATGCCGTCGACCCGCGGCACGCCGAGCTCGCCGAGCACCGCCGGGAGCTCGCCGAAGCGGGCGTGAACCAAGGTGAGCCGGCCGGCGCTGGCGGCGACCAGCGGGGCGCCGGCCAAGACCGCCTCCGGATCGCGATCGGTCGCGATCACGCGGCCGGTCTGACCGATCCGCTCCAGCAGGGCGCGGGTGTGGCCGCCGCGGCCGAACGTGCCGTCGACGTAGGTACCCCCCTCGCGCGGGGCGAGGTGGTCCAGCACCTCGTCCAGGAGGACGGGGATGTGCGGCGGCGGGGTCTCCACGGTGGCGGCGAGCGCGCGCTGGGCGAGCGCCATTCCCCCATTAGAGAAGGTGGAGGGCACGGCGCAACTTTTGAGAATTCCGGAGTTCTGGCCAGGGGCCGGCCGCTGGTCGGTCCGGTCGGGATGCTGGACAGACGTTCATGTACGGGACAGACGTATTCCTTGACGCTCAGGGGGCCGATCCGTAGACTTCCCCGCTCCTCGGACCGGGGTCTATTTCGTGCTTCGTTACAAAGAAACCGAAGACATCGACGCGCGCTTCTCGGAGGTCGACCGCATCAGCCAGGCCTGGCGGGCGCGCATCGCCGCGATCAACCCGGCCATGCGCAAGGAGTTCCTCCAGCGGCTCCGGATCTCGCTCATCCACCACGACGCCGCGCTTGAGGGCGACGTGCTCTCGTACAGCGAGATCAAGGCGGCGATCGATCCGACCATCATCAGCGACCCATCGCTGATCCCGGCCTACGACGAGATCAAGCGCTTCAACGAGGCCTGCGATGTGGCCCAGGAGCTGGCCACGAACAAGAAGAAGCCCTTCAAGTTCGACACCATCCGCGACCTCTACGGGATCCTCGCGCCCGACGAGAAGGCCAAGGGCCTGCCGTACCGCAAGGAGAACCCCCTTCACCGGCTCTACTATCACGACATCGCGGCGCCGGAGAAGATCGCCCCCTCGCTCAAGAAGCTCGCCGACTGGATCGACGAGCCGGCGACGCGGCAGATGCACCCCATCGAGCGGGTGGCGGTGCTCCACACCCGCTTCATGGCCATCCTCCCGTGGGCCAAGGAGAGCGGGCGCACGATCCGCATCTGCTCGAACCTGCTCCTGCAGGAGGCGGGCTACCCGGTGGCCGTGATCCACTCGATCGATCGCCAGCGCTACTACGAGGCGCTGCGCGGCGAGGGGCCGGGCCTGCTCTCGCTCTACCTCGAGGCCGTGCAGACCACCGCCGAGACCGAGCTCCGCCTCTACGAGGAAGCGGAGAAGGCGCCCAAGAAGCGCAAGCGCGCCTGACGCCTCGCGCGCGCGGCGCTGCGCGCCAAGGTCGCGGCGCTGCGCGCCAAGGTCGCGGCATCGCCATCTGCGTCCGTGCAGCGTCTCGCCGCTGCGCCGCCGGCGTCAGTGCAGCGTCTCGCCGCCGCTGCGCCGCCCCGACTTGATCGCGCCGCGGCGCTTCTTCGCGGCGATCCGCCGCTCCTTCGAGCCCTTGCTCGGCCGGGTCGCGCGGCGCGGCTTGGGCCGCTCCAGCGCCGTGCGCACGATCGCCGCCAGCTTCTCCGCGGCGTCGGCGCGGTTGCGCGGCTGATCGCGGTAGCGGTCCGACGTCACGATCAGCTCGCCGTCGAGCGTCAGCCGCCCGCCCAGCCGCTGCAGCACCCACGTCCGCTCGTCGAACGTCAGCGCCAGTGACGTGGCCGGCGTCCACCGCAGCTCCACCTTGCTCGCCACCTTGTTGACGTTCTGCCCACCCGGCCCGCCCGAGCGCACGAACGCCTCTCGCAGTTCGTCGGCCGGAATCGTCACCCGCGCGTTGACCACCAGATCGCTCAAGGGGACAGGATCCTATCCTCTATCCCGACGATTTCCATTGGCTTTATGAGGGTACTGCGTTCCGACGGAGCTCTCGTCGAGGAGTGGCACTGGCGCCGACGCTGATCTGCGTGATCCGATCGATAATGGCAACGAAATCAACTATTTAATGGTCCGGGAACCGAAACGCAGTGAGGTCGAATTCGTCTGCAATTTCAGATTGTTGAGTGGGTAGATCCTGTCCCCTCGGGGGATGTGCTTGATGTTGTTTGTGTTGCTTTCTTTCGAATGTTGGAATATATGAATGGGGTGAATCTGGCGGTGAGCCCTCGTGCGGACCTGTTCCGGCTGCTCGGTGACGAGAGCCGGCTGCGGCTGCTCGCGCTGTGCGCGGAGGAGGAGCTGACGGTGGGGGAGCTGGGGGCGCTGCTGGGGGAGAGCCAGCCGCAGGTGACCAAGAAGTCGCAGCCGCTGCGGGAGGCGGGGCTGGTGAGCGCGCGGCGCGACGGGACGCGGACGCTCCTGCGCGCGGCGGGCGGCGAGGTCGGGCGCGACCCGGTGATCGCGGCCGCGCTGGCCGAGGGGCGCGCGCTGTGCACTCGCGACGGCAGCCTGGCGCGGATCGCCGCGGTGGTGGCGCAGCGCGAGGAGGCGTCGCGCCGCTACTTCGACGCCCGCGCCGTCGACGACGCCGCGCCGGCGCCCGTCGATCAGCTCCTGCCGTGGCTGTCGATCCTGGCGCCGCTCCTGCCCGGTCGCGCCCTGGCCATCGACGCCGGCACCGGCGACGGCGCGCTGCTGCCGCTGCTGTCGCCGCTCTACGATCGCGTCGTCGCGGTCGACCGCAGCCCGGCGCGCCTCGCCCGCTGCGCGGCGCGGGTCGCGGCCTGGGGGCTGCCCAACGTCCGCCTGCGCGAGGGCGACGTCGACGATCCGGCCATCGCCGAGGAGGTCGGTCAGCGCGGCGGCGCCGACCTGGTGCTCCTGGCCCGCGTCCTCTGCCACGCCGCGCGCCCGGCCGATGTCGTCGTCGCCGCCGCCCGCCTGGTGCGGCCCGGCGGCCACCTGGTCCTCGTCGACCACGTGCCCCACGACGACGAGACGCTGCGCGACGCCGGCGTGGTCTGGCTCGGCTTCGAGCCGGCCAAGCTCGCCACCTGGCTCGCCGCCGCGCACCTCGAGCCCGCGGCGCTGGCGCCGCTGCCCATCCCCGCGCGCCCGGCGCTCCAGCTCGCGGCCGCCCGCCGCCCGCCGCGCGCGCTCCACTAGCCTCCTCCGGTCGGCACCGACGCCACGTCGAGACCCGACCCGAGCCGACCCGAGCCGACCCGAACCCCGATCCGATCCGACCCGAACCCGACCCGACCCGAGCCGACCCGAACCGACCCGAACCGACCCGAACCTGGAGACCCTCATGGACACGCGCACCGAGTTCCCCGCCTTCAAGATCAAGGACATCAACCTGGCCGAGCTCGGCCGCAAGAAGATCCGCATGGCCGAGAAGGAGATGCCGGGTCTCATGGCGCTGCGCGAGGAGTGGAAGGGCCAGGCCCCGCTCGCCGGCGCCCGCATCGCCGGCTGCCTCCACATGACCATCGAGACCGCGGTGCTGATCGAGACCCTGGTCGCGCTCGGCGCCGAGGTCACCTGGACCTCGTGCAACATCTACTCGACCCAGGACGAGGCCGCCGCCGCCATCGCCCGCGCCGGCGTGCCGGTCTTCGCCTGGAAGGGCGAGACCCTCGAGGAGTACTGGCAGAACATCGGCCTCCAGCTCGACGCCTTCAAGGGCGGCAAGGGCCCCAACCTCATCCTCGACGACGGCGGCGACCTGACCCTGCTCGTCCACAAGGGCGTCGAGGCCGAGAAGAAGGGCGCCGCGCCCAGCCCGGCCACCGCCACCAACGACGAGATGCGCGTCATCTTCAGCGTGCTCACCGAGAGCCTGGCCCGCGACGCGCAGCGCTTCACCCGCCTCGCCGCCGAGGTCAAGGGGGTGTCGGAGGAGACCACCACCGGCGTCCACCGCCTCTACGAGATGGCCAAGCAGGGCGCGCTGCTCTTCCCCTGCATCAACGTCAACGACTCGGTCACCAAGTCGAAGTTCGACAACCTCTACGGCTGCCGCGAGGCGCTGTTCGACGGCATCAAGCGCGCCACCGACGTCATGGTCGCCGGCAAGGTGGTCGTGGTCGCCGGCTACGGCGACGTCGGCAAGGGCTGCGCCCACGCCGCCCGCGGCCTCGGCGCCCGGGTGCTCATCACCGAGATCGACCCCATCTGCGCGCTGCAGGCGGCGATGGAGGGCTACGAGGTCGTGACCATGGAGGAGGCGGCGCCGGTCGCCGACATCTTCGTCACCGCCACCGGCTGCATGGACGTGATCCGCGGCGAGCACATGATGGTCATGAAGGACGAGGCCATCCTCGCCAACATCGGCCACTTCGACAGCGAGATCCAGGTCGCCTGGCTCGAGGGCAACAAGGAGATCAAGGAGGAGAACATCAAGCCGCAGGTGGATCAGTTCATCTTCCCGTCGGGCAAGCGCATCACGCTGCTGGCCCGCGGTCGCCTGGTCAACCTCGGCTGCGCCACCGGCCACCCGTCGTTCGTGATGTCCAACTCGTTCACCAACCAGACCATCGCCCAGATGGCGCTGTGGGCGAGCGCGACCCGCGGCAAGGACGAGGTGACCGGGCTCAGCTTCGCCCCCGGCCAGGTCTACGTCCTGCCCAAGAAGCTCGACGAGAAGGTGGCGCGGCTGCACCTCGGCAAGGTCGGCGTCCGCCTGACCCGGCTGACCCAGGAGCAGGCCGACTACCTCGGCATCCCGGTCGACGGCCCGTTCAAGCCGGATCACTACCGGTACTGAACCCCGATCCGGTCGGGGCGGCGCCCGTCGCCGGGCTGGCAGCTCCAGGCAACTCGCGAAACCCTGCGAGGTCGCGCAGTTGCTGCGGCGCGCCGGACGGGCCCGTCGTTGACTTGTCCCCACCTGGCCCGTAGCATTTCGGTCGACACATGACCCGACGAGGCCAGGGCGACGACACGCCCGGCGACAGCGGTGCGCGCGCCGCGGTCCCCGTGCGGGCGGTGGTGCGCAGCGAGCCCGGCGCCGCCGGCGAGTCGGGGGCGATGGGCGCCGCCGACACCGCGGTCGCGATGGCGATCTCGTCGCCCGTCGAGCACACCGAGCCCGAGGCCAAGGCATCGGCGTCGGCCCACCTGACGGCGCAGCCGCGCGAGGATCTGGTCGGCACCACGCTCCTCGGCCGCTACTCGGTGACGCGCAAGATCGGGCAGGGCGGCATGGGCGCGGTCTACGAGGCGACCCACGTCCTCATCGGCAAGCGGGTCGCGGTCAAGGTCCTGCTCGACAAGTACGCGCGCAAGGAGCAGGTGGTGGCGCGCCTCGAACAAGAGGCGCGGCTGGCCTCGTCGATCGGCCACGAGCACATCATCGACATCACCGACTTCGGCCAGACCGAGGACGGTCGCACGTTCGTGGTGATGGAGTTCCTCGAGGGCGAGTCGCTGGCCGAGCTCCTCGCGCGCGAGGGGCCGCTCCCCGAGGCCCGCATCGTCGACATCGCCCACCAGATCGCGTCGGCGCTCGGCGCCGCCCACGCCAAGGGCATCGTCCACCGCGACGTCAAGCCCGAGAACGTCTTCCTCCTCCGTCGCAAGGACCGCGACTTCGCCAAGGTGGTGGACTTCGGCATCTCCAAGTCGCTGCGCAGCTCCGACGCCGGCGAGGACGACTCGCCGCGCCTGACCCAGACCGGCATGGTGCTGGGCACGCCGCTCTACATGTCGCCGGAGCAGGCCCGCGGCGACGAGGATCTCGATCACCGCATCGACATCTACGCCCTGGGCGTGATCATGTACGAGCTCGCCACCGGGCGGGTGCCGTTCTCCGGCGCCAACTACCTGTCGATCATCTCGCAGGTGCTCAACGACGAGCCGCGGTCGCCGCGCGCGGTCCGCCCCGAGCTGTCCGAGGAGCTCGAGGCGGTGATCCTCAAGGCCCTGGCCAAGGACCGCGCGGATCGCTACCAGTCCACCGCCGACATCCTCGCCGACCTGACCGTCCTGGCCGAGGATCCGACCCACTCCACCCAGCGCGCCCGCATCACCGGCCCGCGGCGCGGCCCGGCGCGGCCCAGCGGCCTGCGGCTGGTGGCGTGGGCGGCGGTCATCGCCGGCATCATCGCCGCCGTGGCCGTGACCGTGACCGCCACGATGGGGGGCGGCGCGCCGCGGGCCGTCGCGCCGTCGGTGAGCGTCGACGCCGGCGCGGTCGGCCCCGTCGAGACGGCGATCGACGCCGGGCCGCCGCTGCCGCCGCCGCCACCGTCGGTGCAACTGGTCAAGGTCCGGATCGAGACCACGCCCGCCGGCGCCATGCTGTTCGAGGGCTCGCGCCCGCTCGGCGCCGCGCCCTACGACGGTGAGTGGCCGCTCACCAGCGAGACCGTCAAGCTGGTGGCGTCGCTCGACGGCTACCACGACGCCGAGTGCAACATCCGCCCCGCCACCGACCAGGGCAAGGCGGTGCCGTGCGTGCTGCGCAAGGTCAAGCAGGGCGAGGGCCGCAAGGTCATCAAGCGCCCGGGCCCCAGCGGCGACCGGGGGCCGGGCCCCGGCGACGGCAAGGGCGGCGGCGACGGCAAGGGCGGCGCCGAGGACAAGGGCAGCGGCGCCGCCGGCGGCGACTGGGGTGGTAACCCGTTCACGCGCGACCGGCCGCGGTGACGACCGTGCGCGCCGTGCTCGTCGTCGTGGCTGCCGCGGCGGCGGCGGCCGAGGCGCAACCTGCGTCGATCGACTCGGGCTTCATCGGCCGGGCCCCGCTCGCCCTCGAGATCGACGACTGTCCGCGCCCGCCCGACGTGCCGGCGGCGCGGCTCGAGGCGATGGCGGCCGAGCGCTATGACCGCGGCAGCGTCCTCCACGTCCAGGGCGACTACCAGGGCGCCGTCGACGAGCTGGTGCAGGCCTACTGCCTGGTGCCGGCGCTGGCCGCCGGCCTGCTCAAGGACATCGCCCAGAGCTACGAGCGCATGGTCCAGTACGAGAAGGCGGTGGCCTACTTCGAGCGCTACCTCCTGGTCGCCGACCAGCGCGATCCCGACGAGCGCCGCGCGATCTCCACCCGCGTCCAGGTGCTGCGCCAGCTCCGCTCGTCGGTCACGGTCGCCACCGAGCCCAGCGGCGCCACGATCACGCTCGCCAGCGACGCCGGCCCGGTCGCCACCGAGCGCGACGGCGAGCGGCTGTCGGTGGTGGCCGGCGACTACACGCTCATCGTCGAGAAGCCGGGCCACGAGACGATCCGGCGCCCGCTGCGGGTCGGCATCGGCCAGCCCTACAGCTTCTCGTTCCGGCTCGCCCCTCGCCGCGGCACGCTGCGGGTGCAGACCGTGCCCGGCGACGCCCGGATCTACGTCGACGACAAGTTCGAGGCCCTGGGCATCTACCGCGGCGAGGTCGAGATCGGCACCCGCCAGGTCACGGTCGAGGCCAAGGGCTACACCTCGGTCACCGAGCAGGTGGAGATCCTCGCCGGCGAGACCCGGCAGGTCAGCATCTCGCTGCCGCAGCCGCCGCAGTCGGGCAAGACCCAGCTCGTGGTCGCGGCGTCGATCACCGGCACCATCGTCGGCGGGCTGGCGGTGGGCGGCTCCACCGACGACGGGCTGTTCGGCACGCCCGGGGCCCTGGCCGGCCTCGCCATCGGCGGCGCCGGCTCCCACTTCCTCTACGACGACATCGAGCTCGGCTCGAGCTCGTACATCATCACCAGCACGATCCTCGGCGCCGTCGAGGGCGTCGGCGTCGGCCTCCTGGTCTCGCGCGACAGCGACGCCGGCTGGATCGGCGGCCTGGTCGGCGCCGGCGTCGCGACCGGCTTCGCGGTCGCCACCGCGCCCCGTTTCCGCTTCTCCGCCGGCGACGCCGCGCTCCTCAACTCCGGCGCGCTGTGGGGGCTGGTGTCGGGGCTGTGGTTCACCCAGGTCTTCCACGCCGACGATCGGGTCGGCGCGGCGCTGGTCCTGGGCGGCACCAACCTGGGCGTGGTCGGCGGCGTGCTGCTGGGCGGCACGCTCGAGTACAGCCGCAAGCACGTCGCCCTGATCGACCTCGCCGGCCTCGCCGGCATCGCCACCGGCCTCGCCGTGCACAGCGCCGTCGTCGGCAACGACGAGGATCAGCCGGTGGAGCGCGGCGAGCAGCAGGCGCACTTCGCGCTGGCCGGCATGGCGATCGGGCTGGGCGCCGGCGCCTTCCTCACCCGCAACCTCGACGCCCCACGGCTGCCGCGGCTGCAGCCCCAGCTCACCCCGACCGCCGGCGGCGGCCAGGGCTGGATGCTGTCGGTCGGCGGCCGGATGTAGGCCGCCCGTGCGCTATAAGCAGGCGATGGCCACGTTCGAGTCCGCCTGCCCGCTGGACTGTCCCGACCTGTGCA
Organism: uncultured delta proteobacterium; assembly: GCA_900696455.1. Lineage (GTDB taxonomy): Bacteria > Myxococcota_A > Polyangia > Haliangiales > Haliangiaceae > UBA2376. Next base: position 42,246 of record CAADGB010000361.1, read on the forward strand.
GCCTGGTGGTCGAGGTCGAGGACGGCCGGGTCAAGCGCGTCGACGGCGGCACCCGCACCCCGATCACCGACGGCTTCATCTGCGGCAAGGTCCGCAACATCGCCGAGCACCTCTACGGCGACGACCGCGTCCGTCACCCGATGATCCGGGTCGGCCCCAAGGACGGCGCCGCCGTGCCGCGCTTCCGGAAGGCCACCTGGGACGAGGCCCTCGACCTCGTCGTCGCCCGCCTCGCCGAGGTCCGCGAGCGCGCCGGCGGCGAGGCCATCCTGCCCTTCCACTACGGCGGCTCCAACGGCTGGCTCACCGAGGGCGCGCTGGCGACGCGGCTGTTCCGCCGCCTCGGCGCCAGCCGCTGCCTGCGCACGCTGTGCGCCACGCCGTCGGGCGCCGCCGCCCGCGGCCTCTACGGCCCGGTGCCGGGGGTGGCGCTCGAGGACTACGTCCACAGCAAGCTGATCGTGCTGTGGGGCCAGAACCCGTCAGCGACCGGCATCCACCTCGTCCCCATCATCGAGCGCGCCCTCGCCGCCGGCGCCCGCCTGGTCGTCGTGGATCCGCGGCGGACGCCGCTGGCTCGCCGCGCTCACCTCCACCTCGCGGTGCGCCCCGGCACCGATCTGCCGGTGGCGCTGGCGGTGATCCGCGAGCTGTTCGCCAGCGGTCGCGCCGACGAGGCGTTCCTCGCCGACCATGCCCGCGGCGCCGACGAGCTGCGCCGCCGCGCCGAGCCGTGGACGATCGGCCGCGCCGCCGGCGAGGCCGGCATCAGCGACCTCGAGCTCGGCCGGTTCGTCGACCTCTACGCCGAGAGCCGACCGGCGGTGATCCGCGCCGGCTGGGGCCTCGAGCGCAACCGCAACGGCGGCTCGGCGGTGGCGGCGGTGCTGGCGCTGCCCGCCGTCGCCGGCAAGTTCGGCGAGCGCGGCGGCGGCTTCACCATGTCCAACGGCGAGGCCGGCTGGGGCGTGGGGCCGGAGGCGGCGATCGCCACCCCCGAGCCGCCCACCCGCCCCGTCAACATGGTCGAGCTGGGGGCCGCCCTCACCGAGGCCACGCCCCGGGTCGAGGTCCTGTTCGTCTACAACTGCAACCCGGCGCAGACCGTGCCCGACCAGAACCGCGTGCTGCGCGGCCTGGCCCGCGACGACCTCTTCACCGTCGTCCACGAGCAGGTCTTCACCGACACCTGTCGCTGGGCCGACGTCGTCCTGCCGGCGACCGCGTTCCTCGAGCACCGCGAGATCCGGCGCGGCTACGGGGCGATGCGCCTGTACGACGCGCCGGCGGTGGCGACCCCGCCGGGCGAGGCTCGCAGCAACAACCAGCTCTTCGGCGCCCTGCTCGAGCGCCTCGGCCTGTGGCGCGACGGCGACCCCATGACCGACGACGAGCTGGCGGCCGCGATCTTCGCCGGGCCGGCGGGCGCGGCGCTGCGCGAGCAGCTCGATCGGCGCGGCGTGGCGCAGCCGCCGGTGGAGCGGCCGCGCCTGTTCGTCGACCTGGCGCCGGCCACCGCCGACGGCAAGGTCGACCTGGTGCCGGCGGCGCTCGACGCCGAGGTCGCGGGCGGCCTCTACCACTACGCGCCCGATCCCGGCAGCGAGCGCTTCCCGCTGGCGCTGATCTCGCCGGCGATCGCCCAGCAGATCAGCTCGACCTTCGGGCAGCTCCGCAAGGGCGAGGCCGCGGCCGAGCTCCACCCCGACGACGCGGCGGCGCGCGGCATCGCCGCCGGCGACCCGATCCGCATCTGGAACCAGCTCGGCGAGGTGGTGTGCCGGGCGGCGCTGTCGACGCACGTCCGCCCCGGCGTGGTGGTGCTGGCCAAGGGGCTGTGGCGCTTCCACACCCGCAACGGCCAGGCCGCCACCGCCCTCATCCCGGCCACGCTCACCGACCTCGCCGGCGGCGCCTGCTACAACGACGCCCGGGTCGAGGTCGCGCGCGCCTGACATCGCCCGGCGTCGCCCGGCGTCGCGTCGCGTCGCGTCGCCGCGCGTCGGGTGCGCGTGACGGGTCGAGCGTGTGAGGGAATCACACGCTCTGGTCGATCGGTCGGTCCCGGCGAGGACGCCGGTGCCGACCTGAGTCGGACCAGATCGCCTCGGCGGCTGCGCTTCGGCTCAGAGCCTGTCATCGAATCGATGCCAGGCTCTCCTTCGATCGATCGACCTCGCCCGCTGACGGGCTCGTCCGATCTCATCCGGACCAGAGCCGCCTCGCTGCGCTCGGCTCAGGCCTGGGCCGGCGCCCGCAGCGCCCACGGCTCGCCGGCGGCGGGGTCGAGGCGGCCCTGGCGCGCGAGCTGCTCGCGGAGCTGGGCGGTGAACTCGTCGAAGCGATCGAGGCTGATCCGGTGGCGGGTGCCATCGCTCATGGTCACGTCGAGGATGTTCTTGTTGAAGCCGTGCTTGCCGCGCGCCACCGCCGCGATGCGGACGAGCTCGAGGTCGAGGGCGCGCGTGCCCGCCGCGTAGCGCGACAGCAGCATGCCGAGCGCGCCGAACAGCAGGAACAGCGTGCTCTTCTGGTAGTAGACGACGCGCTGCGGGGTCAGCTCGAAGCGGCCGAGCTGCATGCGCAGCTTGCTCTTGAACAGGCCGCCGTGGGTGGTGGCGAGGACGGGCTCGGTGGCGGTGAGGGCGTGGGACATGGTGGTTCTCCTGGGTCGTGGCGTGGCGTGGCGTGGCGCGGCCACGGCCGGCGCATGCCGGGCGCGGGACCGCCGGGGGGCGGGTGAGCGTGCGTGACGCGGGCCCGCCGCGGGCCCGCGCCGGGGTGGATCAGGGGACGACGATGACGCCGACGTCGACGCCGCCGCGCGCCTCGAGCTGCTCGCAACAGTCGAGCTGCAGGGGGATGTGCCAGCGGCTGGCGGCGGGGCGCGCCGCGACGCCGAAGCTGCCGACCGGGACGTCGTCGACGCGGAAGCCGCCGTCGCCGCGGGTGGTGGCGGTGCGGACGAAGGTGGCGATCTCGCACGGCGAGTGCTCGTAGACCAGCATCGGGCTGGCGCACAGCTCGATCGCGGCGCCGGCCGCCGGCTTGCCGGCCTTGAGCACGCGGCCGGTGACGGCGCCGGTGACCGCCGGCCGTGGCGAGGGCAGGGCCGGGCCGTCGTCGACCACGGCGACCGCGGCGACCTCGCCGGTGACGCCGGCGATGGTGCCCGGCTCCCAGTGCTGGACCAGGTCGCCGCGGGCGTCGAGGACGACCAGCCCGTGGTCGGTGGTCAGCCACAGCCGGCCGGCGCCGTCGACGGCGCGGACCGCGGCGCGGCGGGCGCGCGCCCCGCTGTCGGCGAGCTCGCCGCGCCACAGCACCTCGCCGGGCGCGGCCACCGCCAGCGAGCCGACGCCGCCGCTGCCGGCGAGGTGACCGGCCGGTCCGGCGACCAGCTCGTCGAGGCGGCGGGCGCTGTCCATCGGGCTGGGCGTCCAGCGCCCGTCGCGGTGGACGAACGTGCCGTGCAGGCCGGACACGAGCACGCCGCCATCGCGGGCGACGGTGATCGCGCTGAAGAACGGCTCGTGACCACCGGTGAACGAGGCGTCGAGCCGGGACCAGCGGTCGCCGTCGAGCCGCCACAGGGCGTGGAGCGTGATCACCCAGACCCGGCCGAGGGGATCGACGGCGAGGCCGCCGATGAGGCCGCGGTCGAAGGTCTCCGCCGGCTCGTGGCTCCACGCGCCGTCCCAGCGGTAGACCGCGCGCCGGTCGGTCGACCACAGGACGCCGTCGGGCCCGAGGGCGAGGTGGACGTGCGGCATCCCGTCGAGGTCGATCCGGTTCTTGCGGCCGCCCTCGAGGCGCCACATCCCGCCGATGGCCGAGGCGTAGACCACGCCGCCGTCATCGACGACGATGTCGTGGAAGGGGAAGCGGTGCTCGAGCACCCGGGTCAGCGTGCCGTCGACCTCGAGGCGGAGCAGGCCGACCCCGCGGACGCCCAGGTAGGCCGGGCCCGGGCGGGGCGTGTAGGCCGGATGCTCGACGAGCGCGGTGGTCGGCGCGGCCGGTCCGGGCGACGCGGTCGGCGGGCTCGCGGCGGAACCGGCCGCGGGCGCGGCGCCGCCGCC
>CAADGB010000362.1 GCA_900696455.1 uncultured delta proteobacterium
ACGGGACGCCCCGGACGCCCGGGAGGACGCCCCGGACGCTCAGAGCGTGTGAAGGAGTCACACGCTCGGGTCGATCGGTCGGTCCCGGCGAGGACGCCGGTGCCGACCTGAGTCAGAAGAACTCGGCTCGCTTCGCTCGCCTCAGTAGACGATGGCGAGGGCCGCGGTCGCGCTCAGCCAGCGATCCATCGCGCCGCCGACGTCGGCGGTCGCCGGATCGCCGTCGCGGTTGTTGGTCTGGGCGCCGTTGCCGTCGAAGTCGTAGCCGATCTGGGTGAACGAGCCGCGGAGGCGGAGCCCGACCTTGCGCGTGATCGCGGCGTCGATCATGGCCTCGCCCTCGGCGCCGGTGATCTTGGCCGCGCCGTACTCGACCGGCCCCTGGATCGCGCCCGCGCTCTTGAACAGCAGGCCGCGGCCGCCCAGGGTCAGGGCCAGGCGCTCGGTCCCGATCGGCAGCCGCACGCCCAGGGACGGCTCGTAGATGCGGTAGTCGACGTCCGGCAGATCGAGGGCGGTGCCGGCCGGGAGCCCGCTGCGATCGACGATGAAGGCGCGGCGGCCGTAGCCGAGGCCGGCGTAGACCGTGGGCAGGGTCGGCGCGCGGCCGAACGAGTAGCGGAGCTTGCCGCCCACCACCCAGCGCACCTGCCGCGTCGGCATCGCCACGTCCATGGCCTGGCTGGTGCGGGTGACCAGGCCCATGACGCGGTCGTACTCGGCGTAGAAGCCGAGCCCGGCGGCCGGGTTCTTCGGCAGCGCGATCGCCACCGGGAAGACCTCGACCGCGAGGTGGGCGGCGGGCACCGGCGAGCCCGGGTAGCCGCGCGGCGCCTGATCGAAGTTGGGGCGCGACGAGAACGACAGCTTGCGGGCGATGACCGACGAGCCGACCTCGGCCACCACGCCGGCGCGGCGCAGCTCGCGGGCGCCCGCCGGGCGGGCGCGGCGAGGACGCTCGTCGAGCACGTCGTCCTCCTCGTCGTCGTCGTCGTCGTCGTCGCCGCCGCGGCGGGCCCGCCGCGGCTCGTCCTCGTCCTCGTCGTCGTCGCGATCGACGTCGCGGCGCCGCCGCACGGGCTCGTCGTCGTCGTCGCCGCGCGCGCGCACCCGCGGCTCGTCGTCGCGGGCCTTGCCCTTGCCCCGGGCCGTGCCGGTGTCCTTGCCCTTGGCGCGGGCGGCGACGCCGCGGTCGGCGGCGAGCACCTCGTCGACCACCTCGAGCAGGGCCCGCTCGACCTTCTTCTTGCCGCGGGCGCCGAGCCGCGGCGCCACCAGCTCGATCTTCACCTTCTTCTTGACCTTGCCGTCGCGGCCGCGGACCCGGATCGTGAACTCCCACTCGCCGTTGCGGCGGGCGAGCATGGTGTCGAGCACCGCCACCGCCTCGAGCGAGCGGGCGACGCGGGCGATGGCGCGGTCGTCGAGATCATCGGCGACGCCCTCGCGGCGGGCCGCGCGGTCGAAGGCCCGCGACTCGACCACGTCGTGCTGGGTCTTGAGGGTCTCGACCAGCATCTCCTCGAACTCGCTGGAGTCGTCGCCCCGGACCTCGAGCACGACGACGCGGGCTGCCAGCGCCGGGGCCGCGTCGAGCGCGATCCCGGCCACCAGCGCGGCACAGCAGATGAGCGGTAGGTTCCTCATGGCGGCTCCCCGGCGTCACGGGCTATTGCAAGCGCCTTGCCGGCGCGGGCCAGGCCCAAATCATCGAGAATCCTGCGCCCGAGGACAAGCCTCCCGACCGCCGTGGGGAGGCGCCCCCCGGCGGCGCCCCGATCGCCCCCCGAACAGGCAAATCCGGGGGCCGCCCTTGCGCCGGGCCCGCTCCCGTGGCGACCTCGGGCCGTGCCCCCGATCGATCGCAAGCACCTCCGCGTCACCGGCAACCACCAGGCGGTCGCCGACCCCGCGGTCGACGTCCGCAGCGAGGGCGAGGATGTGGTGGTCGTGGTCACCCAGGCCTACGGGCCCGGCGGCGACAACCTGGTCGGGATCTCGGACGTGACCTTCGACGGCCACCCGGCGGTGACCATCAAGGTCCGCGCCGAGGGCCGCGAGGGGCTGGTCCACCTGTCCCCCATCCACGGCGACAGCCGCAAGGCCGGGTTCACGGACATCGCCCCCGGCACCCGGTGCGAGCTCTTCTGTCCGGTGTCCGGACTCCCGCTGCCGCGGGTGGGCGACTCCGAGGACGGCCAGGCCCACTACCACGCCCTCTTCCTGACGCCGGCGCTGTCGGAGTCGTCGATGGTGATGATCTCCGACGTCTGGGGCCACTACCACTCGCGCATCATCGACGACTTCGAGCTGATCTCGGCCTGGGCCGCCCACCAGGGCTAGCGCACCGAGCGGTTCGAGCCGGTCGCTCCAGGCCGCGCCGGGTCAGCGCGCGCGCAGGAGCCGCCAGGTGCCGGCGGCGGCGAGCACCACCAGGCCGGCGAGGAGCGCGAACGGCCACGGCCCCCCGCCGCCCGGACGCGGCGGCGCCGGCGGCTCGGGGGCGAGGGCCGGTCCCGTCCCGGCGCCGGCCGAGGTCACGACCCGGGGTGGGGGGGCCGGCCGCGGCGCCTCGCCCCACGCGATGGTCTCGATCGGCGTGCCGTCGACGCGCACCGCCGTGACCTCGACCAGGCCGCCCACCACGTGCACCCGCAGGTAGTGGTGGACGCGCTCGAAGCGCTTGACCGCGGCGACGTCGATGGGCGACGGCTTGCGGCTCCGCGGGTAGAGCGGCGCGCCGCCGCCCCCCGACACGAAGTAGCGCACCCCCGCGACCTCGGCCCGCGAGTAGACGTGATCGTGGCCGGAGAACACCGCGGTCACCCCGTAGCGCTCGAACAGCGGCGTCCACCGCTCGCGCAGATCGCGCTGCCCACCGTGGAGCGAGATCGAGTACGGGGGGTGGTGCATGACCACGAAGATGTGGACCAGGCGCGGGTCCTGGCGGGCCGCCGCCAGCTCGCGCTCCATCCACTCGGTCTGGTCGGTGAGCGCGAAGCTGTGGGCGTTGGAGTCGAGCACGAGGAAGCGCGCCGGCCCCCAGGTGAAGGCGTAGCTGCGCTCGGGATCGGCGCCGTTGTCGGGGAGCGCGAACCACTGCCGGTAGTTGTCGGCGGTGCGGCCGCGGCCCTGGCGATCGTGGTTGCCCAGCGCCGGGAACAGGACGTTGTCGCGCAGGAACGGGCCCTCGATGTCGAAGAACTCCTGCCACTGCCGCTGGTCGTGGCCCTCGTCGACGAGATCGCCGGTGCCCAGCACGAAGTCGGGGACCTCGGCGCGGACGCGCTCGATGATGCGGCGGTGGGCCTCGGTCGAGCTGCGGGTGTCGCCCATCACCACGAACGTCAGCGGCACCTGGTCGCCGGCCTCGGGGGCGGTGGTCAGCTCGCCGCCGGCGCGATCGTCGCCGGCCTGGACCTCGTAGCGGTAGCGCGAGGCCGGCGCCAGGCCGTCGACCACCACCTCCTGTCGGGCCCGGGCCGGGACCTCGATCCGGCGCTCGCCGCCCGGCCCGCGGACGACGATGGTCGCCGGCGTCGGCCGCGACGTCTCCCACATCACCGTCACCGAGCGCGGCGTGGCGTTCTGCAGGTACGGCGTCTTCTCGAAGTCGGCGCGGGCGAGGCCCGGCGCCAGCGCGCCGACCGCCGCGCTGGTGGCGACGGCCGCGACCAGGCACACCCCCGGCGCCGCGAAGGACCGCATCGGATCCACGATACGCCGTCGCGCCGCGGCCGCAAGTTCTGGCGGCCGCTCCCGGCCGTCGCCGGGATCAGCGGTAGCGCGCCCGCGCCATCAGGGCGACCAGATCGCGGGCGCTGTCGCGCTGGTAGCCGAAGCGCCGCTCGAGCTCGCCGAGGGCGGCCTGGGCCCGCACCACCGCGTCGGGGCTGCCGCTGCCGTCCGTGAGGTACTGGACCAGCTCCCCCACCCCCTGCGCGATCGCCTTCTTGTGGCGCTCGAAGTAGGCGTCGCGGAGCTGCTTGAGCTGCTCGGCGAAGATCTCGGCCAGGACCGGCTTCTCGCCCTTGTGGTCGAGGGACCAGGCGCCGATGCGGGCGATGACGGCGCCGCGGTGGTCCTCGGCCTTGCCCGCCGCCTCGAGGGTCTTCTCGACCTCCCGCATCATCGCCTCGTCGGGCTCCTCCATCCGGCCGGTGGCGGGGTTGCGGAGCTTCTCCTTGCGCAGCCAGTGGGTGACGTGGGCCACGTAGCGCTCGAACACGCGCAGGTACTCGCTCTCCTCGATCAGGCCCAGCGACGCCCGCACCTCGTCGTCGATGCGGGCGATCATCCGCTCGCGCACGAGGTCGATGAAGCGCTTGTGATCGTGGAAGCCGCCGGGCTGCACGTCCTGGCGCAGGAACTCGTAGAGCGAGCCCTGCCGCGACAGCTCGACCAGCTCCTCGAGGACGGCCAGCGGCGAGACGTAGGCGTAGCGGGTCGACGCCGCCGCGTTGAGCAGGACCCCGTGCAGCTCGCGGGGCGAGGCGCCGATGCGGCCCTCGTAGTTGGGGTAGGTCTCGCTCTCGGTGACGAGCTCGCGGAGGTGGGCGACCAGCTCCTTGGCCGGGGCCGGGGTCGCCCCCGCCGGCACCGTGCCGAAGGCGTAGAGCTCCGCCTTCTCCAGCGGCCCCAGCTTGCCCACGACCTCGGCCAGCGGGGCCGGGTAGCGATCGACCTGCGGCTTGCGCATGCGGGTGAGCACCGCCCACAGCGCGGCGACGTAGGCGGTGTGGGGCGCGACGTGGCGACCGCCGGCGGCCTCGCGCAGCTTCTCGGCGTAGAGCGCCTGCTCGTGGCGGACGTCGAGGATGTAGGGCACCCGCACCAGCTCGAGCCGGCCCTTGAAGCTGGCGAAGTCGGGGATCTCCTTGAACGCCCCGAGGTGGACCTCGTTGGTCGAGCCGGCGAAGACCAGGTCGAGGAAGAGGGTCGCGCTCGCCAGCGACACCGCGCCGCGCTCGACCGTGGTGAGCAGGTACTTGTAGGCCTCGAGCGGCCGCTTGAGCAGGTCGTCGAACTCGATGAGGCCGCGGTTGGCCCCCACCAGCTCGCCGCCGTACTCGTAGAGGGCGACGCTCTGCAGCGACGGCGGCAGCGCCGCCAGCGAGCGGTCGGCGGTGACCTGGCGCTCGCTGGCGTCGACCGACATCTGCGGCTCGACGGTCACGTAGGCGGTGCGGTAGCGGTGCGAGACGTAGAAGCGCTCGACCGCGACGTGGCGCAGGACCTTGACGTAGTCGCCGTGGTAGCTGGCGAGGAGCGCCTCGTAGACCGCCCGGTTCTTGGCCGAGAGCTGGCCGAGGCGGAGGTAGTCGGCCAGCGGCTGGTCGCCCAGGCGGGCGAGCGCGGGCGCCAGCACCCGGGCCCGGTGCTCCGCCGGGATCAGGAGCAGGGGGTGATCGCGCAGCTCGTCCTGCAGCCGGGCGTCGACCAGGTCGTCGGGGAGGTAGGCGAAGGTCTCGGCGGCGCCGTCGCCGGCGGGGCCGCCGCCGAAGCCGATGCCGCCCTTGCTCTGCCGCTGGGCCGGGAACACCCACGAGAAGCGGTAGAGGGCGCCGGCGTCGAGGGTCGAGTAGTGCTCGAGGGCCTGGCCCAGGCAGCGGATGAGCGTCGACTTGGCCGAGCCGTTGGGGCCGTGGAGCAGGACGAGGCGGGTGGGCGCGCCGTCGCGGACGAAGCCGGCCAGCGCCCGGTAGACCTGGTTCTGCGCCACCTCCTGGCCGATCAGGCGACCCTCCCCGGCCGCCCACGGGCAGTCGAACAGCTTCCAGCGCCGCACCTCGCCCCACGGGTAGCGCACGTCCTCGTGGCCGAAATGGTGGAAGCAATCGACCAGGTACTGGGCCGACGTGCGGAGCTGGTGGGCGGGATCCGCGATCACCAGGTCGAGGTACTCGGCGAACGACAGCATGCGCCGCGTGCCCGTGAAGTGGCCGCGGATGCTCTCGCCGAGCGTCGCCAGCGTCTGCCGCACCGAGGAGGTCATCGTGCGGTCAGTCTACACCGCGGATCAGTTGGCCTTGGGCACCAGCGCGACCTGCTGCTTCTTGGGATCGCAGGTGGTCTCGGTGCAGACCGCGAACTTGATCGTGCCCGGGATCGTGTACTCGCCGGCGGCCGGCGCGGTCATCTTGACCGCGAACGTCAGCTCCTCCTCGGAGAAGCGCTCGGCGTCGGCGGGCTCCAGCACGCTCTTGGCCAGGCTCACGCCGGCGGGCGGCTCGAGCGTGAGCTTGGTCGGGAACTCCTTGTTCATCTTGTAGCCCTCGCCGGGATGGACGACGAGGCGGGCCACGGTCTCGCCGCCGGCGGTGGTCGGCGCCGGCTGCTCGGCGGTGAGGCGGAAGCTGGTGTCGGGGCCGGCCGGGGCCTTGCCCTCCGCGGCGACGCCGCCGGGCGCGGCCGCGCGCGGCGGGCCGGCCTTGGCGGCCGGAGGTGGGGCGGTGTCGGACGGCCGGGGATCGGCCTTGGAGCAGCCGGCGAGGGCGAGGGCGAGCGCGCCGCCGACGGCGACGCGGACGAGGGCGGTGGCGGTGGTGCCAGGGGCGAGGCGGACCATGGCGGCAGTATACGGGATCCGCGCCCGCAGGCTCGCCGTCGTTCGGGGACGGCCCCGGCGCTCGCCACCGCGGCGACAAACCGCTACCCTGGCAGGAGGTGCGCAGGGCCCAGCAGCTCGGCCGGTACCACCTCCTCGACCGCATCGCGTTCGGTGGGATGGCCGAGATCTATCGCGCCAAGACCTTCGACGCCCACGGCCACGGCCACCTGGTCGCGGTCAAGCGGGTCCTCGCCCACCTGGCCGAGGACGACGACTTCATCCAGATGCTCGTCGACGAGGCCAAGATCGCCTCGCTCCTCCGCCACGGCAACATCGCGCGGGTCTACGAGTTCGCCCGCGCCCACGGCGAGTACTTCATCGCCATGGAGCACGTCGACGGCAAGGACACGCGCACGATCCTCGAGCGCTGCCGCCAGAAGAAGCGGCCGATGCCGCCCGAGCACGCCGCCTACGTCGCCGCCGAGGTCGCCTCCGCGCTCCACGCGGCCCACACCGCGGTCGACGGCAAGCGCCGGCCGCTGCGCATCGTCCACCGCGACGTCTCGCCCTCGAACATCATCGTCTCGTACACCGGCGAGGTGAAGCTGTGCGACTTCGGCATCGCCAAGGCGACGCTGTCGAAGGTCAACACCAAGACCGGGGTCATCAAGGGCAAGGTCAAGTACATGAGCCCGGAGCAGGCGCTGGGCCGCAAGCTCGACCACCGCTCCGACGTCTTCAGCCTGGGCTCGTGCCTGTACGAGATGCTGACCCGGGTGCCGCCGTTCACCGCCTCCAACGAGATGGACCTGCTGATCAAGGTGCGCGACGCCAAGTACCGGCCGATCGCGGACCTGGTGCCGTCGACGCCGCCCGAGATCGAGGCCATCGCCGACCGCTGCCTGACCCGGTCGCGGGCCCAGCGCTACCAGACCGCGGCCGAGGTCGAGGCCGACCTGCGCGCCTTCCTCCGCCGCTACGTCCCCAACTACTCGCGCTCCCACCTCGGCCGCTACGTGCGCAAGGCCTTCGCCGCCGAGATCGAGCGCGAGCTGCGCATGCTCGAGGAGTACGTGCTGGCCGACGACGTCTCCGACGACGTCGGCGAGAACCTCATCGCCCGCGATCCCGAGGACGTGGCGCCGGCCGCGGTGCCGTTCCAGCCCCGCCCCACCGGCACCGCCAGCCACGCCGTGGCCGACAGCCAGGTCACCCGCGCCGGCGAGGACCCCGACGGCGAGCACAGCACGACCGCCGAGCGCCGGCCCGATCACGTCGCCGACGGCTTCGACCTCCACGGCGCCCACACCATGATCCTCGATCCGGCGCGCCACGTCGCCCGCGCCCGGTCGCGCACCCAGCCGCCGCCGGTGCCGCCGCCGCGGCCGCGCAACCCGAGCGCGCCGCCGCCGGTGCCGCCGGCCCGGCCGCGCACCCGGACCCAGCCGCCGCGGCCGGTCCTCGACTTCGGCGACGAGATCCACCACGAGGAGACGATGATCCTCGATCGCGGCCGCCTGCGCCCGGGCCGCGGCTGACCGCCCGCGCCCCGCGGCGGACCGCGCGCCGCCGCGGTCGCGGCGTCACTCCAGCGTGACGTCGAGCGACAGCCGCTCGTCGCCGGCGCGCAGCTCGAGCGTGACCCGGGCCCGCGCCCCGCCCTTCTCGGCCACCAGCTCGACGTGACCGGTGGGCACGTCCCGCAGCCGGAACTCCCCCAGCGCGTCGGAGCGGGTGGTCACCTCCTGGTCGCCGCGCCGGACGGTCACCTGGGCCGCGCTGACCCGATCGCCGGCGCGATCGCGCAGCACGCCGGCCACCACCGCGCCGCGCTCGAGCTCGAGCCGGAGGTCGCGGGCGGTGATCTGGCCCGGGCGGTCGCCGGCCGGGACCTCGACGGTGAGGGTCTTGCGCACGTAGCCGGGCACCGCCGCCGCCACGCTCCAGGTCCCGACCTCGAGCGGCACCGCCTGGGCGCGGCCGCCGGCGCCGGTGTCGAGCTCGCGCTTGACCCCGCCCGGGCCGCTGGCGACCAGCGTCACCCCGCGCACCGGCTGGCCGGTGTGGTGATCCATGACCAGGAGCTCGAGCCCACCGCCCGGGCGCAGGCGCAGCCGGGCGGCGTCGCCCGGCGCCTCGCGGAAGCGCTGCACCGGGTAGTCCGGGTGCTCGACGCGCACGGCCAGCGGGCCGTCGGGGAGCATCGTGAGGCGGAAGCGACCGCCGTCGGCGGAGGTCGCCGCGCGCCCGGCGGCGGCGCCGGCGTCGACGATGACGCGGGCGCCGATCACCGGCAGGCCGGCGGCGTCCTCGACGGCGCCCTCGAGCTCGGCGTCGGCGACCACCAGCGTGAGATCGAGCGTCCGGTCAGCGGACGGGTCGTCGCCGGGGCGCGGGGCCAGATCGACCTCGACCTGGGCGTCGTCGTGACCGTGGGCGCGGGCGTGGACCACGACCTCGCCAGCGAGCGGCCCCACCCGGTAGCGACCGTCGGCGCCGGCCACGCTCTCGGCGGCGCCCAGGCGCTCTGGCCCGTCCTTGGCGCGGACGGTCAGCAGGGCGCCGACCACCGGCTCGCCGCGCTGGTTGGTGACGCGGCCGGCGAGGTAGACGCCGGCGGCCAGGCGCAGCTCGACACCGGTGAGCACCTGGCCGAGGGCGAGCTGGACCCGGACCCGCGCCGGCGCGAAGCCCGGGGCCTGGGCCACCACCCAGAAGGCCCCCGCCGGCACCCCGGTCAGGCGGAACTCGCCGTCGCTGTCGCTGGTCCAGCGCGGCACGTAGGCGGGATCCACGGCCAGCGGGGCGAGCGACGCGGCGCCGCCCGCCACCACCGCCGGGAGCGCCCCTGGCGGCGACGGCGGCTCGTCGTCGACGATGGTCGCCTGCCAGGTCCGGGCGGCGCCGGCCGGCGGCGGGTACGGGATGGGGCCGAGCAGCACCCCGAGCTCGCCGCGAGGCACGAAGCGATCGTCGCCGGCGAAGGCCGCGGCCGCGGCCGCGGCCGGCACCGCGCGCGGCCGCGGCGCCTGCCCGCTCATGCGGCGGAGCCGATCGTCGTCGGCCGCCGCCGACGCCTCGCGGGCGCCGGCCCGGACGTCCTCGATCGCCGACAGCGTGGCGCCGGCCACCGGCCGACCGTCGGCGGCGACCACGCGCCCCTCGATGATCCCGGCGGGCACCAGCTCGATCTCGGGTCGCCCGCGGCCGGCGGCGAAGTCGACCGTCGACACCGTGAGCCAGCCCGGGGCCCAGGCGTCGGCCGACCACCGGCCGTCGGGCACGCCCTCGATGCGGAACACGCCGTCGGCGCCGGTGCGGGCGTGGCGCGGCGCCTCGTCGACGGCCTCGTCCTCGGCGTCGGGCAGCGGCGTGATGACCACCGCCGCCGCCACCCCGCCGCCGGTCTGGCGATCGACGACCTTGCCGACGACGATCGCCCCCTGCTCGAGGCCGAGCTCGACCGGGGCGAAGGGGCCGCGGCCCAGGCGCGGCACCCGGCGCGCCCGCGCCACCAGGTCGCCCTTCCACGCCCACACCCGGTAGGTGCCCTCGGGCAGGTCGCGGAACGCGAAGTGCCCGTCGTCGTCCGCGCTCACCGTCCGGATTCCGGACAGCGTGTCGCCGTCGATCGCCACCGCGACGCCGCCGCGCGGCTGGCCGCGGTCGGTGACCCGGCCGACGATGGCGACCCGGCGGGCGACCACCAGGCGCAGCTCGTCGGTGGGCACCGGCACGAACCGCACCTCGGCGGTGAAGATCTCGTTGCCCTCGAGCGTGAGGAGCTGGCGCCCCGGCGCCAGGCCCTCCAGAGTGAACCGGCCGTCGGTGGCGGTGACCGCGATCACCACCGCCGGGGGCACGGCGGCGTCGCCGTCGGGCCCGGTCGGGACGACGGCCGGTCCGGCCGCCGCGGCGCCGTCGGGCGGAGCGGGCGCGTCGGGCTCGCGCCCCGCCACCGCCTCGAGCACGGCGGTCACCGCCACCCCGCCGACCGGCGCGCCGGCGCCGTCGACGACGACGCCGGTCAGGGTCTCGCTGCCGGCGCCGCGCACCGGGGTGACGGTGGGACGCTCGTCGCGCGGCAGCAGCGGCCCCGGCGGCCCCGCGTCGCGCGCGGCGGCGGTCGGCGGCGACGACGGGCGCAGCCGGGGGCCGAGGAGCGCGAGGGTGGCGATCGCGCCGGCGAGGAGGGCGAGCAGGACGGCGAGGCGGAGGGCGCGGC
>CAADGB010000363.1 GCA_900696455.1 uncultured delta proteobacterium
ATGCTCCGCTACGACCACGCGGATCGCGCCCCGCTCGAGCACCTCCGTCGCGGGCTCGAGGACCTGGCGCGCGCCCGCGGGCTGGACGTGCCGGCGCGGGAACCCGTTCGCTGAGGGGCGCGGGCGCCCACCTCCAAGCCGTGGCCCAGAGCGGCGCGCGCGGCAGTCAAGGGGCGCGAGATCGCGAGCCGCGGGCGACTCAGCCGATCTGGTCCCGGTGGATCGCGGGGACGAGCGCGAGCGCCGTGGCGCGGGTTGTGGTGTGCCCGAAGCCCGTCGGGGGCCGTCAGGGCTCGGCGGCGCGAGGCACGAGCGCCAGGCACAGGCTCGACATCGCGAGCGCATCGGCGAGCCGGCCCGTGATCGCCCTTCGCGACATGTCCACGCCCCCGCGTGCGGTCGCCGGGTCGTAGCCGGCGAGCGCCCGCGCGAGGCGCCCGGCGACCTCTCGGCCGTCGCGTTCAGGTCCTGTCACGCTCGCCCTCCGCGGCCGTCAGGCTCTGGATATCGACGAGATCCTGGGCTCGCCCCGCGGTCAGCTTCAGCGTGATCATGCCGTCGCGCGAGACCACCGAGATCGTGCCGTCCTGCCACGGCACGCGCTGGCGGTCGTTCCACACCGTCTCGAGCTTGGGGTTGACCCACAGGAGATCGAGCATGAGCGGGCGTCCATCGATCAGCTTGGAGTAGCGCTGGACCTCGATCCCGGAGCTCGAGAACTCCATGGGCAGCGCCTCGAAGACAAAGCCGAGCTCGCGGACGAGCTCGCGGAGGCGCGGAGCATCCTCCTTGCGCGCGATCAGATCGATATCCTTGGTCGCGCGCGGCGCGCCGTACACCGCGAGCGCGAGCGCACCACATAGCGCGTAGTCGAGCTTCGCATCCTCGAGCGCGCGGATCAGCGCGGCGAACTCGGCGTAGACGTCGACCATGGTCTGAACTATAGCGCGCCGGTCACGTCTCGGTCGCGGTCGTCACGCCCGTCCCGACCGGCGGCGGGGGGACGCGGCGAGCTGGAGCGCGCGTACGCGCGTCGGTGGGCGGCACCTCCAGCGCGCCTTCCGCGGCGCCCTCGCCAACACCTCCCGACCGTCCACGGCTCGCATCCGACCCTCCGCCCGCTCGATCTCGAGGTCATGCGCTGGATGGCCGAGGGCACGGTCGCGCGTGGCATCGCCGCCGAGCTCCGCCGCCGGTACGGCGCGCCATCCACCCGCGCCCGATAGCCGGCGGGTGCTATTCGTAAGGAGGGCCATGGACAAGAAGCCACGCATCTACACGATGTCGTTCGCGAGCGTGTATCCGCTCTACGTGCAGAAGGCGACGCGCAAGGGGCGGACGAAGGCCGAGCTCGACGAGATCATCGCGTGGCTCACGGGCTACCGCGGGACCAGGCTCCAGCGCGCCCTCGACACCAAGGTCGACTTCGAGACGTTCGTCGCGCGCGCCCCCCGCATGAACCCGAACGCGAAGCTCATCACGGGCGTCGTGTGCGGCGTGCGCGTCGAGGACGTCGCCGACCCGCTGATGCAGAAGATCCGCTACCTCGACAAGCTCGTCGACGAGCTCGCGCGCGGCAAGAAGATGGCCGCCATCCTCCGGAAGTAGGCACGTCGCCGGCGGCTCGCAAAGCACCGGACCGGCGCGTGGCCTCGGCAGCGTCGAGACCGGGTGCGCTCGGCAGGCCATTCCTGGGGGATGAGCCATGGAAGCTAGACATCTTCGCCATGCGGTAGCGCTCGAACGCATCGGCGTTCCACGTCTGGCGCGTGGCCTGCGCACGAAGCCGCGCGGGCGGCGCTTCCGTCGGGCCCCCGTCCGCTCAGCGCGCCTCGCCGGCGCGGTTCCCTGCCTGTGCCTCTAGCCAGTCTCGTGCTGCGGCGCCCTCGAGCAGGGTGCCGTTCACGACCACGCTGACCACGTTGGCCGACTCCAGGCCCGACGAGCCGTCGAGGCGAAGTCCATCGACGACGGTGCGTTCCAGACGCGCTCCATCGAGCCTCGCCCGACGGAGATCCGTCCCGCAGAGCATCGCCGTCCACATGCTGGCACCTCGAAGGTCGGCGCCGACCAGCGATGCGCCCGACAGGTTCGTTCCATCGAGAACGGCGCCGCGTAGATCCGCGCCGTTCAGGCTCGCCTCTTCAAGATCAGCCTTGCGGAGCGTGACGTCGATGGCGACGGCGTGGTCGGCGCGACATCCGACCAGGGTCGCCTTGGCGAGATTCGCCCGGGTCAGGTCGGCCGCGACGAGGAGCACGCCACCCGCTTGGCAGCGCGACAGGTCGGCATCGATGAGCCGAGCCCGCGTCAGGTCCGTCTGAACGAGGAGACCTTCGACGAGACAAGCTCCCGTCAGGTCGGCGTCGACCAGACTCGCCGCGCTCCACGCAACCGGCGCACCACTCGCCCCACCCGACTCGAACCAGTGACGGCTGCTCTGCAGGTCCTGATCGAGATGATCTCGCGCCATGTCACTCATGGAAGAGCACCAGATCCGTCAGGGGGGCGCCACGCTCCTCGAGTGCAGCTCGAAGGGCCGCGCGGTCGTCCGATGTGAGGCCGTGCAGGTCGAGGATGACACGCTCGCCGGCCGCCACCTCGCGCTCGATGGTCCTCATCATCGTCGTCACGTTGAACTCTCCGGGGACGGGCGAGTCGGGGGGGAACTCCGGCGCTCGTCTCCCTTTGGCTATGTTTGTGGCGCGGATCCGTTCGACCAGCATCGGCCGGCTCAAGGGGCTCTTGACGTCCCAGTCTAGCCCGTCCCCGTCGATGAAGTCGCCGGAGTGGCCATCGCCTTGTCGCGGCCGCCGGACCGGTGGCTTCAGCTTCCCTCCGGCCTCGAGCGCCAGGACGACCTCTGCCTCTCGTCTGGCACCGGGCGTGATCTTGCCGCCGTGGTCGGGATCGCGCGACAGCTCATCGAGGCGCGCCGTCGAAGCGGTGCTGGTGAGTTGATCATGATCGCCAGATGGAGGCGATGGGGATGCTGCGTCACGGGCGCTCGACGCCGGTTCGACCGACTCCGGCGGCACCGAGTGCCGGCCGCCGTCGGCCGGCGGCGGGGCACCCGGCACCCGCTCGCGCACGGGCGCCGGCGGCACGGACGCGTCCGCGGGCGCGCCGGTGCTGGCCGGGTCGGCCCCCCGGCCTGCCGCGGGCGCCCCGGACGCGTCCGCGGGCGCGGGCGTACTGGCCCCGGCCGCCGCGGGCACCCCGGCCGCGCCTGGGCGGCCGTGGAGGTGCTCGACGATCGCCGCGCGGGCCTGGCTGGAGCTGTTGTGGATGACCGAGCCGGCGACGATCTGGACGAGGTTGAGCGCGATCATCGAGCGGACCTGGCGCTCGATCTCGCCGTCGACGTCGGCGGCCCGGCGGCGGAGTGCGGCCTCGGCGGAAGCGAGGTCGGGGTCGCTCGGCAGGCTGCGCTGCTTCAGCTCGAGGAACTGCTGGTACTCGCGGGCCAGGGCCTCGACCTTGCGGGCCTGGAGGTCGCGGGCGGCGCCGACGGCGCTCGCGCCCATGAGCACGACCTGGCCGCCCCAGTTGGTGGTCTCGACGGCGACCCAGCCGGCGGTGAACGGCTTCGCGCGCGAGACGAGCGGCAGGACGTTGAGCGCGATCTCGCCGGTCGACAGCGCGAGCTCGCCCAGGGTCAGCGTGCCGCGGCGGCCGTGGGTCCGGACGTTGTCGACCGCGGGCGTCGAGTTGTAGGCGACCAGGGCCGGGGCGACGATGGCGGCGCTGCCGGGCACGAACGCCATGAGCGCGATCGCGCCCAGGTTCCCGGCCACCTGGGCCACCGGATCCCAGACCTTCTCCTTGACGCCCTTCCACGTGGTCTCGGTGCTGCGCTGGAACCCGAGGAGCTGGCCGGTGCTGTGCCCCTCGGCGGCCTCGCGCCCCGGCAGGCCGCCGGGTTGGCGCAGCGCCTCGCCGCGAACCTGCTCGGCCTCGATCGAGACCAGCCCGCGGGGGTAGGTCAGGGCCAGATCGTCGAAGGCGCGGCGCAGCGCCTCGTCGAAGGTGGCGCCCGTGGCCTCGAACGTGAAGTCCTTCTGCTCGAAGCGCCGCGACAGGTCGCGGAGCTGGACGGCGATCGTGTCGAACGCGACCTGGTCGCCGCGCGATCGCCGGTACTCGCGCCGGGTGCGGGCGGTGCCGTGGAGGTCGAGCGGGCCGCTGGCGACACCCTCGGTGCGGGACAGGTACGTGCCGCGGACCTGGAAGGCCTGCCAGCCGCGCGCGCGGTCGGCGTCGAGGAGGCGCTCGGTCCGGCGCTGGCGCGCGAGCTCGGCGTCGAGCGCGGCGACCGCGGCGGCGCTCGACGGCCGGCCGCGCAGGTACTCGGCCACGGCCTCGAGCTGCTCGCGCTGGGTCGCGCGGTCGCGAGCCATGGGATCGTCGAGGGCGCCGCCGGCGCCCGCCGCCGGGCTGGGGCGGAAGCCGGGCCGGGCGGGCGCGCGCCACGACGAGCCCGCGCGCTCGACGTCCGCACCGCCGAGATCGGCGAAGGCCTCGCTCTGCAGCCTGGCCATCGCACCGGCGGCGCTCATCACCACCACGTCGCGGGTGAAGGTCGTGGGCTCGAAGTACTCGTCGAACCGCGCCTCGCAGGTGACGCGGAAGGTCGCCTGGGTCTCGCCCGGGGCCAGCCGGAAGCTGTGGAAGACCTCGGCGAGCTCGGTCGACTGCGTGGCCACGTCCGCGCCTCCGAGCGGGACGACGGGCACGGCGGCCCCGGCTGGAGGCGGCGCGCTCGCCGCCGGCGTGGCGGCCGCCGGCGTGTCGGCCGCTGGCGTGTCGGTCGCGGGCACGCTCGGCGCCAGCGCGGGCGTGGTCGCCGCGGCCGGCCTCGCGTCACCGCCGCGCGCCGACGACGGTGACGTCGTCGGCCCGGGCGCAGGCATGCCGTCGGCGTCGGCCTCGGCGGCGCTGCGGGCCGCCGCACCGGCACCGGCCGCCGGCGGGCCGTGCTGGACCGAGCGCAGCATCCGGCCGAGCAGGCCCGGCACGCGCTCGAACCGCCAGCGGCAGCGGAGGAGCGCGGTGAGCCCGAACTTGCCCGGCGTCACCAGGGGCGGCGTCTCCATCACCTCCGGGTCGGGGAAGTGGCGCGGCCAGTCGACCTGGATCTCGAAGCGGACCGACTCGCCGGACTCGACGATGTCGGCGTGGTGCGTGAGCTGTCCGGGGATCGGACGCTGATAGTAGTTATCGAGCTTGAGCCTGGGGCCGCCGCGATCGGGCGACCTCTCGGCCTTGCGCTTGCCGCCGCCGGCCCAGCGATCGAAGGCCTCCTGGCCGAACAGCGTGCGACACACGCCGCGATCGAGCGCGAGCCGGAGGACGCCGTTGCCGGCCTGGAGCGAGTCGGGCTGCACCCAGCGGGTCATGAGGAGCTCGAGCCCGTCGGGATCGATGGGGAGCCCGGTGTGGTCCGCGGCCGCGCGGAAGGCCCGGGTCAGCTCGCTGCGGGTGGCGGCGTGCGCGGCGCCCGGCCGGATCGACGGATCGTCGAGGCGCACCGTGACCGTGAGCCCCATCGCGGGGGCCCGGGCGCGCTCGACCAGCGCCTCGCGACCGGCGGGCAGGCCCACCGAGAACGCCGCGTCGGCACCGACGGTGAAGTGGGCGCGCACCGCGAAGCGGGGGAACGCGAAGGTGAGATCCTGGGCGGCGAACTCGACGTTGGGGACGCCCATCGCCGAGAGGATCTCGCGGGCGCGCCGGGGCGAGCGCAGCACGCCGCCGCGCTTGACCTGGTGCTCCTCGTCGGCGACGATCCACGCTCGCACGACCCAGAACCCGGGCTTGCCGCCCCGGTCCTCGAGCAGGTAGGGCTTGCCGGAGCGCGCGAACACTGGCCAGGCCGCGCCGCGCGGGCGCACGACGTCGGGGCCGTCGCTCGGCGCGGCGGCGTCGCGCTCGGCGCCGTCGCCCTCGGGTGCGGGCTGGCGCTGGATCGCCGCCGGGCCGCCGGTCTCCGCCACGCCGGCCGCCACCGCGTCGAGCAGGTCGGCCGCGGATTCGCCGCGCACGACCCGATCGGCGACGGCGTCGGCGTGGCGCTCGTGGACGTCGCCGACCTCGCCGACGCCGCCTCGGAGCTGCACGCCGCCGCGCTGCTGGATGGTGTGGGCGGCCTCGTGGGCGGCGGTGTGGAGGTCCGGTGCGCGATCGAACACGACGTGGCTGCCGGTGGCGTACGCGGTGGCGCCCATGGCCGCGGTGGCCTCGGCCGCCGCGCCGCCGACGTGCGCGCGCACGCCCGAGAGGTCGTGGCGCGGCCCGAACGCGCGCTGGATGCGGTCGAGGTGCGGCAGCGGCTCGGCCGGTGCGTCGAGCCCGCGCGCGGCGGCGGCGTGGACCGCGGCCGGCTCGGGGCCCGGGCCGGGGGTGGGCGCGCCGACATCGAGCTGGACCGCGGCGCCGAGCAGGTGCATCGCGAATGGATCGTCGTGAGGCGGCGGCGCCGCCGCCCGGCGCTGGACCTGCTGCGCCAGGAAGCCGTGTCCGACCGGCGGACGGTCGGCGCGCTCGGCGCCGCGGTCGCCGCGGCGCTGGATCGCCGGGAGGTGCTGGGTGAGCGTGACCTTGCCGGGCGCGATCCGGCGCGGCCCGAGCTCGTCGTCCCCGAGGTCGTCCTCGCCTGGGCGGTGGCGCCGGTCGTGCGTCACGGCCGCTCCCGGCGGGCGGCGGCGCGACGGCGGCCCGGCGCGCGGTCGGAACGAGAGCCCGGCCTGTTCATGACCGCTGGTATCGAGGGCGGGCGTCCGCGGTTGCGTGTGCGACCACGAAATCGTCCAGGGTGCGGGAATCAGGCTGCTTCTCGGCGCGCTGGATCCCGAAGGGCGGCCTCGGAAGAACCCAGGCCGACGGACGGGCCCTTCACGAGCACGCTCGAGGTTCGCGGGTACCGATCACCACGCCATCCCCGGCGAGCCCGGCCGCCGCGCTAGGATCACCGGATGATCAGGCTCGGCGGTTCACGCGGAGGGCTCGGGGCGCACGCGCTGCGCTGGCTCGCGATGCTGGGGCTGAGCTCCGCCGCGTGCGGAGGCCGGACGGCGGGCGCGCCGGCCGGGGCGGCCAGCGGCGGCGGCGCGGCCGGCGGCGGCGGCACGGCCGGCG
>CAADGB010000364.1 GCA_900696455.1 uncultured delta proteobacterium
CCGAACCCGAGCCCGAAGCCGAACCCGAGCCCGAAGCCGAACCCGAGCCCGAAGCCGAACCCGAGCCCGAAGCCGAACCCGAGCCCGAAGCCGAACCCGAGCCCGAAGCCGAACCCGAGCCCGAACCCGAGCCCGAGCCCGAACCCGAACCCGAGCCCGAACCCGAGCCCGAGCCCGAAGCCGAGCCCGAGCCCGAAGCCGAGCCCGAGCCCGGATCCGAACCCGATCCCGATCCCGATCCCGACCCCCGACCCCGGAGACGTCCATGTCCACTCCCCGCCCCCTCTGGATCGTCCGCCTCGCTGGCACCGAGGAGGACATGGGCCGCCACCACGGCGCCCTGCTCGCCACTGCCGGCGGCGCCGACCACGTGCTCGACCACTACCGCGACATGCCGGCGCGCCTGGTCGCCGGGGATCGCGCACCGGTGGCGCGGGCGGTGGCCGGCGCGGCGCTGCGCGGCGTCTCGGAGCTGCTCCTGACCCGCCTCGCCGCCGATCGCCCGCCCGAGCTGCGGGCACGCAGCCGCGCGTTCATGGCCAGCCTCGGCCGGCCGCCGGCGTGGGCCCGCTACCTGGGCGTCATGGACCTGTTCCAGAACTTCGTCGGCACCGCCGCCCGCTGGGGCGTGGGGCCGTTCGCGCGGCCAGCGCGGGCCGTCCTCGACGCCGCGGCCCACCCGGCGTGCTCGACGGTGATGGCCTGGGGCGGCGCCACCGACGACGGCGCCGTCCACCACGCCCGCAACTTCGACTTCCCCGGCATCGGGGTGTGGGACCTGTCGCCGGCGCTGGTGCTGTGCGCGCCGGCGCGCGGGCTGCGCTACGGCTTCGTCACCACCCGCGGCGCCGACACCGCCGTCGTGACGGCGTGGAACGAGGCCGGGCTGGTCATCACCTCGCACACCCGCTTCCACACCTCGATCGCCTTCCGCGGCGCCAGCGTCGTCGATCTGGTCCACGAGATCGCGCGCCGCGCCGAGACCCTGGCCGACGCCGAGCGCGTCGCCCGCGAGCGGCCGGCGGCGTCCTCGTGGGGCCTGGCGGTGTCGTCGGCGCGCGAGCGCCGCGGCGTCGTCCTCGAGATCCACGCCGGCGCGGTGGCGGTGGTGCGGCCGGCGGCGGCCGCCGAGCACGTCGTGTGCTGCAACCGCTACCGCGATCCGTCCATGCAGGACGGCGAGGTCGCGGCCTCGCCGGCGTGGCCGCTGCACAGCGACCGGCGCGAGCGTCGGCTGCACGCGCTGGTGGCGGCGGCGCGGGCGCGGGGCGGCGCTGGCTGGCGCGACCTCGCCGCGATGCTCACCGATCGCGAGGACCCCGACGCCCCCGGCGTCGTCCGCCACCTCGGCGCCGTGGTGGCGCAGCCGTGCCAGGTCCAGTGCATCGTGGTCGCCGCCGACGCCCGCACGCTGTGGCTCGGCACCGGCGCGGCGCCGGTGGGCGAGGGCCGCTGGCAGCGCGTGCGCTGGGACTGGGACGGCGCCACCGGCGCCTGGGAGCTGGGTGCGCCGCCGCCGCCCGGCCTCGGCGTCACCGTCGACGACGCCGGCGAGGTCGCCCGCTCGCCGGCCAGCGACGCGGTGGCGCAGGCGCTGGCGATCGAGCAGACCAGCCACGACGCGGCGGCGATCGCCGTCGAGCTCGACCGCGCGATCGCCCACGCCCCCGCCGATCCGTCCCTGCGCCTGGCGCGCCTGTGGCACGAGCTGCGCGGCGAGCGGTGGGCCGCCGCCCGCGAGCACGCCCGCGCCGGGCTCGGCCACGAGGTCGTCCCCTACCGTCGCGCCCAGCTCCTGCTGTGGGGGGCGCGCGCCGCCGCCGCCGCCGACGACGACGTCCAGGCCCGCACCTGGCGCGACGAGCTCGCGACCCTCACCGGCGACGGCGTCGCTCACCTCCAGGCCTACGGCCGCCGCGACGCCGGCCGGCCCGGGCGCGCCTTCCGTCGCCGCCCCGCCGTCCACCTCACGCTGCTGGAGGCCAGCTACGCCTGAACGTCAGGAGCCGGTCGCGTCAGGCGCCGGCGCGCCGCGCACGAACGGCTCGAGGCCGCGGGCCAGCGCCTGGACCTCGTCGCCCGGCGCGGCCGGGTTGTACCAGCGGAACGGGGTGAGCCACGTCGACGGTCGGCGCGCCGCCAGGCCGCCGCGGCCGCACTCGACCAGCATCGCCAGCGCGCCGCGCTCGGTCAGCCAGTCGAGCTCGAGGCCGCCGGGGCGGAACAGCGGCCAGCGCCCGGTGTGCAGGACCCGGTAGCGGCCGGGGAGGCGGGCGGCGAGGGCGCGGGCGTGGGCGACCAGCTCGGGGTGGCGCGGCGAGGTCGCGCCGCGGTGCGCCCACGGCAGCAGGATCATGCGGCCGAAGGCGTGGAGCGCGACGGCGCGATCGACCTTCGCCGGCGCGACGGCGCGATCGACCTTCGCCGGCGCGCCGGCGCCGCGGCCGCCGTCGAGGCCCGCCACCAGGTCGGCGATGGCCTGGACCTCCGGCTCCGACCACGGCGCCGGGCCGTGGCGCGGCCGCGGCTGGTGGCCGACCGCGAAGTTGCGGTTGAGATCGACGCCGGCGCGGTTGGTGCGGCGGGAGCGGCGGCGGCCGGCGGCCAGATCGGCGGCGACCGCGGCGTGGCCGTCGACGTTCACCACCGGCACGATCACCACCCGGCGGTCGACGGGCGGGGCCGCCGCCACCCGCTCGGCCAGGGTCAGCGCGACCTCGACGCCGATCCACTCCAGCGGGTGGATGCCGGCGAGGACCAGGGACACGGGCGGCGGCGTCGTCGGCGGCGTCGTCGGCGGTGTCGGCGTCGTCTCCGTCGGGGTCGCTCCCAGCTCGATCGCCACCAGGGCGCGACCGTCGCGGGAGCGGGCGAACGGCCGGGCGCCGAGCGCCGCGGCCCGCGCCGCCACCCGGTCGGGGTCGCTGAAGCCGGCGACCAGCGTCACCGGCTGCCGTAGTTGTGCGCGCTCTGCTCCTCGCTGCGATCGGTCGCGGGCGGCGGCGTCGGCGTGAGCGCGGCGATCCGGGCGCGCAGCTCCGGGGTCATCGCGATCGCCAGGGCCCCCAGGAGCTCGGCGAGCTGGCCCGGCTCGCGGGCGCCGAGCAGCACCGAGGTCACGCCGGGGTGGGCGGCCACCCAGGCCACCGCCAGCGCCGCGGGATGGACGCCGAGCGCGCCGGCGAGGGCGCCCAGGCCGTCGGCCGCCACCAGGTGGGCGGGGTCGGCGTAGCGGGTCTGGTACATCTTGTTCGACGTCATCCGTCCGGAATCCGGACGCTTGGCCGTGCCCCACTTGCCGGTGAGCAGGCCGCCGGCGGTCGGGCTGTAGGGCACCACCGCCACGCCCAGGGCCTGGGCCATGGGCAGGAGCTCGACCTCGGCCTGGCGCTTGAGCAGGTTGTACATGGGCTGCACCGCGCACAGCGGGGCGAAGCCCTCGAGCGCCGCCACCCCCAGCGCCCGCGCCACCTGCCAGGCCGCGAAGTTCGAGCACGCCGGGTACAGGATCTTGCCGGCGCGCACCAGGTCCTCGACGGCGCGCAGGGTCTCGGTCAGGTCGGTGGCGTCGTCGAAGCGGTGCAGGTAGTAGAGGTCGACGCGGTCGCGGCCGAGCCGGCGCAGGCTGGCCTCGCATGCCCGCACCAGGTGGTAGCGCGAGGCGCCGCGGGCGTTGGCGCCGGGGCCGGTCGGGAAGTAGGCCTTGGTCGCGATCACGACCTCGTCGGCGTGGCCGGCGGTGAGGCGGCCCAGCAGCTCCTCGGAGCGGCCGTCGTTGTAGACGTCGGCGGTGTCGAAGAAGTTGACGCCGGCGTCGCGGGCGGCGGCGTAGAGCGCGCCCGCGGTCTCGGCCCCGGCGTCGCCGCCGAACGCCATGCAGCCCAGGGCCAGGCGCGAGACCTTGACCCCGGTGCGGCCGAGGAAGACCAGCTCCACGGCTCAGGTCCCGTGACCGGGGAGGTCGCTCGGGGGGAGCGCGATCGAGGTGCTCACGCGCGGGCCCTCACGTCGCGAACGCGGCGTCGATCCTCGCCAGGACCCGCTCCTCGCTCGACGACACCTTGCCGATGCCGAGGAAGCCGCCGGCCGAGCCAGCGATGAGGTTGGCGAAGTTGAGGATCTGCTTCTTGAGCAGCCGGGTCTGCTCGTCGTTGAGCTGCGACGCCAGCGACTTGATGTAGAGCTCCCAGGCCATGAACAGGCCGTCGTCGGGCCGCCGCGCCAGCCAGTTCTCGAGCAGGGTGAAGCCGGGCGAGCCCTCCTCCAGGCCCTTGCCGGCGGCGCCGTGGAGGATGGCCTCGCGCTCGTTGTCCTGGATCGCGCCGTCGGCCCAGGCCACGGCGATGAGCGGCACCAGCGACAGCGCGGCGACGGTCTTGGCGGTCAGGCCGAGGGACACCAGCTTGTCGAGGACCGCGTCGTCGGTCATGCCCGACACCTTGCGCAGCTCCTCCTTGGTCTGCTGGGCGTCGAGCTTCTCGCGCATCGCCTCGAGCTTGGCCTTGTCCTGCTTGTGGAAGAACTCGTCCTCGAGCGCGCTGCGGCGCTCCTCCATCGCGTCTTTCGTCACGGGTCGACTCCAGGTTGGATCGCCGGTGTGTATACCACCGCCGGTCGTGCTCGCAGCCGGTCAGGGCTGATATCCTGCCCGCCCGTGCTCGGCAGCGTGCGTCGTCTGTGGCTGGTACCCGTGGCCGTCCTGGCCGGGCTGTCGCTCGCCCTCTTCGCGGGCTTCTACCTGATCGACCACCTGCGCACCGGCAGCGGCGGCGACTACCTCGGCTTCGAGGCCGACATGATCACCGACGCCCTGCCGGCCCTGGCCGGCCTGACCGCGGCGGTGCTCGGCATCGTGATCACGGTGGTCAGCATCATCGTGCAGCTCTCGGCCGAGCGGTACACCGGCGTGGCCCGGATGTTCGTGCGCGACCGGGTCAACGTCATGGTCATGGCCTACTTCGTGGTCGCCTGCGTGACCGGGGTGTGGCTGTCGATGGCGGTCAAGAGCGACTTCGTGCCGCGCACGGCGATCCTCGCCATGCTGGCGTTCACCACGGTCGGCCTGGTGGTGATGCTGCCGTACTTCGCCTACGTCTTTCGCTTCCTCGAGCCGCAGAGCATCATCGCCCGCATCCGCGCCCAGGCGGTGGGCACGGTCGAGGCGGCGGTGCAGCGCGACGGGGCGGCGGCGATCGAGGCCCAGGCCGAGGTCCTGGCGGCGATGGAGGAGCTGACCGACATCACCTCCAACTCGATCTCGGGCAAGGACAAGATCATCGCCAGCCGCGCCGTCGACGCGGTCAAGGACTTCGTCGTCGCCTACCTCGCGGTCAAGCCCCAGGCGCGGCCGGTGTGGTTCGAGATCGGCGCCGGCATCCGCGACAACCCCGACTTCGTCGCGATGGACCCCGAGTCGCTGCGCGATCCCGCGGCCCGCAAGCACTGGGTCGAGTGGAAGGCGCTGCGCCAGTACCTCGGCATCTACAACGAGGCCCAGGGGGCGATGCCGGACATCAACTACCTGGTGGCGATCGACACCCGCTACATCGGCGAGGCCGCCCTGGCCCGCGGCGACGACGAGGTGGTCGAGCTGACCTTCCGCTTCATGAACTCGTACCTGCGCGCCACCCTCAACGCCAAGGCCGTCCGCACCGCGTACAACGTGCTCAACCAGTACCGCAAGCTGGTCGAGGCGATGATCCGGGGCGGCCGCCACGAGATCGCCGCCACCGCCGTCGGCCACATGAACTACTACGGTCGCACCAGCTACGACATGCAGCTCGGCTTCGTCACCGAGACCGTGGCCTACGACGTCGGCGCCCTGTGCGAGCTCGCCCACCAGGCCGGCGGCCACGACGAGGCGCTGCTCACCCAGTTCCTCGAGCTCGACCAGCCCTTGCGCGCGCGCAAGCAGGAGCACGGCCTCATCGGCATCCGCAAGGCCCAGGTCAAGCTCGCCTGCTACTACCTGTCGGCGGGGGCGGAGGAGCGGGCGCGCCGCATCGCCGCCGACATGCAGGACGAGCCTGCCGACCGCCTGGCGGCGATCCGCGAGCAGCTCGAGCGGGTCGAGTCGAAGGACTTCTGGGAGATCATCGACCGGGGACGGAACTTCGAGTACATGCCCCCACCCCAGCGGTCGAGGATGGCAACCTTCTTCACCTGGCTGCCCCAGGTCAGCCAGGAGTAGGCGGCCTCACCGGCCCGCGGTAAGCTGGTCAGGTGAAGACCCGCGTCATCCACCTGCAGGAGGGCCAGGATCGCGGGGACGCCCGCAACCTGCGCACCGCGGTGGTGGTGGGGCAGGGCCCGGCGGCCGAGCGCAGCCCGCTCGATCTCCTGGCCGCGGTGTGGCGCGACGTGCGGGCGGTGATCGGCAGCCTGGGCGCGCCCGGCGTCGCGGTGGTGGCGGTCGACGGGCAGCGGCGGCGCGTGGCGGGGGCGATGTGCATCGCCGCCAAGCCGGGTCAGGTCAACGCCGGCGTCGTCGGCCGCCACGGCCAGTGCGACCTGTTCCTCGAGGGCGACGGCGCGCTGTCGTTGCGTCACCTGGTGGTGCTGGTCGATCCGCTGCGCGGCTGGGACGATCCGGGCGCGGCGCCGGGCTGGGACGTGCGCTACCGGCTCATCGACCTGCGCACCTCGGCCGGCTTCCGCGACGAGGACGGTCGGCAGCTCGAGGCCGCGACGGTGGAGGGGCCGGCGTTCGTCTTCGTCGGCCGCTACGCCCTCTTCTGCTTCCCCACCGGCGCCGCCGACGCCTGGCCCGAGGACGCCGCCGCCGCGGTGGCCGCGCTGCCGCCGCGGCTGTACAGCGACGAGCGCGACGCCGAGCCCGATCGCTGGCGCCGTGGCCGCCACGCCCGGCGCGGCGACAACCCGTGGGCCGAGGGCAGCAACGTGGCCGGCGACAGCGAGCTCGCCGACCGCCGCTCGTCGGTCATCACCCGGGTGACCAGCGTGAGCGGGCCGGCGCGGGCGCGGGTCGACGACCCGGGCGTGGGCGACGAGCTCCTGGGAACGATCGAGGTGCAGTCGCGCCTGGGCCAGGACCAGGTGCGCGTGGGCGCGCAGAGCGCCGAGCGCGGGCTCCTGCTCGGCCGCTACCGCCGCTGCGACACCGCGGGTGCGACCTCGCTGTCGCTGGAGAAGATCTCGCGGGTCCACCTGCTGGTGGTGCGGGTCGGCGACGAGCTGTGGGCGATCGACACCGCCTCCACCAACGGCGTGGCCGTGGCGGGCAGCGGCGTGCGCGTCCACCGGCTCCAGGCCGGCGAGGAGCTGGCGCTGGCCGACGGCGCCGGCGCGGTGCGCTGGCGCCCCGTGCACTGACCCGTGGACGTGGACTGACGTGGACTGACCGCGCTCGGCGCGGACCGCGCGGCGCTGATCTCGCGGTGATCACGTCCGGACGGCGGCGCAGAACCTGTGGGCGCCGCCACGTCCGTGTCACGGACCGAGAGCGACACCGCCTCGCGCGCGTCGAGCCCGTGCAGTGCCGTGGAACATTTCCAGCGGTCGGCCGTTTTCGCACGGAGGGTGATTGATGCGTGGGCGGGGCCATGTTTGAAGGGAGATGGCGGTCTGCAGTGGGCCGTGAGGACATGGAGGAGTAACGATGGCGCTCGGTACTGTGAAGTGGTTCAACGATGCCAAGGGGTACGGGTTCATCTCGCGGGCGGAGGACGGCAAGGACGTGTTCGTCCACTACTCGTCGATCCAGGGCGAGGGGTTCCGCACCCTGATCCAGGGCCAGACCGTCGAGTACACGGAGAACGCGGGGCCCAAGGGGCTGTTCGCCTCGTCGGTCCAGAAGCCCAGCTGACACGAATCGAAATTGCGCGCCGCTGGGGGTGCCGGGGGGGACCGCCAGCGGCGCGCAAGACATCGTCGGGTCACCATGCCTTCGGGAGTCACGTGGTGACCCTTCGTTTTTTCGGGCGACGGCGGCGGCGGCGGGGACGGCGACGGGGCGCGATCCGGCGGCGGGTCAGCGCAGGATCTCGGTGGCGCGGTACTCGCCCGAGCGGGTCGGGGTGAGCACGACGCCGAAGCGCTCCTTGCCGGCGACGAGGTAGAGCACCATGGCGTCGGCGGCGACCGCGGCCGGGATCCCCGAGCGGGCGGTGAACTCGGACGGCGTGAGCAGCTTCCAGTCGCGCATCGTCCCGGTCTCGACCAGGAGCTGCTCGTAGACGCTCTGCAGGTCGGGCTGGGTGGCGGCGGCGACGCGGCCGCCGGCCTTGAGCGGCAGCGCGGTCACCCGCATCATGCGCGCGGTCGAGCCCGAGGTGAAGCCGGCCACCCACATGTTGGCGGCGTAGCTGGCGGCGCGGTTGTCGGTGGCGGGCGGCGGCTTCGGCGTCGCGCCGTCGCCGGTCGGCGCCGGCGTCACCGGCTGGTCGCCGCGCCGCGGCTTCTTGCGCACGGTGCCGGCGAGCGCCGCGCCGTCGTCGAGCGGCTCGGCCCCGCCCGGGATCTCGGTCAGGATGTAGGGCTCGACGTTGAACGTGCCGCACTGGCGCCAGTTGCGGTAGAAGCCCCACCGCAGGTAGACGCGGCCGTCGACCGAGCGGATGGCCTCCGGGGTCTCCTCGTACGGCGCCGCCGACAGGATCGTGTCGATGGCGGCGACGTCGAAGGTCAGCTTGCCCGAGGTCTTGGCGATCGTGGTCTTGTGGACCGTGCCGTCGGGGTTGACCGCCAGCTCGATCACCGTGAACAGGTCGAAGTCGTTGAGCTCGTGGCTCGACGACTTGCCGTCGAGGGCGGCGAGGAAGCCGAAGCCCCACAGCTCGTGGATGCGGCGGTGCATGCGCGCGACGTAGACCGCGAACGGATGGGCGCGGGTCTTGAGCGCGGTCTGGTTGCCGGGCCGGACGTCGGGGGTGAAGTTCTCGAGCGAGCTCTTGATGGCCTCGAGCTTGCGCTCCCACCGGCCCTTGCGCGCCGACATCTTGGCGCGGGCCAGCACCCGCTCCTTCTCGGCCTCGTCCTTGCCGACGATGCGCTCGTAGTCGTCGAGGTCGAGCTTGCGGTGGAGCCCGGGCGCGCCCTTGCGTCCGGGCTTCTTGCCGTCGCCGGGCTTGTCGTCGAGGAGCCGGCCGCGGCCGTCGATGCCGCGCATGGCCATGAGCCCGGGCTCGCGGGTGGCACCCTCGCCGTCCTCGCCGTCGTCGCCGGTCTCGCCCACCACCTGCCCGCTCGCGACCTCGGCCTCGCCGCTGTGATCGCTCGAGCGGTCGAGCGCGTTCCACTCCGAGGTGGTGTCCTCGAGCTGGGCGATCTTGTCGTCGGGGCCGCCGATCTCGGGACTGGTGGTGTCGTCGGACTTCACCGACGGCGCCTGGTCGCCCTTCAGCTCCTTCTCGAGGTTGGTCTCGGTCGCCGCGGTCTCCTCGGCCACGTCGCGGTTCTTGTCGGACAGGTGGGTGGCGTCCTCGGGCGCCTGCTCGACCTCGTTCTCGTCCGGCACCTCGACCATGCGCATCTCGGGCGGCGGCATGGGCGGCGGCGGCGGCGGGGCCTCGGCGGCCGGTGGCGGCGGTGGCGGTGGCGGTGACGGCGGCGGCAGCACCACCGCCTCGTCGGGCGGGACCTGCACCATGGCCAGCTCCACCGCCTCCTCGTCGAGCTTCTCGGGCTCGAAGGGGGCGTCGGGCGTGGGCAGGGCGGGGACCTCGATGGCGGCGTCGGGTGGCGGCTCGACCCAGGCCACCTCGAGCTCCTCGGGCACCTTGCCGAAGCGGAGGGCGATCTCGCGGTCCTGGAACATCATGAGATCGCAGGCCAGCACGTCCTCGGCGTGGGGCTCGCAGCCGCTCCAGCCCTCGAAGGTCATCTTCTCGCCGCGGATGGCGGTCAGGGTGACCCAGCGGTCGGCCGGGATCTCGACGCGGCAGCGACCGTCGTCCTCGTCCGGCTTGCCACAGCGGGCGAGGATGGTCCCCTCGCTGGCCAGGGCGACGTGGACCGTGCCGGTGCCCTCGCCGCCGAGGTCGAGGCGGAGCACCACCGGCGGCGGGGGCGGCACGGGCTTGAGCAGGTACGCCGCCAGGACCACGGTCCCCTCCGCGCCGGTCGCGACGGCGAGCGCCGCCGCGAACAGCCAGCGCTGACGGTAGCGGCGGGTCCGGACCACGGCTCAGTTTGACATGCCGCGGCGGGGGTGGGTGCCAGCTTCCGTCGGCGGCGCGGCGACAGCCCCTGGCACGGGCGCGCCTGGGACGCGTCGCGGGGGTCTCACCGGGACGCCGGTCGGGCAGGGGGCGACGAGGTCGGACACGGTCGACGGTTGGACGCCGCCACCCGGCGCGGGGATGCCTGGCCGGCCCCGAGGACTGGTCAGACCCGGCGGTAGACGCCGACGACGATGCCGATGATGTCGACCGAGCGGAACTCGGCCTTGCGCACGTAGATGGGCGCCATGTTCGAGTTCGCGGGCTGGAAGCGGATGCGGTCGCCCTCGGGGAAGTAGCGCTTGACCGTGGCCTCGCCCTCGATCATCGCGACCACGATCTCGCCGGGCCGGGCGGTCGCGGTCTTCTTCACGAACACGTAGTCGCCGTCGAGGATGCCATCCTCGATCATCGACTCGCCGACGATCCGCA
Source organism: uncultured delta proteobacterium (assembly GCA_900696455.1). GTDB lineage: Bacteria > Myxococcota_A > Polyangia > Haliangiales > Haliangiaceae > UBA2376. The sequence continues at coordinate 10,611 of CAADGB010000364.1, forward strand.
GGCCGAAGACCTCGCGGTGGCCGCCGACCAGGACGCGGTCGATCTTGACCGTGTCCTCGACGTTCTCGACGGCGAGGATGGGCTCGCCGGCCGCGACCCGGCCGATGATGTCGATGCTGATGAGGTCGTCGTCGCTGGCGCTGCTCGACGAGGGCAGCGGGACGGCGTTGCCGATCTGCTGGTGGCGGCGCTCGGCCAGGGACACCACGTTGTCGAGGGCCACCGGCCGCATCGCCCGCGACTTCAGGTCCTCGCGACGCAGGTGGCCCTTCTTCTCGAGCGCCTTCAGGTGGTCGTTGACGCCGTTGGTCGACTTGATGCCGAAGTGCTCGCCGATCTCGCGCAGCGTGGGGGGAAAGCCGCGCTCCGTGATGGAACCCGTAATGAAATTCAGAATTTGCTGCTGTCGATCGGTGAGCATGTCGGGCACGTTCGACCCCCGTGGGTACCTGAACGGATAGACCGTACTGAACGTCCTCCCACCCTGTCAATTTTTTGGGGCGAATATGTGGAGCCGATCGCGCGCTCGGACTAGATGGTGTGGTGCGAACCCACTCGCTGATCCTCGCCGCCGTGGCGGCGATGCTCGGCGGCGCGCCGGCCCGGGCCGAGCTCGGCGCGCGCTACGAGCGGGGTGACCTCGACGCCCTGCGCGGGGTCGGTGCGGCCGGGCGCGTCGACCTGGCCCACGCGCTCCACGCCGGCGATCGCGCGACGGTGCTGGGCGCCATCCTCGCCGCCGAGGCCGCGCCCGCGGCCTGGGAGCTGCTCGGACCGCTGGCGGTGGTCGCCGCCGGCTGGGACCGCTCGACCGCGGCGCCGGCGGCGCGCGGCGCCGCGCGGATCGCCCGCGCCCTCGACGGCGACGCCGCGATCCTCCACGACCTGGACGACGATCGGCTGGAGGCCCTGGGCGCGCGGTGGTCGGCGCTGGCGGCTCGCGCCGATCGCTGGACCGACGTCCGCGTCCACGCCCTCGAGGTCGCGACCCGGCTGGCCCGCGCTCGCCTGGCCACCGCCGAGGCTGCCCCCGACGTGTGGGGCGAGCTCCTGGCCGCCGCCGGCGGGGACGACCCCGAGCTGGCGCGGGCCGCGCTCGAGCTCGCCCCGCTGCCGGCGCCGCCGACGATGCGCGGCCCGCTGGCGGCGATCGTCAGCGGCGGCGCGCCGGTCGCGGTCCGCCTGGCCGCGGCCCAGGTCCTGTGCGCCGCGCTGCCCGACGACGCCGACGCGGTGCTGGCGGCCCTCGGTCCGGCTGGCCTCGACGCCGTGCGCGCGGCGGTGTCGCCGCCCCCCGCCGGCAGCGACGGCGCGCTCCTCGACGCCGCGCGCTGCCTCGCCGCCGATCCCGACCCGCGGTCGCGGCGGGTCCTGACCGGCCTCCGACAAGCCGCGCCGCGCTCGCTGCGGGCGGCGATCGCCGGCGTCGCCGCCGACGTCGCGGCGGGGGGAGCGGGAGCGGCGTCGCCGTGAGCGGCTCGCGCGCCCGCCTCGGCCGCGCCGCCGGGCTCATCTCGCTCGCGACGATGCTGTCGCGGGTGCTCGGCCTGGTGCGCGAGCAGCTCTTCGCCGCGCTCCTGGGCGCGACCGCGCTCGCCGACGCCTTCATCGCCGCGTTCCGCATCCCCAACTTGCTGCGCGATCTGTTCGCCGAGGGCGCGCTGTCGCAGGCGTTCGTGCCCGCGTTCAAGCAGGCCCAGCGCGCCGAGGGCGCCGGGGGCGCGTTCCGCCTCGGCAACACCGTCGCCGGCAACCTGATCGTGCTGGTGGGCCTGCTGGTCGGGCTCGGCGTGTTCTTCGCGCCCGAGGTCCTCCTGCTCATGGCCGGCGACTTCGCCGCGGTGCCCGGCAAGTTCACGATCGCGGTCGAGCTGACCCGGATCATGATGCCGTTCCTCTTGCTGGTCACGCTGGCGGCGGTGGCGATGGGCATGCTCAACGCCCAGGAGCGCTACGGCCCGCCGGCGCTGGCGCCGGCGGTGTTCAACGTGGTGTCGATCGTCGTCGGCCTCGCCCTGTGGGCGGCCGGCATCGACCCCTACCACGTCGCGATCGGCTGGGCGGTGGGGACCCTGGTCGCCGGCCTGGCCCAGCTCGGGATCCAGCTCCCGCCGCTGTGGCGCACCGGCTGGCGGCCGGCGCTGCGCCTCGATCTCGCGCTGCGCGATCCGGCGGTGCGGCAGGTGGCGCTGGTGATGGCGCCGGCGGTGCTGAGCGTGGCCGCGGTCCAGGTCAACGTCTTCGTCAACACCTCGTTCGCGTCGGGCGAGCAGGGCGCGGTGGCGTGGCTCAACTACGCCTTCCGCTTCCTGCAGCTTCCCATCGGCGTGTTCGGGGTCGCGATCGCGACGGTGTCGACGACCCGCTTCGCCGAGGCCGCCGCCGACGCCGACCGTGGGGCCCTGGCCCGCCACCTGGTCGAGGGCCTGCGCCTGGTCGCCTTCCTGTGCGTGCCGGCGACGGTCGGCCTGGTCCTGCTCGGCGAGCCGATCATCCGCCTCATCTACGAGCGCGGTCTGTTCGGCTCGTGGGACACCCTGGCCACCACTCGCGCCCTGGATCTCTACGCCATCGGCCTGGTCGCGTACGCCGCGGTCAAGGTGCTGGCGCCGGCGTTCTACGCCGTGCGCCTGACCCGGATCGCGGTGATGGCGTCGATCACCGCGGTCGCCGCCAACGTCGGCTTCAACGTGCTCATGCACCCGGGCCACGGCTACCGCATCCTGGCCCTGGGCACGGCGCTGGCCGCGCTCGTGAACTGCGCGATCCTCTACGTCGCGTTCCACCGCCGCATCGCGCCCATCGCCCACCGCGAGCTGGTGGGGCACCTGGTGCGGATCGGCGCCGCGGCGGCGGTGATGGGGGCGGCGGTGTGGGGCGCGGCCCACGTCCTCGACGACCAGCTCGGCCACGCCTCGTTCCTGGCCCGGGCCGTGGGCGCGCTGGTGCCGGTGGCGGTGGGCGCCGCGGTCTACGCCGGGGCCTGCGCCGTGTTCCGGGTCGAGGAGCTCGAGCAGCTCACCCGCCGGCTCCGGCGGCGCGCGCGGCGCTGAGCCGAGGCGCAGCCGAGGCGATCTGCTCCGACTCGGGTCGGCACCGGCGTCCTCGCCGGGACCGACCGATCGATCAGAGCGTGTGATTCCTCCACACGCTCAGCCCTTCGCCCGCTCCGAGCGGCGGGCTCACGGCGACGGCGGCGAGAGGATCGCCGCGCCGCGCGCCGGCAGGGTCAGGGTGACGCGGCCGCCGCTCACCGGGTAGGGCGCGCTGGTGGCGTCGAGGTGATCGTCGAGGGCGCCGCCGGCGATGCCGGCCGGCCCGAGGTCGATCTCGACCTGGCGCGGCTCGCCGGCGCGGTTGAGCGCGACCACCACCGCCTGGCCGGCGTGGACGCGGGCGAAGGTGAGGACGTCCTCGGTGACGGTGAGCGGCACGTAGGCGCCGCGGCGCAGCGGCGCGAGTTGCTGGCGCAGGCGGCCGACGTGCGCGACCCGGGCGTGGAGCGCGGCCTGGCGGGCGTCGCGCGCCGCCGCCGGCCGCCACATGTGGCGGTTGTCGGGATCGGCGCCGCCGTGCTCGCCGTACTCGTCGCCGTAGTAGAGCAGCGGGGCGCCGGGCTGGGTGAGGAGCCAGGTCAGCGCCAGGCCGGCGCGCTGGTAGGGCTCGTCGCGGGTCGGCGCCGTCGGCAGGCCGTCGCTCGGCCACTTGTGGTGGACGATGGGCGAGGCCGAGCCGAGGTCGGTCAGCGACAGGATGCGCTCGCTGTCGTGGCTGCCGACGAACGGCGTCATGACCGAGCCCGGCGGGTAGTGGGCCAGGCTCTGCCGCGTCCAGTAGTCGAGGTGGAGCATGCCGCGGGCGTCGTCGGCCCACACCCGGTAGGCGGTGGCGTGGTAGAGGACGAAGTCGAACTGGCCCGACAGCGCGTGCTCGCCGACGTAGCGCGAGATCGTCTCGTACTCGGACTGGTTGGCGGCGACGTCGTCACCGTTCCAGCCCATCGCGGTCTCGCCGAGCAGGAAGTACTCGGCGCCGCCGCGCTCGAAGCCCTCCTCGACGCGGACCGCGAGGTTGCGGATGGCGAGATCCTCGACGTGCTTGACGGCGTCGACCCGCAGGCCGTCGAGGTCGAAGCGGTCGAGCCACCACAGCGCGTCCTCGATCATCTGCTCGCCGGCGGCGGGGTGGGTCCAGTCGACGTCGGGCAGGTAGGGGCGGAACGAGCAGTCGAGGCGGCGCTCGGTCCAGTCGCAGCCGGGCTCGCCGCAGGTGCAGCCGACCCGGAACCACTCGGGGTGGGCGGCGCGGTACTCGTGATCCTCGTGGACGTGGTTGATGACGTAGTCCATGAGCACGCGGATGCCGCGGGCGTGGGCGGCGGTGACCAGGGCGTCGAGATCGGCGGCGGTGCCGAGCCGCGGATCCACGGCCCGCGCCCGCACCGGCCAGTAGCCGTGGTACGCGGTCACGCCGTGGCCGTGGTCGGTGTAGACCGCCGCGGTGTTCTCGACCCACGGCGACAGCCACAGCGCTCGCACCCCGAGCGCGTCGAAGGTGCCGTCGGTGATGGCGGCGGTGACGCCGCGCAGGTCGCCGCCGTGGAAGTCGGCGCTGGGCTCGGCGTCGGTCGACGGCGCCGGGTTGTTGCCGGGGTCGCCGTCGCGGAAGCGGTCGGTCATGATCATGTAGATGACGGCGTCCCTCCAGTCGAAGGGCTCGGCCTCGATCCAGAACGGGACCCGGGCGTCGGCGGTCGCGCCCGCGGCGTCGGTGGCCTCGACCACCAGCGTGTGCTTGCCGGTGGCGAGGCCGGCGAGGGCGACCGTGACCTCGCCGCCGCGCACGGTGATCGCGCTCGCCGCGACCGGGACCTCGGCGCCGCCGTGGCGGACCCGCGCGGTGATCGCGGTGATGGCGGCGCCGCCCTCGCCGCGGGCGACGGCGAGCACGGTCTCGCTGCCGGCGGCGGTCGTGACGTGCGAGGTGACCGCGAGCGCCGGCGGCGCGCAATCGGGGACGCGGGCGCCGGAGTTCTCGACGCCGCCGTCGTAGGCGCGGTACGGGTTGCCCGGATCGAGCAACCAGTCGACCTGGCCGCCGGGGCGGGTGACCACCAGCTTGTACGCCCACACCCCGGGCGCGAGGGCGCGCGCGCCGGTGTAGAGGCCGTCGCCGTCGGGATCGGTCAGCGGCGTGCGGTCGTTCCAGTCCCACGCGCCGGCCACCGCCACGCTCTCGACGGTGCCGGTGGGGCGGAAGGCGAAGCGGGCCGCGCAGTCGCGCACCGGGGCGACCTGCTCGTCGCCGCCGTCGGGGCCCGGGTCCCCGGCGTCGACGCCGGGCTCGGCGCGCGGCGGCGCGCACGCGGTGGTCCCGAGGGCGGCGGCGAGGGCGACGGCGGCGGCGGCCGTGGCCGGGGCCAGGCGGGCGCGGAGGGTGAGGCGAGGGCGCATGAGGGCCGTCGAGGAGCAACCCTGATGCCGCCTCGGTCCAGGCGCAAGTCCAGGGAACGACTGGACCGAGGGACGACGCGCGTTGCCAAACGCAACGTGATCCGGGAGATTGCCGCCGGCCGATGACGTGCCGGTGACACCCCGCGGTAGAGTGACGCGGCGGGAGGGACCATGGATCGCGTCGCATTCGAGACCGCGCGGCTGGAGCTGGCCCGGCTGCGGGTCAAGCCCGACTCCGACCACGAGCTGGCGCTCTCGCACGTGCTCCGCCTCAGCGCGCGCACGCTCAAGGTCGACCGGGTCGGCTACTGGGTGTTCGACGAGGACGGGCGGACCCTCACCAACCGGCTCACCTACACCCTGTCGAGCGACGAGCTGGCCGCCGGCGACGTCCTCCAGGGCGCGCGCTACCCGGCGTACTGGGCGGCGGTGCGGCAGCGCCGGGTGATCGCGGTCGACGACGCGCAGGCCGACGTCCAGACCCGCGAGCTGACCGAGACCTACCTGCGTCCGCTCGCGATCCGCTCGATGCTGGACGCGCCCGTGTTCCGCGCCGGCGCGCTCATCGGCGTGGTCTGCCACGAGCACGTCGGCGAGCCGCGGGCGTGGACCGCCGACGAGCTCCACTTCGCCGGGTCGGTGGCCGACCTGCTGTCGATGGCGCTCGAGCAGGCCGACCGGCTGATGGCCGAGGCGCGGCTGCGCGCCTTCCTCGGCATGATGATCGCGGCCGAGCAGCTCGAGGTGATGGAGCGGCTGTGCCGGGCGGTCTCGCACGACTTCGCCAACCTGTTCGCCGTGGTCGAGCTGGTGGCCGGCGCGCTGGCCCAGGCCGGCGAGCGCCCGGTCCGCGCCGACGAGCTGGCCGGCAGCCTGCGCTCGGTGGCCAGCGTCGGCAGCGGGCTCCTGCAGCAGATGCGGCGGTTCGGCGCGCGCAGCGACACGCCGCCGACGACGATGCCGCTGCGGCAGGTCCTCGAGCGCGTGGTGCCCATCCTCGGCACGCTGACCCGCGACGTGGCCACGGTCGAGGTCGTGGACGAGCTCGGCGACCACGACGCCGCCGCCGTCCACGCCGATCAGATCGAGCAGCTCATCCTCAACCTCATCCTCAACGCCCGCGACGCCATCGCGGACAGCGGCACGATCCGGGTCGGGGCGCGCCGCGACGGCGACGCGGTGGTGGTCGAGGTCGCCGACGACGGCGCCGGCATGCCGCCCGAGGTCGTCGCCCGCATCTGGGAGCCGTACTTCACGACCAAGCCCACCGGCACCGGCCTCGGCCTGGCGACGGTGCGGGCCATCGTCGACGAGGCCGGCGGCTCGATCGCCGTCCACAGCCAGCTCGGTGCCGGCACCCGCTTCGAGGTACGGTTGCCGGCAGCGTGAGCGACGCGCGTCCGGCCGTGACCTGGAGCCGCCGGCTGGCCCGGCCGGTCGTCACCCTCGCCGTGTTCGCGCTCCTGGTGGTGGGGCTGAGACGGCTCCTGGGCACGTTCGAGCCCGACGAGGTCGTGGCCGGGCTGGCGGCGACGCCGGTGGCGGCGATGGCGGCGGCGCTCGGGCTGCTCGCCGCCCAGTACGCGATGTACGTCGCCCGCGAGCTGCTGGCGGTGCGGTTCGCCGGGTGCGGCGCGCTGGCGGCGGTGCGGGTGGTGCTGGCGGCGCTCGTCAGCCGCTCGCTCGGCACGCTGGGGCTGGCGACGATCACCGGGCTGGCCCTGCGCCTCCGCCTGTACGCGGCGTGGGGGCTCGATCACCACCAGGTGGCGCGGCTCACCTTGTACAACGAGGCCACCCACTACGTCGGGCTCCTGGCCAGCGCGGCGATCGTCCTGCTGACGTTCGAGCTGCCGCCGCTGGTCGCGCTCGACGCGACCTTGCCGGTGCCGCGGCTGTTCGGCGCGCTGGCGGCGGCGGTGGTGGTGGCTTACGTCGCCCTGGCGCTGGGGCGGGAGCAGCCGTGGCGCATCCGCTCGTTCGAGCTGCCGGCGTTGAGCGGGCGCCTGCTCGTCCCGCAGCTCGTCCTGCCGCTGGCCGACACCGTCGTGGCGTCGGCGATCGTGTGGGTGCTGCTGCCGCCGTCGGCCGGCCTCGACTATCCGGCGACGGTGACGGCGTGCCTGCTCGCCGGCGTGCTCGGCTCGTTGAGCCAGCTCCCCGGCGGCGTCGGCGTGTTCGAGGCGGCGGTGCTGCAGTTCGTCCCGCCGTCGGCCCACGCCGCCGCCCTCGCCGGGCTGCTGGTGCGGCGGGTGGGGGTGTCGCTGGTGCCGGTGGCGATCGGGACCCTCCTGCTGGTGGGCTACGAGCTCGTCCGGCGGGCGCCGGTGCCGCCGCGATCGTGGCCGCGGGAGACCGCGGCGACCGCGATGGCGGCGACGTCGTTCGCGGTGGGGGTGCTGCTGATGATGCTGCCCAGCTTCGGCCTCGGCGGCTCGCTCCTGTCGCTGGGCCAGGTCGCGCATGCCCTGGTGTTCGCCGACGGCTTCGCCACCCTGCTGGTGGCGCGCGGGCTCCACCTGCGGCGGGCGCGGTCGTGGCGCTACGCCCTGGCCCTGTTCTCGGCGCGGGCGCTGATCGCGCTCGCCGCCGGCCCCGATCTGGTCGCGATCGGGCTGTGCCTGGCGATGATCGCGTTGCTGGCGGCGAGCCGGCGCGCGTTCTCCGATCAGCCGGCCGGGCGCGACGACGACGCCGCGTGGATCGCCGCGTTCGCGATCGCGGTCGCCGGCGCCGGCTGGCTCGCGCTGTCGGCCGAGCCCGGCGGGCCCGCGGTGGCGGCGGCGGCGCGCGGCGGCGGCGTGCTGATGGTGCTCGCGCTCATCGGCGGGGACGCCGCCGAGCGGTGGTGGCGGCGCCGCCGGCACCGGCGAGCGTCCCTGCCGCCGCCCCTGCCGTCGTCGCCGGTGCCGCTGCCGCCGCCGGGCGAGCCAGGGCCGGGCGGGCCGGCGCCGGGCGG
>CAADGB010000365.1 GCA_900696455.1 uncultured delta proteobacterium
AGCCCGTCTGCGGGCGAGGTCGATCGATCGAAGGAGAGCCTGGCATCGATTCGATGACAGGCTCCGAGCCGAGCGCAGCGAGGCGGCTCTGGTCCGGATGAGATCGGACGAGCCCGTCTGCGGGCGAAGTCGATCGAAGGAGAGCCTGGCATCGATTCGATGACAGGCTCTGAGGCGACCGAAGCGAGCCGAGTCCTTCTGACGCACCGGCGTCCTCGCCGGGACCGACCGATCGATCGACCGGCGCGTGTGATCCACACGCGCCGAGCGGTCCGGGCCGCACGACCCCGTTGCCGCGCCGCGCGCTTCGTGGCAAGCACGGGCGGTGTCGCGCCAGGTCACGCATCGCTACGTCGATCCGCTGACCGAGGTCTGGCTGGGCGCCGCCGCCGACGTCGGGCTGCGGGTGGCGCGCAGCGCCGCCGCGTACGCCGCCACCGACGGCGCCGGCACGCTGACCATCGGCAGCGACGACACCCTCGACGCCGACGACTCGCTGGCGCAGATGATCTTCCACGAGCTGTGCCACGCCCTGGTCCAGGGCGAGGCGTCGTTCGCGGCCAGCGACTGGGGGCTCGACAACGTCGGCGACGACGACGTGTGGCGCGAGCACGCCACCCTGCGCCTGCAGCGGGTGCTGGCGGGCCGCTACGGCCTCGAGGCCTTCTTCGCGCCCACCACCGACTTCCGCGCCTTCTGGGACGCCCTGCCGGCCGATCCGCTCGCCGATCGCCGCGACGCCAGCGTGAGCCACGCCATCGCCGGCCTGCACCGCGTCGGCCGCCCGCCGTGGGCGCCGGCGCTCGAGGACGCGCTCGCCGCCACCGCCGCCATCGTCGCCGCCGCCGCGCCCTTCGTCCGCACCGCCGCCGGGGTCGCGCCGTCCCTGGCGGCCGGCTTCCGCGTGCCGGCGCCTCACCCCACCGGCCTGCCCGCCGGGCCCGCGATCGATCGGCGCTGCGGCGACTGCGCCTGGCGCCACGCCACCGCCGGCGGCCGGCGCCCGCGCTGCCGCCAGGCCGGCCGCGCCGTCGACGACGCCTGGCCGGGGTGCGAGCGCTGGGAGCCGACGCTCGACTGCCAGGCCTGCGGCGCCTGCTGCCGCGAGGCCTACGGCGCGGTCGCGGTGTCGGCGCGCGATCTGGTGCGGACGCGGCGCCCCGACTTCGTCGTCGATCGCGGCCCCGGCGGCGCCCACCGCTTCGAGCTGCGGCGCGCGGGCGAGCGCTGCGCCGCCCTCACCGGCGGCGAGCTCGAGGCCCACGGCGAGCGCCGCGCCGTCACCCCCTACGCCTGCGTCATCTACGACGATCGCCCGCGGACCTGCCGCGACTTCACCACCGGCAGCGCCCACTGCCTCACCGCCCGCCGCCGCGTCGGTCTGTCGCTGTGAGGCGGCCGCACCTCCGGCGCTGGTAACCTCCGACGACCGGCCGGCGTACGCCGACCAGCCCGCCTCGCTCCGATCCATGCGCCCCCACCACCTCCTCCGCCGCGCCGGCCGCCGCGCCGGCCGCCGCGCCGGCCTCCGCGCCGGCCTCCTCCTCGGCCTCCTCGTCGCCGTGGCCGCCTGCCCCGCGGGCGGCGGCGGCCCGCGCGGCGCCACGGCCCTGACGCCGGCCGGCCCCACCGTCGCCCTCCTCGACGGCGCCGCTGACCTCGACGGCCAGCCGGTCGGCCCGCTCGCCGCCGAGCAGCGCGCCACCATCGCGATCGTGTTCGCGTCGTGGTGCGGGGCCTGCCGCGACGAGATCGTCGTGCTCGACGAGCTGCGGGCCGCGCACCCCGACGTCCGCCTGCTCGGCGTCAACTACCGCGCCCACGAGGAGTACGACGGCCGCGGCGACGCCGCGGCCGTGCGCGCGTTCGTGGCCACCCACGCGCCGTGGCTGCGCGTGGTCCCGGCCGACGAGGCGATGTGGGGACAGCTCGGCCGTCCACCCAAGGTGCCCACGCTCTACGTCTTCGATCGGACCGGCGCCCTCGCCCGCACCTTCGATCGCCGCCACGACCCGCTCCCCACCCGCGCCGACCTCGAGGCCGCGCTCGCCGCGCTGCCCTGACCCGCGCCCGGATCCGGGCCCGGATCCGAGTCCGAGCCCGAATCCGAGTCCGAGTCCGAGTCCGAGTCCGAGTCCCGAGTCCCTTCGACTCCGCCCCTTCGGGGCTCCGCTCCTAACGAACGGCGCCGGCAAGCGCCCGACATCACTCGCGCGGCCCCACCTTCCGGTCGGCCTGAGCCGCCCGAGCGCAAGCGAGGGCGTGTCGAAGGCCGACAAGCCGCGGCTTCTTCCCGTTCGTTTCCCGCAATCTCCGACCGCGGTCGGTGAAGAGCTCAGGGTGAGCGGGCCTTCTTCGAGTCCGCGCCCGAGCCCGAGTCCGAGCCCGTGTCCACCCGCGCCGCGCCGCGCCGCGCCGCGCCGTGCTATCCCGGCCTCGATGAAGGTCCACCTCATCGACGGCACCTACGAGCTGTTCCGCGCCTTCTTCGGCGCCCCGGCCGCCACCGTCGATGGGCGCGAGGTCGGCGCCAGCCGCGCGCTGCTGCGCAGCCTGGGCGCGCTGCTGCGCTCGGGCGCGGTCACCCACGCCGGCGTCGCCTTCGACCACGTGATCGAGTCGTTCCGCAACGAGCTGTTCCCCGGCTACAAGACCGGCGACGGCATCGACCCGGCGCTGGCCAGCCAGTTCGGGCTCGCCGAGGAGGTGGCGGCCGCCCTCGGCCTGGCGGTGTGGCCGATGATCGAGCACGAGGCCGACGACGCCCTCGCCACCGCCGCCGCGCGCCTCGCCGCCGTGCCCGGGGTCGAGCAGGTCATCGTCGCCACGCCCGACAAGGACCTGTGCCAGGTGGTGGTCGGCGCCCGCGTCGTGACCTGGGACCGTCTGCGCGACCGCACCTTCGACGAGGACGGCGTGCGCGCCCGCCTCGGCGTCGCCCCGACCTCGGTCCCGGACCTGCTCGCCGTGGTCGGCGACGACGCCGACGGCATCCCGGGCCTGCCGCGGTGGGGCGCGCGCTCGGCCGCCGCGGTGCTCGCGCGCTACGGCCACCTCGAGGACATCCCGCGCCACGGGCCGTGGGACGTCGCGGTGCGCGGCCAGGCCGCGCTCCAGGCCAGCCTCGCCGCCGGCTGGGACGACGCGCTGCTCTACCGGCGCCTCGCGACGCTCGTGACCGACGCGCCGATCGACGCCTCGCTCGAGGCCGTGACCTGGCGCGGGCCCGATCGCGCCGCGCTCGCGCGGCTGTGCGCCCGGCTCGACCTGTCACCGCCGCTGTGAGGCGCGCTGGCGGTGGCCCCGCCACCTGGACGTACCGGGTGACGCGGCTCGGTGCCGCGCGGCCACCCGCCGCCGCTACTTCGTCGCCTGCACCAGCACCGTGGCGGTGGTGGTCCCGGTGGCGGTGGGGAACGTCGCGAGCTTCAGGGCGCGCTCGACGCAGGCGGTGGACGTCGCCGACACCCCCGACACCACGACGCTGTCGACCTTGCCGTCCGGCTTGATGGTCAGCTTGATCATCGCCCGCGCCGGCGCGCTCGGCGCGACGCAGGTCCCCAGGCGCGGGCTCGCGACCCGCACCACCCGGGTGACCAGCGCGAGCTCGAGCGCGCCCTTGCTGGCCAGGACCCGGACGATCGGCGCCGGCGCGCTGCGCACCGGCCCGTCGGTCGGTCCCGCCCCGCCGCCGACCGTGCCCACGCCGCCCAGGCCCCCGCCCGCCCCGCCGCCGCCCTTGCCGGTGCCGCTCAGCCCCAGGCCGTGCCCGTCGGGGTCGGCCTTCGCCGGCGCGCGCGTCGCCCGCGCCTGCTCGGCGGCCGCCTGCTCGGCGGCCTCGCGCTCGGCGCGCATCGCCGCGTCCGCCTCGCTCCTGCGGCGCGACGCCTCGTCCCGGCGCTCGGCCTCGGCGCGGGCCATGGCCTCGCGCGCGTCGTCC
>CAADGB010000366.1 GCA_900696455.1 uncultured delta proteobacterium
TCGGCGGCGGCGAGGTCGGCGCGGGCGCGGCGGACACGAGCGCGGGCGGCGCGGCCGCGGGCGCCGCCCCGCTGGTCGGGGGCGCCTCGAGCACCGCGCCCAGCATGACCTCGAAGCCGGGCGGATCGCGGTCGGCGAGCAGGCGGCCCGGGCGATCGGGCGCCCAGGTGCCCAGCGCCGACAGCGCCTGCAGCGTCGTGACCACGCGCTGGATCGTCGCCGGGCTGGCGGCGTGGCCGTCGCTGGCGAGGATGGCGGCGGCGCGGGTGCGCAGGCGGCCGAGCGCGGCGCGCTGCGCGTCGAGGCCGGCGCGGTCGCCGTCGCGCACGCGGTCGCCGGTGGCCAGGAGCGCGTCGAGGTCGTCGCGGTCCTCGCGCCACAGCCGGTTGACCACCCACGCCGACAGCCCCGGGCGCGGCAGGCGGGCCACCGCGGCGGCCGCGGCCTTGTCCCCGCGGGCCTTGAGCTCCCCGGCGGCGCGCTTGCGCTCGGCGGTGAACGTCGACAGCGCCGCGCCGTAGAGCGCCTCGGCCACGGCCTCGACGGCGTCCGGATCGGCGGAGTCAGCCGCGCTCACACCTACATCCTCGCACGTGCCGGCAGGCCCCGCAGCCTCCCCTGGCCGCGCTGCTGTCCGAGGAGCGGACATCTGAGCGAGCCTCAGGTCGGCGCGGGCCGCGGCCAGGCCACGTTGAATGACGTTGCCGCGAGTTTTTGATTGACACGGTGCGTCTCGACTCCCTACCCTCTGGTTCGTGATGCCGGCTTCCTCCCACCTCGCCGCGGTCGGTGAGAACGGCGTCGTCGCCCCGGTCGTCCCCGGCGTTCCCGCTCTGGGCCTGGGCCTGGGCCTGGGTCTGGTCATTCTGCTGATTGCGACCCGGTGCGGGCCGCCGACCTGACTCGGAACTGACCGAAGCAGCGCTGGCCCCCGCACCGGAAGGTGACGGGGGCTTCGCCGTTCAGGCCCCGATCGCTCCCGAACGCTCCCGACCATCGCCCGATCACCGCCCCAGGAACCCCGAGCCCCGAAGCCCCCATGCCCGACTCCCCACGACGCCCCCGACGATCCGACGCGCTGGTGCACGACCCCAGCCGCGCCCCCGCGCGCGCCATGCTCAAGGGCACCGGGCTCGACGACGCCGCGCTCGAGCGGCCGCTGGTCGCGGTGGTCAACACCTGGACCGAGGTCATGCCGTGCAACCTGCACCTGCGCGCGCTGGCCGAGGACGTCAAGCGCGGCGTGCGCGAGGCCGGCGGCACGCCCATCGAGTGGAACACGATCGCCGTCTCCGACGGCGTGACCATGGGCACCGAGGGCATGCGCGCGAGCCTGATCTCGCGTGAGGTCATCGCCGACTCGATCGAGCTGGTCTGCGCCGGCCACCTCGTCGACGCCGTGGTCTGCCTCGTCGGCTGCGACAAGACCATCCCGGCCGCGGCCATGGCGCTGGCCCGCCTCGACCTGCCCGGCGTCGTCCTCTACGGTGGGCCGATCGCGCCCGGGCGCTTCCAGGATCACGACGTCACGATCCAGGACGTCTTCGAGGGCGTCGGCGCCCACGCCGCCGGCAAGATGACCCTGGCCGACCTGCGCACGCTCGAGGATCGGGCCTGTCCCGGCGCCGGCGCCGGCGGCGGGCAGTTCACCGCCAACACGATGGCCACGGCGCTGACCGTGATGGGCCTGGGCCCGATGGGCACCGGCGAGCTCCCGGCGACCGCGCCCGAGCGCGCGGCGGCGGCGGCGGCGGCGGGACGCCTGGTCATGCAGCTCCTCGCCGACGGCACCAGCGCGCGCGCGTTCATGACCCGGGCCTCGCTCGAGAACGCGATCACCGCGGTCGCGGCCACCGGCGGCTCGACCAACGCGGTGCTGCACCTGCTCGCGATCGCGCGCGAGGCCGACGTCGACCTCGCCATCGACGACTTCGACCGGCTGTCGGCGCGCACGCCCATCATCGCCGACCTCAAGCCCGGCGGTCGCTTCACCGCGGTCGACCTGCACCGGGCCGGCGGGCTCGCGCTCCTGTGCCAGCGCCTGTTCGCGGCCGGCCTGCTCCATGACACGCCGACGGTGAGCGGCCTGCGCCTGGCCGCGGAGGCGGCGCGCGCGCACGAGACGCCGGGCCAGCAGGTGATCACGTCGCTGGCGGCACCCAAGTCGGCCACCGGGGGGCTCGCGATCCTGCGCGGCAACCTCGCCCCCGACGGCTGCGTCATCAAGCTGTCGGGTCACGCCCGCACCCGCCACGAGGGCCCGGCCCGGGTCTTCGACAGCGAGGAGGCCGCGTTCGCCGCGGTCCAGGCCGGCGCCATCGTGGCCGGCGACGTCGTCGTGATCCGCTTCGAGGGCCCGGCCGGCGGCCCCGGCATGCGCGAGATGCTGGCGGTGACGGCGGCCCTGGTCGGCCAGGGCCTGGCCGGCGACGTCGCCCTGCTCACCGACGGCCGCTTCTCGGGCGCCACCGTCGGCTTCATGATCGGCCACGTCGCGCCCGAGGCCGCGCTGGGCGGACCCATCGCGCGCATCCGCGAGGGCGATCGGGTCGTCATCGACGTCGCCACCCGCCGCCTCGACGTCGACGCCGACCTGGCGACGCGCGCCGACGCGCCGTCGCCGCGGCCGCGACCGCGCGGCGTGCTGGGCAAGTACGCCGCGACGGTGGCCTCGGCCGCCGAGGGCGCGGTCACCACCCGCGACGATCGTCGCGCCGATCCGAGGAGGAGCTCGTGAGCTCGACCGCTGCCGCCAGCCCCGACGTCCCCGCCCCCGCCGCCGAGCCGCAGCGCCGCACCGGCGCCGAGATGATCTGGGAGGTCCTCGAGCAGGAGGGCGTCGAGGTCGTGTTCGGCTACCCCGGCGGCGCCATCATGCCCGCCTACGACGCGCTGCCGCGGTATCGCGTGCGCCACGTCCTGGTCCGCCACGAGCAAGGCGCGGCCCACATGGCCGACGGCTACGCCCGGGCCTCGGGCCGGGTCGGCGTCGCCGTCGCCACCAGCGGGCCGGGCGCGACCAACCTGGTCACCGGCATCGCGACCGCGATGCTCGACAGCGTGCCGTGCGTCTTCATCACCGGCCAGGTGTCGTCGCACCTGATCGGCTCCGACGCGTTCCAGGAGACCGACGTCACCGGCGTCACCCTGCCCATCACCAAGCACAACTGGCTGGTGACGCGGCCCGAGGACGTCGGCCCGGTGCTGCGCGAGGCCTTCCACGTCGCGCGCACCGGTCGGCCCGGCCCGGTGCTGGTCGACGTCACCAAGGACGCCCAGCAGGGGAGCTGCGACTTCGATCCTGCCGACCGCCGCCTGGCCCGGGTGCCGCACCGCCGGCCCGAGCGCGGCGGCACCGCCGATGCCCTCGACCGCGCCGCCGCGCTGATCGATCACGCCGAGCGCCCGCTGATCCTGGCCGGCCACGGCATCGTCCAGGCCGGCGCCGCCGCCGAGCTGCTGGCGTTCGTCGAGCGCACCGGCGCCCCGGTGGCGTCGACGCTGCTCGGCCTGGGCGGCTTCCCCGCCACCCACCCGCGCGCGCTCGGCATGATGGGCATGCACGGCGAGGCCTGGGTCAACCGGGCGGTGCAGGAGGCCGACCTCCTGATCGCGCTCGGCATGCGCTTCGACGACCGGGTCACCGGCAACCTCAAGACCTACGCGCCGCGCGCCCGCAAGATCCACGTCGATCTCGACTCGTCGGAGATCGGCAAGAACGTCGCGGTCGACCTCGCCATCATCGGCGACGTCAAGCAGGTCCTGGCCGAGCTGACGCCGCGGTGTAAGCCCAGCACCCGGGCCACGTGGATCGCCCGCATCGAGGCCGAGAAGGGCGACGCCGCGGTCCGCGACATCCAGCGCCTGCCCGACACCGGCAAGCTCTTCGCCGCCCACGTCATCCACGATCTGTGGCGGCTGACCGAGGGCAAGGCGGTGGTGGTCACCGACGTCGGCCAGCACCAGATGTGGGAGGCCCAGTACTACAAGCACGACCACGCCCGCGGCCTGGTCACCTCGGGCGGGCTGGGCACGATGGGCTTCGCGCTGCCGGCGGCGATCGGCGCCCGCTTCGCCCGGCCCGACGACGAGGTGTGGGTGATCGCCGGCGACGGCGGCTTCCAGATGACCGCGGCCGAGCTGTCGACCTGCGCCCAGGAGGGCCTCAAGGTCAACGTCGCCATCATCAACAACGGCTACCTGGGCATGGTCCGGCAGTGGCAGGAGATGTTCTACGGCGGCCGCTACGTGGCGACGCCGATGCGCTCGCCCGACTTCGTCAAGCTGGCCGAGGCCCACGGCCTGACCGGCCTGCGCGTGACCCGCCGCGCCGAGGTCGCCGACGCGGTCGCCGCCGCCCGCCGCGCGCCGGGCACGGTCGTGATCGACTTCCGCGTCGAGCAGGAGGACTCGGTCTACCCGATGGTGCCGACCGGCGCCGACCTCGGCGAGATGATCCGGCGGCCGGCGCCGTCGCCGATCGTCGAGACCGCCCGTGACTCCGACGAGGACGAGGTGCCCCGATGAGCCCTGCCCCTGGTCACCCCTCGCGCACGCGCCTGCGCACGTTCGTCGCCACCGTCGAGGACGTGCCCGGCGTGCTCAACCGGGTTGCGTCGCTGTTCCGGCGCCGCGGCTACAACATCGCGTCGCTCACGGTCGGTCAGTCCGAGCGGCCGGGGCTGTCGCGCCTGACGATCGTGGTCGGCTGTGACGACGCCACCGCGGCCCGGGTCGAGGCCAACCTGTGGAAGCTGGTCGACCTGGTCGAGGTCCACGAGCTCGACGCCGGCCAGGTGGTCGAGCGCGACCTCGCCCTCATCAAGGTCCGGGCCGACCTCACCAGCCGGGCCCAGGTGGTCCAGGCCGCCGAGCTGTTCGGGGCCCGCGTCGTCGACGTCGCGCCGACCGAGCTGGTGGTCGAGATCACCGCCACCCGCGAGCGCGTCGACGATCTGCGTCGCGTGCTCGAGCCCTTCGGGGTGATCGCGCTGGTCCGGACCGGCGCGGTGGCGATGCCGCGCGCCGGCGTCGCCGAGCCCTCCCCCCTCCCCCTCACCGCGGCCGCCAAGGCCGCCAGCGGCACCTGATCAGGAGACCCCATGGCCACGCTCTACTACGACAAGGACGCCAACCCCGCCCTCATCCGCGCCCGCAAGGTGGGCATCATCGGCTACGGCTCGCAGGGCCACGCCCACGCCGGCAACCTCGCCGACTCGGGCGTGACCGTGAAGGTCGGCCTGCCGGCGACCTCGAAGAGCATCGCGGTGGCCAGGGCCGCCGGCCACGACGTCGCGCCGCCGTCCGAGGTCGCGGCCTGGGCCGACGTCGTCATGGTGCTGGTGCCCGACACCCGCCAGCCCCGGCTGTGGAAGGAGGAGCTGGCGCCGCACCTCGACGGCCGCGCCGACAAGCTGCTCATGTTCGCCCACGGCTTCAACATCCACTACGGGACGATCGCCCCCGCCGCCGGCCTCGACGTCGCGCTGATCGCGCCCAAGGCGCCCGGTCACCGCGTGCGCGAGACCTACAAGGACGGCCAGGGCGTGCCGGCGCTGCTGGCGGTCCACGCCACGGCGTCGCCCCAGGCCCGGCCGCTGGCCATGAGCTACGCCCACGCCCTGGGCTCGACCCGGGCCGGCCTGATCGAGACCACGTTCGCCGAGGAGACCGAGACCGATCTGTTCGGCGAGCAGGCGGTGCTGTGCGGCGGCGTCTCGCACCTGGTGCGGGCCGGCTTCGAGACCCTGACCGCCGCCGGCTACCAGCCCGAGGTCGCGTACTTCGAGTGTCTGCACGAGCTCAAGCTGATCGTCGACCTCATGTACCGCGGCGGCCTCAACTACATGCGCTACTCGGTCAGCGACACCGCCGAGTGGGGCGACTACGTGTCGGGGCCGCGGGTGATCGGCCCCGAGGTCAAGGCGGCGATGGCGAAGATCCTGGCCGAGATCCAGGACGGCACGTTCGCGAAGGAGTGGGTGGCGGAGAACGAGGCCGGCGCGCCGCGCTTCACCGCCCGCCGCGCCGAGGAGCGGACCCAGCCCCTCGAGGAGGTCGGCACCCGCCTGCGCGCGCTGATGCCGTTCCTCGACGCGGTCACGGTCAAGCCCGGCGACTGAGGCGAGCGAAGCGAGCCGAGTTCCTCTGACTCAGGTCGGCACCGGCGTCCTCGCCGGGACCGCCCGATCGACCAGAGCGTGTGACTCCTTCACACGCTACCCCGGGGCCGGCGCCGGCGCGCCGGTTCGAGAGCGACGAGCAGCCCGCGGCCGCGTGGGCACCCAGGCCGCCCACGCCACCCAGGAGAGACCCCCGACATGCGCAAGATCGACATCCTCGACACCAGCCTGCGCGACGGCGAGCAGGCGCCCGGCGCCAGCATGACGTCGCCCGAGAAGCTCGAGGTCGCGCGCGCGCTGGCCCGCCTCGGCGTCGACGTGATCGAGGCCGGCTTCCCGGCGGCCTCGCCCGACGATCACGCCGCGGTCGCGGCCATCGCCGCCGGGGTCGGGCGCGAGCCGGTCCACGGCCGGCCGGCGGCCGAGCCGCCGGTGATCCAGGCCCTGGCCCGCGCCCACGAGGGCGACATCGACGCGGCGTGGAGCGCGATCCAGGGCGCGGCCCGGCCCCGCATCCACACCTTCCTGGCCACCAGCGACCTCCACCTCGAGCACAAGCTGCGCATGAGCCGCGACGAGGTGGTGGCCCGGGTCGACGCCATGGTCCGCCACGCCCGCCGTCGGTGCGCGGCGGTCGAGTTCTCGCCCGAGGACGCCGGGCGCAGCGATCCGGAGTTCCTGCACCGCGTGCTGGCGGTGGCGATCGAGGCCGGCGCCACCGTGCTCAACATCCCCGACACCGTCGGCTACACCATGCCCGACGAGTTCGGCGCGCTGATCGCCGGCATCCTGGCCGAGGTGCCGGGGGCGCGCGAGGTCGTGATCTCGGTGCACTGCCACGACGATCTGGGCCTGGCGGTGGCCAACTCGCTGGCCGGGCTGCGCGCCGGCGCGGGCCAGGCCGAGGTCACGGTCAACGGCATCGGCGAGCGCGCTGGCAACGCCTCGCTCGAGGAGCTGGTCATGCTCCTGCGCACGCGCGAGCCGGTGCTGGGGCTGACCACCGGCATCGACACCACCCAGCTCCTCGCCACCAGCAAGGTCATCTCCCGCGCCACCAGCTACCCGGTGCCGCCCAACAAGGCGGTGGTCGGCGGCAACGCCTTCGCCCACGAGAGCGGCATCCACCAGGACGGCGTGCTCAAGCACCAGCGCACCTACGAGATCATGAAGCCCGAGGACGTCGGCGCGGCCCAGACCCGCCTGGTGCTGGGCAAGCACTCGGGCAAGCACGCCTTCGCCGAGCGCCTGGCCACCCTGGGCGTCGCGCTCGAGGGCGAGGCCCTGGTCCGCGCCTTCGCCCGCTTCAAGGTCCTGGCCGATCGCAAGCGCGCGGTCCACGACGCCGACCTGGTCGCCCTGGCCGCCGGCGAGCGCGCGCCCGCGCCCGACCTCTACACGCTCGAGGATCTGCAGGTGGCCTGCGGCACCGCCGACCTGGCCACCGCCACCGTGCGGCTGCGCGACCCCGACGGCCAGATCCGGGTGCAGGCGGCGGTCGGCACCGGCCCGGTCGACGCCACCTACAAGGCGATCGACGCGATCGTGCGGGCGCCGGTCGAGCTGCTCGAGTTCAACGTCAACGCCGTCACCGAGGGCATCGACGCCCTGGGCGAGGTCAGCGTGCGGGTGCGGGAAGGCGAGGAGCGCGCCACCCACGGCAGCGGCGCCGACACCGACATCGTCGTGGCCGGCGCCAAGGCCTACCTGGCCGCGCTCAACCACGTCGTGGCGCGGCGGGCGGCGAGCGACGGGCCGCGGGTCGGCGACGGGCCGCGGGTGACCGACGCGCCGCGGGTCGGCGACGGGCCGCGCGCGGTCGAGGGCGGTGCGGCATGAGCGCGCCCCGCGGCCCGCGCACGCTCTTCGCCCGGATCTGGGACGACCACGTCGTCCACCACGACGAGGGCGCGCCGGCGATCCTCGCCATCGACCTGCACCTGGTCCACGAGGTGACCTCGCCCCAGGCCTTCGCCAGCCTGGCGGGCCGCGGCCTCTCGGTGCGTCGCCCCGAGCGCACGGTCGCCACCATGGATCACTCGGTGCCGACGGTGGCCCGCGGCGGCGCGGCGTCGGCCCGCGGCCGCCACGAGGCGGTGCTGGCGGTGCTCGACGAGCCGGGGCGGGCCCAGCTCGACACCCTGGCCGCCAACTGCGCCGCCCACGGCGTGCGGCTGTTCGGCATGGGCTCGGAGCAGCAGGGCATCGTCCACGTCATCGGCCCCGAGCTCGGGCTCACCCACCCCGGGATGACGATCGT
This sequence comes from uncultured delta proteobacterium, assembly GCA_900696455.1. Taxonomy (GTDB): domain Bacteria; phylum Myxococcota_A; class Polyangia; order Haliangiales; family Haliangiaceae; genus UBA2376. The sequence continues at coordinate 8,383 of CAADGB010000366.1, forward strand.
GTGCGGCGACAGCCACACCTCGACCCACGGCGCGTTCGGCGCGCTGGCCTTCGGCATCGGCACCTCCGAGGTCGAGCACGTGCTGGCCACCCAGTGCCTGCTGCAGCGGCGGCCGCGCACGATGCGGGTCACCGTCGACGGCGCGCTGCCGGCCGGGGTCACGGCCAAGGACGTGATCCTGGCCTTCATCGCCCGGGTCGGCACCGGCGGCGCCACCGGCTTCGTGCTGGAGTACGCCGGCCGCGCCATCCGCGCCCTCGACATGGAGGCGCGGATGACGGTGTGCAACATGTCGATCGAGGGCGGCGCCCGGGCCGGGCTGATCGCGCCCGACGACACCACCTTCGGCTACCTGGCCGGCCGGCCGCACGCGCCGGCGGGCGCGGCCTGGGAGCGGGCGGTGGCGCGGTGGCGGACCCTGGCCACCGACGACGGCGCCGGCTTCGACGCCGAGGTCCACCTCGACGGGGGCGCGCTCGAGCCCATGATCACCTACGGCACCAACCCGGGCATGGGCGGGCCGGTGGGCGCGCCGGTGCCGGATCCGGCGGCGGTCGGCGACGCCGACGCCCGCGCCGCCCTCCGTCGCGCCCTCGACTACATGCAGGTCGAGCCCGGCAAGCCGCTGCTGGGGCGCGCCGTCGACGTGGTCTTCGTCGGCTCGTGCACCAACGGCCGGCTGTCCGATCTGCGGACGGCGGCCTCGGTGCTGCGCGGGCGCAAGGTGGCGCCCGGGGTCCGGGCGCTGATCGTGCCCGGCTCGGAAGCGGTGGCGCGCGCCGCCGAGGCCGAGGGCCTCGACCAGGTCTTCACCGCCGCCGGCGCCGAGTGGCGGACGCCGGGCTGCTCGATGTGCATCGCCATGAACGGCGACCAGCTCCGCCCCGGCCAGCTCGCGGTCTCGACCTCGAACCGCAACTTCGAGGGCCGGCAAGGGCAGGGCGGGCGCACGCTCCTGGCGTCGCCGCTGACCGCCGCCGCGGCCGCGGTGACCGGCCAGGTCACCGACCCTCGCACCCTGCTGGAGGTCGCCGCGTGACCGCCGCTCGCTTCACCGCCCTCACCAGCCAGGCCGTCGTGCTCCTGGCCAACGACGTCGACACCGACCAGATCGTGCCGGCTCGCTTCCTCAAGGTCACCGACAAGGCCGGGCTCGGCGACGCCTTGTTCTGCGACTTCAAGCGCGGCCACGGCGACGCCTGGCCGCTCGACCGCCCGGGCGCCGCCGGCGCCGCGGTGCTGGTGGTCGGCAAGAACTTCGGCTGCGGCAGCTCGCGCGAGCATGCGCCGTGGGCCCTGGTCGCCGCCGGCTTCCGCGCCGTGGTCGCGCTGTCGTTCGCCGACATCTTCCGCGGCAACGCGCTCAAGAACGGGCTCCTGCCGGTGGCGCTGGCCGAGGATGACCACGCCGCGCTGGTCGCGGCGCTGGCCGCCGATCCGACGACGCCGGTGACGATCGACCTGACGGCGCAGCAGCTCACGGCCGCCGGCCGTGGCGCCGGCTTCACGGTCGACCCGTTCGCGCGCCGCTGCCTGCTCGACGGCGTCGACGAGCTCGGCTACCTGCTCGCCCACCTGCCGCAGATCGAGGCCCACGAGCGGGCGCGGGAGGCGGAGGCGTGAGCGCCGCGGCCGGCGCGGCGGCGGCGGGACCCGAGATCGAGGTCTACGACACCACCCTGCGCGACGGCGCGCAGCGCGCCGGCATCTCGTACTCGGTCGAGGACAAGCTGCGCATCGCTCGCGCGCTCGACGAGCTGGGGGTGACGTTCATCGAGGCCGGCTGGCCGGGCTCGAACCCCAAGGACGCGGCGTTCTTCGAGCGCGCGCGCGGCGAGCCCTGGCGCCACGCCACGCTGTGCGCGTTCGGGGCCACCCGCCGCGCCGGCGTGACCCCGGCCGAGGACGCCAACCTGATCGCGCTGCTCGACGCCGGGACGCCGGTGTGCACGATCTTCGGCAAGTCGTCGCGCTTCCAGGCCACCGAGATCCTGCGGGCCTCGCCCGAGGACAACCTGCAGATGATCGCCGACTCGGTGGCGTTCCTGCGCGCCGCCGGCCGTCGCGTGATCTACGATGCCGAGCACTTCTTCGACGGCTTCGCCGCCGATCCGGCCTATGCCCTGGCCACGCTGGCGGCGGCGGCGGGCGCCGGCGCCGAGACCGTGGTGCTGTGCGACACCAACGGCGGCACGCTGCCGTGGGACGTCGCGGCGGCGGTGACGACGGCGCGCGCGCACCTGGGCGCGGGCGGGCCGCGGCTGGGCATCCACGCCCACGACGACAGCGGCTGCGCCACCGCCAGCAGCCTGGCGGCGGTGCGGGCCGGCGCCCGCCACGTCCAGGGCACGATCAACGGCTACGGCGAGCGCTGCGGCAACGCCGACCTCACCGCGGTCATCCCCGGCCTGGCGCTCAAGCTCGGCCTGACCGCGCTGCCGCCGGGGCGGCTGACCGCGCTGCCCGCGGTGGCGCGCCTGGTCGCCGAGGTCGCCAACCTGGCGCCCGACGAGCACGCGGCCTATGTCGGCGGGCACGCCTTCGCCCACAAGGGCGGGGTCCACGTCGCCGCGATGATGCGGCACCCGGCCAGCTACCAGCACATCGATCCGGCGGCGGTCGGCAACGCCGCGCGCTTCGTGGTGTCGGAGCTGTCGGGGCGGGCCAACCTGGTGGAGAAGGCGGCGGCGCTCGGCCTCGGCGAGCTCGATCCGGCGACCGCCGCCGACGCCGTGCGCCTGGTCAAGGAGCGCGAGGCGCAGGGCTTCGCCTACGAGGCCGCCGACGGCTCGGTCGCGCTGCTGCTGCTGCGCGCCCGCGCCGATCACGCGCCGCCGTTCGCGGTCGACGGCTACCGCGTGGTCGCCGGCAACCGCGGCGCGGTGACCACCGCCGAGGCCACGGTCAAGCTGCGGGTCGGCGATCGCCCGGTGCACGCCGCCGCCGACGGCGACGGCCCGGTCCACGCCCTCGACGCCGCGCTGCGCTCCGCGCTCGGCCCGTCGTTCCCCGAGCTGGCCCAGCTCGCGCTGGTCGACTACAAGGTCCGCATCGTCGACGGCGTGGCCGGCACCCGCGCCATCACCCGCGTCCTGATCGAGTGGCGCCACGGCGAGCGTCGCTTCGCCACCGTGGGTGCCTCGCCCAACATCCTCGAGGCCACCTGGCACGCCCTGCTCGACGGCCTCGAGCTCACGCTCATCACCTCGCAGCCCCGAAGGAACCTCCATGCACGCTCGGATCGCGCTCTGTCCTGGTGATGGCATCGGCCCCGAGATCGTCGACGAGGCGCGCCGCGTCCTCGACGCGGTGGCGGCGGCCGGCGGCCACGACCTCACCTACGGCGAGCACCTGATCGGCGGCGCCGCGATCGACGCCGCCGGCACCGCGCTGCCGGCGGACACCCTGGCGGCGTGCGCGGCGGCCGACGCCGTGCTGCTCGGCGCGGTCGGCGGCCCGCGCTGGGACGATCCGCAGGCCCGGGTGCGACCCGAGCAGGGGTTGCTGGCGCTGCGTCAGGGCCTGGGGCTGTGGGCCAACCTGCGCCCGGTCGCGCCCTACCCGTGCCTGAGCGAGCAGTCGAGCCTGCGCCCGGAGCGGCTCGCCGGGGTCGACCTGCTGGTCATCCGCGAGCTCACCGGCGGGCTGTACTTCGGCACCCCCAAGGAGCGCACCACCGGGCCCGACGGCCGGCGGGCGGTCGACACCCTGGTCTACACCGAGCACGAGATCCGGCGGGTCGTGGCGCTGGCGTTCCGGGTGGCGGCCGGCCGCCGCGGCAAGGTCACCTCGATCGACAAGGCCAACGTGCTCGAGTCGTCCCGGCTGTGGCGGCCGGTGACGGTGGAGGTGGCGGCCGACCACCCCGGGATCGCGCTCGACCACATGCTGGTCGACGCCGCGGCGATGCGCCTCATCACCCACCCGGCCCAGTTCGACGTGATCGTCACCGAGAACATGTTCGGCGACATCCTCACCGACGAGGCGGCGGTGCTGGCGGGCTCGATCGGGCTCCTGCCCTCGGCGTCCCTCGGCGACGACCGCCGCGGCCTGTACGAGCCCATCCACGGCTCGGCCCCCGACCTCGCCGGCCAGGGCGTGGCCAACCCGGTGGGGACGATCCTGTCGGCGGCGATGCTGCTGCGCCACAGCCTGGGGCTGGACGGCGAGGCGCGCGCCGTCGAGCGCGCGGTCGACCAGGCGCTGCGCGACGGCTGTCGCACCCGCGACCTCGGCGGCGCGCTGTCGACCGCGGCCATGGGGGCGGCGATCCGCGAGCGGCTGGCGGTGGACGGCGGCGCGGCGAGCGCGGCGACGGGGAGCCGCTGACCGTGGCCCCCACGTCGCCATCGGCCTCCGCGCTGAGCACCGCGACGCCGCCGGCGCGGCCCCGGGTCCCGATCTCGCCGCTCTTCGACATCGTCCGGGGACCGGACGGACAGGACCGGATGGAGGTCGCGGTCGACGGCGTCGCGCTCCTGCGCCTGGTGCTCATCAACAAGGGCACCGCCTTCACCCGCGAGGAGCGGGTGGCGCTCGGGCTCGACGGGCTCCTGCCGCCGCAGGTCAACGACCTCGAGCTGCAGGTGGCGCGCGCCTACCGCGCCTACTGCGGCGAGCCCACGCGCCTGGCCAAGTACCAGTACCTGCGCGCGCTGCAGGAGCGGCAGGAGATCCTGTTCCACGCCCTCTTGGCCCACCACCTCGAGGAGATGCTGCCGGTGGTGTACACGCCGACGGTGGGCGAGGCGGTGCAGAAGTTCAGCGCGCTCTACCAGAACCCGCGCGGCATGTCGCTGTCGCCCGAGAACATCGATCGCGCCGACGAGATCCTGGCCCGCTACCCGCTCAACGACGTCCACATGATCGTCGCCACCGACTCGTCGGCGATCCTGGGCATCGGTGATCAGGGCTGGGGCGGGCTGGCGATCCCCATCGGCAAGCTGGCGCTCTACACCTGCGCCGGCGGGGTCTCGCCGTTCCACACGATGCCGGTGGCCCTCGACGTCGGCACCGACCGCGACGACCTGCTCGCCGACCCGCTCTACCTGGGCACGCGGCGGCGGCGCCTGCGCGGCGACGCCTACCTGGACTTCTTCGAGCGCTTCGTCCGCGCCGTGGCCCGGCGCTGGCCGCGGGCGGTGATCCAGTGGGAGGACCTGGCGAAGGACAGCGCGTTCACCGTGCTCGAGCGCTTCCGCGATCAACACCCGTCGTTCAACGACGACATCCAGGGCACGGGCGCGGTCGCGCTGGCCGGCCTGACCTCGGCGGCCCGGCTGATCGGCCGCCCGCTGCGCGACCAGGTGGTCGTGGTCCACGGCGCCGGCGCGGGCGGCGTGGGCGTGGCCGACATGATCGCACGCGGCCTGGTCGCCGACGGCCTGACCTGGGAGCAGGCGCGGGCGCGGCTCTACGTGCTCGACTCGCGCGGGCTCCTGGTCGACGACCGGCCGCTCGACGAGTACAAGCGGCGCTTCGCCCAGCCGCGGGCGCGGATCGCGGCGTGGGGGGTGGGGGCGGCGCCCGACCTGCTGGCCACGGTGGTCCACGGCGGCGCCACCGCGCTGCTCGGCCTGTCGGGCACGCCGGGGGCGTTCGGCGAGGACGTGGTGCGGGCGGTGGCGCGCAACACGCCGCGGCCGATCGTGTTCCCCCTGTCGAATCCGACCAGCTCGGCCGAGGCCACGCCGGCCGACGTCCTGGCGTGGACCGGCGGCGCGGCGCTGGTCGCCGCCGGCTCGCCGTTCGGCCCGGTGACGCTGGCCGACGGGCCGCGCGCCGTCCCGCAGGGCAACAACGCCTTCGTCTTCCCCGGCCTGGGCGCCGGCGCCATCGCCAGCGGCGCCGCGCGCATCACCGACGGCATGGTCATGGCGGCGGCCCGCGCCGTCGCCGACTACACCGCCGCCCATCATCCCGACGCGCTCTACCCGCCGGTGTCGGCGCTCCCCGCCGTCTCGCGCCAGGTCACCCTCGAGGTCATCGCCGCCGCCCTCCGCGACGGCGTCGCCGACCCCGCCCTCACCGCGATCCCGGCCGCCGACCTCGCCGCCGCCCACGCCTGGCACCCGCGCTACCTGCCGGTCGTGCGCCGCCCCTGATCAGTCGTCGTCGAGGGCGTCGTCGAGGGCCTTGGCCATGCGCTCGGCGTCCTGCGGGGAGAGCTTGGTGGCGCCGAAGGCCTGCTCGGCCTGGTCGACCAGCGCCAGCATGCGGGCCTCCTCGACCGACATGCTGGACTGGTCGCTGCGCAGCCAGTCGTCGATCTCTTCGGTCAGGCGCTTCTTGCGGGCGTCGGGGCCGCGGGCCTCGCCGTCGACCGGCTTGTGGCGGCGGTAGGAGACGGTGCCGTAGGCCTGGGGCAGGTCGCCCCGGAACTCGGCCATCGTCTGGTAGCGGCGCGCCGGGTCCTTGGCCATCGCCTTCATCACCACCCGCTCGGCGCCCTCGGTGATCTCGCGGTGGGGGGCGAACTCGCGCGGCGACGGCACCGGCGCGTTGATGTGCTTGTGCAGGACCTCGCTGCCGGCCTCGGCCTCGTACGGCGGCCGCCCGCACAGCATGTCGAACAGGATCACGCCCAGCGAGTAGATGTCGGTGCGCAGGTCGACGTCCTCGCCCCGCGCCGCCTCCGGTGACATGTACTCGGGCGTCCCGAACACCGCGCCCTGCAGGGTGTCGGTGCCGAGCTCGTCGGGCGCCAGGATCTTGGCGATGCCGAAGTCGAGGATCTTGACGAAGTCGTAGCTGCGCTCGCGCTCGGTCACCCATCCGCCCGGCCCGGTGGTCACCATCCGCACGATGTCGCGGCGCCCCGGCTTCTCCAGCAGCATGATGTTGTCGGGCTTGAGGTCGCGGTGGATGACGCCCAGCTCGTGCGCCGCCTCGAGCGCGTACGACATCTGGTTGACGACGTTGAGCGCGCGGTGGAGCTCGACGGCGCCGTCCTTCTCGATCAGATCCTCGAGGCTCTTGCCCTCGAGGTACTCCATGACGAAGTAGACGAGGCCGTCGCCCAGCACGCCGAAGTCGGTGACGTCGACGATGTTGGGGTGGTTGATCGACGACGCCGCCCGCGCCTCGCGCAGGAAGCGGTTGACCGCGTCCGGGTAGCGCGCGAACTGCGGGTGCAGCACCTTCACCGCCACCGGCTTCTTGATGTAGACGTGCTCGCCGCTGTAGACCGTCCCCATCCCGCCGCGGCCGAGGATCCGGTCGAGGCGGTAGTTGCCGACCGCCGTGCCCAGGCGGGCCAGATCCTGCTCCTCGACCAGCATCGCCGAGTCGTGCAAGCAGAACCGCTCTCCGGTGGGGAAGCGGGTATGGCACCGCGGGCAGACGCGCAAGGTCGGTGGATCCTCCCCGGGTGGGCGGGCGACGCTAGAGCCGGATCTGGCCGAAGAACAGCAGGAAGCGGTCGTCGTAGAACTTGTCGGGCATGCCGTCGCCGTCGATGTCCGTCCCCTCCGGGAGCTTGAGGTTGCCGAAGCGGAACTCCATGCCGGCGTCGATCTTGTTGTTGGGCGAGAGCTGGACGGCGAACGACGCCGGCACCGCCACCTTGTCGGCGGTGAAGTCGAAGTCCGGGATCACCAGGCTGGCCTTGATCAGCAGCGCCACGATGGGCACGGGCTGGACGACGATGCCGATGTTGGGGGTGGCGTCCGGCTTGCTGTCGAACTGGATCTGGAACGCGGTCTCGAGCGCGACCACCGCGACCTGCGGCTTGGGCGCGTAGCGGAACGGGAACCCGATCGGGATCCCGAAGGTCGTGCTGTCGCCGGCGATGTCGAGCTGGAGGCCGGTGCGGAAGTCGACCAGGTCGTAGACGATCGAGCCCTCGAACGCCGCGTAGGCGTTGATGACGTCGAAGTTCTTGATGCCCGAGAACCCCGCCTGGAGCTCGACGTTGTCCTTGTAGCCGTAGCGCGCGTCGAACGACAGCCCGAAGGACTCGAACGCGGTCTTGTTGCTGATGTCGAAGCCGATCCCCGCGCGCAGCTCGGTGATGCCCTCGGTCAGGGTCAGCGGCCGCTGGATCTCGCCCTGCGGGTAGGTCTTCTTGGTGTACAGGCCGCCCGCGGTCACCGGCGGCTGGTCCGGGTCGTCCTCGTCCTCGTCCTCGTCCTCGTCGTCCTCGTCATCCCGGTCCCGGTCCCGGTCGTCATCCTCCTCGTCGTCATCGTCGGCCCACGCCGGCGCCTCGCCGCCGAGGGCCGGGGTCAGGGCGACGGTCGAGCCGACCACGAGGGCCAGACACAGGCGAAGGCTCTTCGACAGATCGGCGAGCATTTTCCCTTCCTCCATCGCGAGGTTAGCCCTGCGGGCGCGACCTCCGCAAGCAACCCGGTGGCTATTGCGGCGCGCCTGCGGTGGCGCCGTGGCGGCGCCCGAAACGGCGACGGCGCCGCTCCGGGGAGCAGCGCCGTCGTCGGGCGAGCCACGGGGCGCGCCGCGCAGCCGAAGCGTCTCAGCGCTTCTTCTTGGCGGGCTTCTTGGCCGCCGCCTTCTTGGCGGGCTTCTTGGCCGCCGCCTTCTTGGCGGGCTTCTTGGCCGCCGCCTTCTTGGCGGGCTTCTTGGCCGCCTTCGCCTTCTTGGCGGTCTTCTTGCGCTTGCTGCCGCCGACCTGGCGCTCCTTGCGGGCGATGTCGCCGTCGCTGTCGAGGTAGTAGAGGTACTTCGAGTAGTCCATCGAGATGCCGGCGGACACCACCTTCGACGCGCGGCCCTTGGGCTCGCCCGGCTTCTTGCGGGGCACCGCCCAGACGTCGCCGCCCTTGATGTAGTACATCATGTCGTTGTCGCGCTTCACGCCAGCCTTGAAGACCTTCTCAGCAGCCATGTTTCATTCCCTCCCGAATAGGGTTGGTTCGCTTGTTCCCGAGCCCGAGGTGGTCAAGGGAGTTGGCGCCGACCCTACGGCGAGGGTCTGACAACCTCGCGCGGCCGATCCTCGACGGAGATCGAGGTGACGGGCCGGCGCTCTCCGTCGAGGATCGGCCGCGCGCCGGATCCTCGACGGTAAACTCACGTTTCTCGACGGGAAATCGCCGCTGACTGAACGGATGGCCAGGTCACCGTCGAGGACGCGCCGGCGCGCGCCGTCCGCCGCGCCGGCTCCCCGTCGAGGAGCGGGGCGCGACCGTGCACACCACGACCTGGCTCTCGGCGCCGGGCCCCAGCGGCGCGCCGGCGAAGTCGCCGCCGTGCTCGACGACGCGGAAGCCGGCGTGGGCGAGGAGCGCCTCGAGCTCGGCCGGGAAGTACTTGCGCTGGCTGAGCAGCACCACCTGCTCGCGGCCGCCGCGCTCGGGCTCGTAGTACAGGTGGATGATCGCGATCTGGCTGACCGGATCGTAGTGGTGGCTCGTCGAGTACCACGTGCGCTGGCCCGTGGTCGGGTGCGTGAAGCGCGTGCGCGCCCAGCGCCGCGCCGGATCGCGCGCCAGCCAGCCCGGATCGGGGAGCTGGACGTCGAAGGCGAGGACGCCGCCCGGCGCGAGGTGGCGCCGCACCGCTCGCAGGCAGGCCGCCAGCTCGACCCGGGTGTACAGGTGCTCGAGCACGTTGAACGGCGCGATGACGAGCGGGAAGCGTCGGCGCAGCGCGAAGTCGCGCAGGTCGCCGCGGACCGGCTCGATCCGCTCGCGCACCGACGGCGGCAGCCGCGCCCGGCGCGCCTCCAGCGCCGCCAGCATCGGCGCCGACTGGTCGAGCGCGGTGACGCGGTGGCCGTCGCGCGCCAGCGCCACCGTCACCCGCCCCGAGCCACAGCCCAGCTCGAGGATCGCGCCCGGCCCACCCAGCACCCGGCGCGCCAGGTCGCGGTACCAGCGCACGTCGGCGCGGCGCCGCCGGTACTCGTGGTCGTAGAGCGCGGCGTCGGCGTAGTGCTCGCGCGCGCCGAGGTCCACCGCGAGCAGGTGGTCGGCGTGCGCGGCCGGCCGCGGCCGGCGGCCCGGTCCCCGCCCGCTCACGGCGCCGGCGCGGCCAGGAGCTCGCCGTCACGACGACGGCGGCCGCCGCGGCGGCGGCGGCGGCGCTTGCGCGGCTCGTCGGAGCTGTCGTCGTCGGGCTCGCCGTCATCGGCGCCGCCACCGCCCGCGGCGCCGGCGAGGTCGAGGCCGCTGCCGGCGGTCAGCAGCTCGGCGAGGAGCACGGCGTCCTCGAACGACTCGCGGCCGCCGCTGACGTCGACGGGCTGGTTGCGCGCCCGCGCCGCCATGACCTTGCGCAGCGCGAACAGGATGTAGCGCATGCGCTCGGCGTCGCGGCGCGCGATCCGGAGCTGATCGACGATGGGCTGACCCAGCTCGAGGATCGCGCTGTTGGCGTCGCCCGGGCGGGTGCCAGGGCCAGTGATCGTGTCGGCGAGGAACGGGCCGATGACCGCGCACACCGCCAGCGCGTTCGACAGCTCGCGCCCGCTCTGGACCAGGCGATCGAAGCGGTCGAGCGTGGACCAGGCCAGGGCGCGCCGGCGCAGGAGCTCGGCGGGATCGGCGAGGAACGACAGCCGCAGCGGCACGCGGCGCAGGCGCGACGGCCGATCGTCGGCCCACACCCGGTGCCACGCCAGCTCCTCGTCGTCGAGCTCGTCGCCGACCCCGTCGTCGGCGGCGGGCTCGTCGGTGGTGACCGGACCCTCGTAGAGCGCGGCCAGGTGCGTCGACAGGATCTCCAGCAGGCCGGTCTCGGCCAGGAGCTCCATCGAGCGGCGGGCCGCCCCGCCGCGCATCAGCCGGTAGACCTCCTCGATGACCCGCGGCGCCGCGCACTTGCGGATCTCCTCGCGGTGGCGGAGGAGCGCGGCGTAGGTCGCGGGCTCGATCGTGAAGTCGAGGCGCGCCGCGAACTTGATCGCGCGCAGCATGCGCACCGGATCCTCGCGGAAGCGGACGTCGGGATCGCCGATCGTCCGCACCAGGCCGGCGTCGAGATCGGCCAGGCCGTGGACGTGGTCGATGACCGCCTCCTTCTCGACGTCGTAGAACAGCCCGTTGATCGTGAAGTCGCGGCGGACCGCGTCCTCCTCCTCGGTGCCGAAGACGTTGTCGCGACGGATGAGCAGGTCGGGCGCGTCGGGATCCTCGTCGTCGCGCGGGTTGGCGCGGAAGGTCGAGGTCTCGATGATCTTGGGCCCGAAGAAGACGTGGGCGAGGCGGAAGCGGCGCCCGATGATCCGGCAGTTGCGGAACAGCGCCTTGACCTCGTTGGGGGTGGCGCTGGTGGCGACGTCGAAGTCCTTGGGACGGCGTCCCACCAGCAGGTCGCGCACGCAACCGCCGACCAGGTACGCCTTGAACCCGCTTCGGGCCAGCCTGCGAACCACTCGATCAGCGTCAGCGTCGATTCGCGAACGATCGAGAGCCGGCATGTGTTCTGCCCCTGGGTAGCACGCCGACGGATCCCGGGGCACGAATCCGGCGTCGCAAAAAAAAGCGCCGAAAAAAAAACCGCAGCGGCCTTCGGGGGGGGGTGAGGCCTGCTGCGGTCGCCAGCGAACGCCGAAGCGTGCGGCTGAGTCAATGTATAAGGCCGACCCGTCGTGCGCACAAGCACTATTTCATCGTCACGGCAAAAAGCTGCGTCAGTTGGTGGCTAGGATTACCAAGTGAGTCACATATGAGACGTAAGGCGTTGAAATATCGTCTGCATACACCCTGGTCGCGATTCCAGCAGGACTGGAACCGGGAGCGGATGGCTCATTGTGCCTCCAGCCGCACCTCGCCCCAGGGATCGTAGTAGGGCGGGGTGCCCTCGGCCAGGCGCAGCGCATCGCCGCCGATGAGCGGCACGTAGCCATCGACGATCACCATCACGGTGTACGTGCCCGGCGTGGGCACGGGCTGGCGGAGGAAGACCTCGCCGCTCGCACCGGATCGTCCCCACGCGATCACGAGGTCGTCCAGCCGGTTGACGTCGACCTGGGCGGGGGTCACGCCGGGCCGCAGCACCATCAGGAGCGCGTTGGCCACCGGCTGGGAGTTGGCGGCGTCGACGACGCGGGTGGAGATGCGGATCCCCTCGGCCTCGGCGTCGATCGCCGTGGGCTCGAGCTCGACCGACGTCCGGCCCAGGCGAGGCGTCCAGCCGGTGCGGACGATCGCGAGCAGGGCGCTGGCCGCCGCCAGCGGCCGCACCAGCCCGTCCCGGATCATGGTGCCGTCGGCGCCGATCCGTCGCCGCTCGGCGGTGGCGATGCCGACCAGCTCACCGGCGTCGTCGATCACCGGCCCCCCGGAGTTGCCGTGCGACAGGGCGGCGTCGGTCTTGATGTAGTCCCGCCCCATCGTCCCGTCCTCGCTGGTGAAGCCCTCGACCAGGCCCTGCAGGATGCGCAGCGAGCCGCCGCCGACGTCGGGGTAGCCCAGGACCCACAGCCGCTGGCCCGGCGACAGCTCGCCGCGGGCGCCGATCAGCGCCGGCCACAGCGGTCCGCCCAGGCTCGGGCTCCACGGTCGACCGTCGAGATCCAGGTCGCACTTGATGAGCGCGAGGTCGAGCTCGGGCTGCAGCTTCGACGCTGCCGGCCGCCCGGCGCACACCAGGCGCGGCGGCTGGTCGATCGCGACGAAGCGGCCGATCACGAACACGTCGTGCAGGCGGTTGCCGGCGCCGAGGACGTGGTGGTTGGTGAGGATCGAGCCGTCGGCGCCGACCACCGCGCCCGAGCCGCCGCCGACCGCGCGCAGGCGCCCGTCGACGACGTCGGCGACCACGACCATCACGGTCGACGGGAAGTGGCGGGCCACCGACGGGGGGTACGAGGGCGACAGCCGGCTGGAGTGAGGCACCAGCGGCATGCCGGTGTGCGAGGCCACCCGCAGGCTCGGCGCGATCATCCGCTCCAGGCGCTCCACGCGGCGCGGCGGACCGTGGAGGGTGATGGCGTAGAGGCGCGTGCGGTCGACCGTGGCCAGCTCGACGGCGTGGGCGATGCGGGGCTCGTCGTCCTTCTCGGCCGCGTGGGCGTAGCGGAAGCCGGTGCGGAGCCAGTCGTGGCCGGCGATCGTGAGCACGCGGCTGGGATCGCCGCCGTACAGCTCGCCCCAGCGCGTGCGGCGGTCGAGCTCGAGCCCGGCGAGGATGTTGCGCCAGGTCGGCGCGTCCTCGATCCGGACCTCCATGCGGACCTCGGGGTCGAGGGTGGAGGTGTAGACCACGTGGTAGGGCAGCTCGCCCCCCGGCGGCCGCGGCGCCGGCGGCTCGGTCGCGATCAGCCGCGGCGACACCAGCGCGACCTCCTCGGGCGCGAGCCAGGTCGCGGGGCGGGTGAAGCGCAGGCCGCGGGTCTCGAAGACCTCGAGCGGCGGCTCGACCAGGCGGCGGTGGACGAAGCCGGCGGCGGCCACCACCGCGGCGGCCAGGGCGATCACGATGACGTCGTGGCGGTGATAGGGCGAGGCGGGGCCGAGGGCGTGCGCGACGTGGCGGGTGACGTCGGCCACCGCCGGTCCGATCGTCGTCGCCCGTCGCCAGGCGCGGCCGGCGAGGGTCTCGTCGTCGTCCTCGGCGGCCAGGGGCATCGAGCCGGCCGGATCGGGCTCGGCGGCCGCGTCGTCGGCGGCGGCCGCGGCGGGGGCGGTCTCGGCGTCGGCGGCCTCGGGACCGTCGGGGCCCTCGGGGCGGCTCATCGCGCGCCCTCGCCGCCGCCGCGGTCGCTGGCGCCGTCGCCGACCGGGGCGTCGTCGACGTCCGGGTCGTCGTCGTCGTCGTCGTCGTCGTCGTCGTCGGAGCCCACGGCCTTGCCGGCCGCCGCCGCGACCTCGGGCTTGCGGAACGGCGACTCGGCCAGCAGCCGCTGCACCAGCAGCATCAGCACCGCGAACACCGCGACCGCGACCGCGGCGGCGTAGAGCACGCCGCGCCAGGCGTGGGTGCCGAAGCCGCTGGTGGTGACGCGCTGCTCGACCAGCGCGAACTGGCCGTTGAGCACGGCGGCGCCCAGGAGGCCGAAGAACAGGAGCACGCCGCGCGACAGCGCGCGCCGGCGCGTGAACTTGGCCCGCCCCAGCACGTAGCCGAGCCAGCCGGCGAACGAGGCGTGGGCGGGCGTGGTGACGACGACCTGGGCGGCGCCCGTCGACAGGTAGACGCTGCCGCCCTGGCCCTGCAGCCGGTGGTAGTTGATCCACACCGCGAAGCCGGTGCCGACCGCCATCATGTAGACGACGCCGTCCATCGGCTCGTCGAACTCGGGCGAGGTGTAGATCGTGTAGCGGACGGCGACGTACTTGCACAGCTCCTGGCCCAGCCCGACGACCAGGACGGCGTGGACGATGCGGTCGAGGGTGAAGGGGGTGAGGCCGTGCTGGGCGAACGGCACCGGCGGCGCGAGCTGGTAGATGACGAAGTCGGCGATGGGTGCCGCCACCAGCCCGCCGAGGAGGAAGACGCCGGCCACGAAGTGCATGGGCTCGGGCTCGTGGCGATCCTGGAGATAGAAGAACGCGAGCCACAGGCTCGCGGGGACGCCGGCGACGACCAGCGCCAGCGCCGGCGACAGCCGCACCGGCCCGTCGAGGCCGAGCAGGCGCTCGACCAGCCAGGCCAACCCGACGAACACGACCAGCCCGGCCACCAGCGCCAGCTTGGAGCCGACCAGGAGGCGCGCGCGGCGGAGGGACCAGCGCGGCAGCGCGCGGTTGGGCGGGGCGGGCACGTGGATATTGTAGAACGGGCCGGCCGCCGGACCGAAATATGGGGGCGCCGGCGTCGGGTCGGCCTCGTCGCCGGTGGTAGATTTCGCGCTGCGATGGCCAAGAAGTCCGGCGACGACGCGCTCATGACCTTGCCCGAGCTGGCGGCCTACCTGCACCTCGACGAGCGGACGGTCTACAAGCTCGTGACCACCGGCAAGCTGCCGTCGGTGGGCGGCGACCGGAGCTGGCAGTTCCGGCGCAAGGAGGTCGACACCTGGCTCGAGCGCGAGCTCCTCGGTGAGGACGAGGCCTTCGTCGACATCCCCGACGGCATGAAGCTGCCGCTCGAGGACCTGCTCCCCGACTCGGCGATCATCATCGACCTCAAGGCGCGCACGCCGGTGGCGGTGATCGAGGAGCTGGCGGCCCGCGCCTACGGCAACGGCTGGCTGACCGACAAGCCGTGGTTCGTGGGCGCGGTGGTCGAGCGCGAGTCGCTGGCGTCGACCGCGATGGAGGGCGGGGTGGCGTTCCTCCACACCCGGGCCAAGGACAAGGGCAAGATCGCCCGCCCGTTCCTGGTCGTCGGCCGGTCGTGGGAGGGCATCGAGTTCGGCGCGCCCGACGGGCGGCGGACGTTCCTGTTCTTCCTGATGGGCCTCAAGTACGACAAGCTCCACCTGCCGATCCTCGGTCGCCTGGCCCGCGCCCTGCGCAACCCGCAGACGATCGCCAAGCTGCGCGCCCTGTCGTCGCCCGACAAGCTGCGCGCCCTGCTCCTGCGCGAGGCCGAGGCGGCTCGCGCCGGCATCGTGCCCGACGTCCCGACCGAGCCGTTCAAGCCCAAGCTGGACAAGCAGCTCCGCCTGCGGGCGATGCGTCGCCTGCAGCAGCAGCGGGTCGCCGAGGTGGCGCGCGCCGAGGCCCCGGTCAAGAAGCCGCGCGCGCCGCGCAAGCCGGCCGCGCCGAAGCGGAAGTAGTCGCGGACGTCGTCGCGGACGTCGTCGCGGACGTGGCCGTGGACGTGGCCGCGGACGTCGCCGCGGACGTCGCCGCGGACGTCGCCGCGGACGTCGCCGCGCGCTGGCGGCGGCGGGCCAGGTCCGCCGCCTCGCGGGCGGTGCCGGCGTACGGCACCCGGGTGCCCATGAGCACGTCGAACCACGGGCGGGTCACGCACCAGTTCTGGTGCTGGTCCGGTCCCATGTGGTGATCGTAGTGCCAGGGCAGGTGCGCGCGCGCCCACGCCGGATCGAGGTGCGAGCGGCGGTGCACGCGGTGGTACGTCCAGATCGACCACCACACCGCCCCGGTGAAGAAGGGCGCGACCGGGAGCAGCGGGAGATGCAGCGCGGCGGCCGCGGCCAGCCCCACCACCTCCTTGGTCTGCGGGTGCCAGCCGCGCAGGGGCCGGTGGTAGCCTGGGTCCGCGCCCTCGTTCCGGCGCACCGCCTGGTGGTGATCGTGGAAGTGCCACGCGAACGGGGCGCCCTTCTTCCGGCCCAGCCCGTGCAGCAGATACTTGTGCGTCAGCCACTCTCCGGCGTTGGCCCACAGTAGACCTAGAGGGATTCCGAGCATCTGCGACCTCTCGATATTCTGACCAGTCAGTCATACTATAACGAGATGGCCCCGTCCACCCCGAAACGCTCGCGCGCCCGCGCCGGCCGGTCGCGATCCGGCGCCGCCGCGCCCGCGCCCGCGCCCGCTCCCGCGCCTGCGCTCGCCATCGGCACGCCGCGGGTCCCGCGCCGCGCCGTGCCGCAGCAGCGACCGGGCCGGCCCGGCGGTCGGCGCGACGAGGCGAGGCGCGAGCGGGTCCAGGCCCTGTGCGCGGCCGCGGTCCGCCTGTTCCTCGAGCGCGGCATCGACGGTGTCCGCGTCGAGGACATCACCGCCGCCGCCGGCGTGGCCAAGGGCGCCTTCTACTACTACTTCACCGATCTCGAGGACCTGACCGCGTCCCTGTTCCAGCCGGTGGCGGAGGCCACCGAGGCCGCGTTCCGTCGCTGCCGCGACGGCCTGGCCGAGCCCAGCGGCGAGCTGACGGCGGTCTACCAGCGCCTGGCCATGGACCTCGGGATGGTGCTGGTGCAGCACCTCGACGTCGTGCGCCTGTACCTGCAGGAGCGGCGCGGGCCCGACCGCGGTCCGCGCCGCCCCCTGCGGGCCTGGGCCCGGCGCCTCGAGGAGGGCGCGATCTGGCTGACCGAGGAGGCCCGGCGCTACCGGATGATGCGCGACCTGCCGAGCGCGGTGGTCGCCCACGCCGTCCTCGGCGCCGCCGAGCAGGTCATGGTGGCGACCCTGGCCGGCGACGGCATCGGCGACCCGGCCGGCGCGGTGCGCGATCTGATCTCCCTCGTGCTCGACGGCACCCGCGGCCGGTGACGGGGGCCGCGCGCGCCGTTCTCGCCGCCGCCGGCCGCCCGGGGTGGTACCGTTGACGCTGGACCCACTCGTGCCGGGCAGCCCGCTCTACCGCGACGACGCGTTCCCGCCGAGCCCGCGCACGGAGGTCGCGCTGGCGTGGTCGGAGCTGTCGCTGTACCTGCCCGACGGCCGCTGCCTCCAGCTCGCGCTCGACGGGGCGCGCCACAGCGTCGGCGATGCCACCGCGCGCCGCCGCTTCGTGCGCATGATGTCGATCGAGGCCCGGCAGGCGGCGGTGACGCTCATCACCCCGCCCGATCGCGGCGCGATCGCCCCGCGCGTCGCCCACCTGCCGGCGGCGCCCGACGACGCGGCGGTGCTCGAGGCCGGGGTGTGGGAGCAGCTCGCCGACTGGGTGGCGTCGAGCGGGCGCCTGGCCGGCCGCACGGTCGAGGAGCTGGCGCGGCTGGCGTCGATCGCCACCGCGCCGTTCGCGGTCGTGATCGGCGAGGTCGCCGCCGGGGTCGCGCGCGACCTGGCCCGCATGGCCAGCGGTCCCCTGCGCGGCGTCGCCGACGTGCTGGAGTGGCTGCGCCCGCTGCAGCTCGCCGCCCGCTCGTCGCCGCGCGCCGAGGACGCGCTGGTGGCCGCGCTCGCTGCCAGCGCCGACTGACGCCCGCGGGCGCCTGCGGACGCCGCTGGAGGCCGCCGCCGGGCCGGCGTCAGTTGCCGCTCGGCTTGCGCACGACGAGGGCCTTGAACTCGTGGGGCACCAGGCCCATGAGCCGATCCTCGATCCGGTCCCAGCGCAGCTCGCCGATCTCGGCCAGCTCGACCTTGCCGGCGAGGCGCGCGGCCAGGAGCTCGCGAGTGTAGCCGAGCTTGGGCAGGTCGACGCCGGCGTCGGCCAGCATCGCGCGCAGGGCGCGGAAGTGGCTGCGGGTGGTGGCCAGGCCCTCGAGCGAGCGGTCGAGGTCGATCAGGTCCATGACGAAGTCGATCTGGCCGCCGAGGCCCCGGGCCTGCGCCGCCTGCAGGAGGTGGCCGAAGTGGGTCGACAGCTCGGGGTGATCGAGGTGCGACGACAGCCGCGGCCACATGGCGCGCTCGCCGAACTCGGTGACGATCGCGGTGCCGTCGGGCGCCAGCCAGCGGGCGATGCGGATCACCAGCTCGAGCGCACCCGTGAGCAGGTAGAACGGCTCGGGGGCGTCGGTCAGCGAGATGCCGAGCTCGTCGACGAGCTGGCCGGCGCGGCCGAGTCCGGCCAGCTTGACCGGATCGACCTCGCCGCCGCCGTCGGCGTCCATGCCGACCTCGGTGCGCGAGTGCTGCTCGGCCGGCAGGTCGCCGACCATCTCGTTGGCGATGATCAGATCGAAGGCGTCGGCCGGCAGGTCGGCGGTCAGGACGTCGCCCTCGCGCACGGTCACCGGCAGGCCGGCGGTGCGCGTCCGCTGCGCCGCCGCCAGCGCCGGCGACAGCTCCTGGATCGTGTAGCTCACCTCGAGGCCACGCCCGGCCAGGGCCTCGCACACGGCGCGGGCGACGTAGCCGAGGCCGGCGCCGATCTCGATCACGCGCACCGCGCGCGCCGGCAGGCGACCCTGCGCCGCCAGGGCGTCGACCAGCGCGCCGCCGTAGGTCCGGCCGCCGAGCGCCGGGTGGGGCTCGCGGAACAGGTGCGACAGCGTGGTCTCGCGGTGGTCGAACTGGGCGTCGGCGTCGGCGACGTCCTGGTAGTAGTCGTCGGTGGCGACGTCGCGCACCGGGGCCGCGAGCGGCTCGCCCGGCCGCCACGCGCGGTAGGGCATGGTCGAGGCCAGGTAGCGCGGCGCCATCGCCGGCCGCTTGGCGTACATCGAGGCCGGGAAGGCCGACAGCTTGATGGCCTGGACGTCGGAGTGGGCGAGGCGCACGACCAGGGCCTGCAGCGTGCGGGCGTCGTGCCGGGCGCGCAGCTCGTTGAGGCGGACCTCGCCGTCGAAGGCGTCCCACATCGCGGTCTCGGCCGGGTCGAGCTCGACCCGGGCGATGGGGCGGTCGCCCCACGCCGTCCACAGGGTCACCCGATCGCCGTGGCGCCGCCACACGTTCCACTTGCCCTTGAACGCGATCATCGGCCAGATGCCGGCGACCTCGTCGTCGTCGGGCTCGACCAGGCAGGCGTGCTGGTAGAAGATGTCGACGAACTGCTGCGGCGCCTGGCCCTCGAAGGCGTCGGCGTAGCGCACGCACAGCTCGCTGGCCTTGCTCGGCTCGGTGAAGGCGTCGAGCAGCCCGAGCAGGTCGGGGCTCATCTGCAGCAGGTAGCCGTAGAGGTCGTGGTAGAGGTACACGGCGCCCTGGTGGGCGAACGTGGACAGGTGGCGCGAGCGGCGCAGCACCTCGGGCGACGCGGTCCCCTGGGTCATCCGGGCGTTGGTACCACGCCGGCGCGGCGCGCACCGCCCTCGGTCGGCGTCGATCCGCCCCCGGTCGCCCGGCTGCCGGCTGCTACATTCACGGCGCCGCGCGCCCGCGGGCGCCGGCAAGGACCGCCCGGCAAGGACCGCCATGACCTACCTGTTCGAGACCGAGGAGCACGCGGCGCTGCGCGCCCAGGCCCGCCGCTTCGCCGCCGAGCACATCGCCCCCCACGCCGCGCGCTGGGAGGAGGACGAGGAGTTCCCGGTGGAGCTCTACCGGGAGATCGCCCGGACCGGCCTCGCCGGCGTCGGCTACCCCGAGGAGGTCGGCGGCAGCGGCGGCGATCTCGGGCACATGCTGGCGGTCGCCGAGGAGCTGGTCCTGGCCGGGACCTCGGTGGGCGCGGTGGTCGGCCTCGGCAGCCACGGCATCGCGGCGCCGCCCATCGTCCGCTTCGGCACCCCCGAGCAGCGGCGGCGGTTCGTCGAGCCGGTGCTGCGCGGCGAGCAGATCTGCGCGCTGGGGGTGACCGAGCCCGGCGGCGGCAGCGACGTCGCCGGCCTCACCACGCGGGCGGTGCGCGACGGCGATCACTACGTGGTCACCGGCGCCAAGACCTTCATCACCTCGGGCTGCCGCGCCGACTGGGTGCTGACCGCGGTGCGCACCGGCGGCCCCGGCCACGGCGGCATCTCGTTCCTCGTCGTCGAGCGCGGCACGCCCGGGTTCGAGGTCTCGAGGAAGCTGCGCAAGACCGGGTGGTGGGCGTCGGACACCGCCGAGCTCGCGTTCGACGGCGCGCGGGTGCCGGTGGCCAACCGCGTCGGCCCCGAGCACGGCGCGTTCCCGATGATCATGTCGAACTTCGCCGGCGAGCGCCTGATGCTGGCCGGGCAGTGCGTCGCGATCGCCGAGCTCGCCTACCGCGAGGCCCGGCGCTACGCCCGCGAGCGGGTGGCCTTCGGCAAGCCCCTCGCCGGCTTCCAGGTCATCCGCCACAAGCTGGCCGACATGGCGACGCGCATCGCCGCCGCCCGCGCCCTCACCGGCGAGGCGGCGGTGCGGGTGAACCGCGGCGCGCCGGCGCCCGGGCTGTGCGCGATGGCCAAGAACGCCGCCACCGACATGTGCTCGGCGGTCGTCGACGAGGCGGTGCAGATCCACGGCGGCATGGGCTACATGCGCGACGTCGTGGTCGAGCGCCTCTTCCGGGACGCCCGCCTCTACCCGATCGGCGGCGGCACCCGCGAGATCATGAACGAGATCATCTCCAAGACCGAGGGCTACTGATGACGACCTCCGGGCTCGACGAGCCGGACGCGTCCGACGCCGGGCGCGCGGACGGCGCGGGTGGCGCGGGCGGCGCGGGCGCTGCGGCCGCCCCCCCCGGCCCGGCGCCGCGGCCGACCATCCCGCCGGCGTTCGTCGTCGCGCTGGCGATCATGGGGCTCGCCCGCGGCGGCTTCGCGCTGCTCCACGCCCACGCCGCCACCTCCCTGCCGTCGCAGGGCGGCTGGCTCGTCGAGCTGGCGGGCGTCGGCGCGTCGCTCCTGTGGGCCGGCACCACCCTGGCCGCGCTGGCGCTGCTCGGGGTCGGGTTCACCGAGCTGGCGCGCCGCGCCGGTCCCGGCGGTGACGGCGTGGTGCTGCGGATCGGCGCCGTCGCCGTCGCCGGGCTCGGGCTGTCCACCGTGGTCGGGCTCTACGTCCTGCACTGGTGGATCCCGACCGGCGAGGCGACCGCGGCCCGCCACGAGACCTGGCGCTCGATCCAGACCTGGCTCGATCGGCTGCCGTTCGTGGCGGCGCCCGTGGCCAGCGGCGCCCTGGTCGTGGCCGGCCGTCGCCTGCGCACGGTGCGGCTCCTCGCCGGCCCGCTCCTCGTCGCCACCGCGCTGCGGTGGCCCCTGTCATCGCTCCGCGAGCTGATCTCGTACGCCCGGCCCGAGGACGGCGAGCTGTGGACGCAGGCGTTCATCGACCTCGCGATCGGCGTCGCCTTCGCCGGCGCGCTCTTCGCGGTGGCGCTGGCCCTCGGCCGCGCCCTGCCACCGGCGCGGGTCGACCGGGTCCGCGCCGGCCAGGGCCTCGAGCGCGTCGGCTCGGCGCTGGTGGCGCGGGTGCTGATCCTGGTCGTGGTCGCGTTCACGCTGGTCATGACGGTCGGCGCGCGCTCGCCGGCCTTCGCCAGGCTGGCCGCGCTGGTGTTCCCGTTCGGCCTCCTGCTCGCCGGCCTCGCGCTGGTCACCGGGATGATCCAGGCCGGCGGGCTCGCCGCCGCCGGCGCCCCTCGCTACCGCCTCTACGCGGCGACGGCCCTCACCATCACCGCGCTGGCGATCGAGGCCCTCAAGGCCGTGGCCGGCTACGTGCTCCTGCGCCGCGGCCGCGGCGAGGGCTTCCCGCTGAGCGATCGGGTCGAGAGCGTCGCCGCGGCGCTGCCCTACCTGACGCCGCCCCTGGCCGTCGCCGGCCTGCTGTGCGTCCTGTGGGCGGCGGCGCCGTTGCGCCGCATGTCGGGCGCCGGCGTCGACGAGCGCGGCCTCCGCGGCGCCGCGCTCGCGCTGATCGCCTGCTCCGGCGCGGCGCTGGGGCTCCTGCGCTGGGCCGAGACCGGCGGCGTGCGCTCGGTGACCGGCTTCGTCATGCTCTCGCTCCTGATCGCGGTCGCCAACATCATCGCGCTCCTGGCGGTGGCGCGGATCTGCCCCCGCGTGGGCGAGGCGCTGCGCGGCGCGCCCGAGCTGCCGACCGCGGTGGCCACGGTCCGCTAGCGCGCCGGGAGCTGCCGGTGACCATCCCCCGCCCCCTCGCTGCGGCGCCGGCGCTGCCGGTGACGCTCGCCGCGCTCGGCCTCGGCCCGGCGGTGGCGGCGCTGATGGTGAACGCGCGGCGCGTCGAGGTCCTGGGCTGGCAGGCCGGGACGTGGGCGCCCGGCCACGGCGATCCGTGGAGTGCGGCGCGGCTGTGGCTGCTCGGCGGGCGCGCCCTGGCGCTGGGCGCGGCGGTCACCGCCGGCGTCGCCGCCCTGACCCTGGCCCGTCGCCGGCGCTCGCCGGGGCTGGCCCTGACCACCGCCGCGCTCGTCTCCCTGGCGCTGGCGATCGCGGTCGAGCTGATCGCGACGTGGACCTGGCGCGGCGGGGCGGGCCCCGGCGCCTGGCACGATCGGGTGGTCGACGCGTGCGCGTGGGCGCGCGCGGCCGCCGTGCCGCTGGCCACCGCCGGGGTGTGCGCCGCGGCCTGGGCCGACCGCGGCGTGCGCGTCCTGACGCCGGCCACCCTCGGCGCCGCGCTGCTCGCCGCGCCGCCGCCGCCGCTCCTCGAACAGGCGTACGGCTGGGCCGAGCACGACGCCTACCGCTGGAGCAGCGAGGCCGGGACCTACCTGCTCGTCCCCGACGCGCGCCTGTGGCTCGTGCCCGGGGCGCTCGCCGCCGCCGCCGCCGCCTGGGCGGTCATGGCGGCGCTGGTCGCCGCCCGCCTGCCGCCGCTGGTCGCCGGCAGCGTCGCGCCGCGCTCGCCGGCGCCGTCGCTGCGTCGCCTCGCCGTCGCCCTCGCCGTGGTCGCCGTGGTCGTGATCGCCGCCGGGCTGGCGGTCGCCCTGGCCCAGGGCCAGCCGTCGGCGCGCACCCACCCGCTCGAGCTCGTCGTGCCGGTCGCGGTCGCGGTCGCCGCCGCGCTCCTCGCCGCGGCGCTGCTCGAGCTCCTGCGCGCCGATCTGCCGCCGCGGGCGAGCCGCGCCCTGGCGGTCGCCGCCGTCCTCGTCGTGTGGATCGTGGCGGTGGTCGCCGCCCAGACCCTGTGGGCGCGCCGCGGCGCGCCGCGCCCGGGCTTCACGATCTTCGAGGACCCGTGGATGCCGGGGCTGGTCGGCGCGGCGGTGGCCGGGGCCGCGCTCCTCGCCCTCGCCGTCGGCCTCGACGCGCTGGCCCGCGCCGGCGGTCGCGCCCCGGCCCGCGGTCACGCCGCGATCGTCGCCCTGGCGCTGGTGGTCGGCGCCGCCACCGCGCCGTGGGTGCTCGGCTTCGGCACCCGCAGCCAGCCGCTCGACGGCCTCCGCGTCGCCACCCTGGGCTCGGCGGCGCTGGTCAACCTGGTGGCGGGGCTGGCCCTGGCCCGCGGCGCGTGGCGCGCCGCCGCGGACGCGGACGCGGACGCGCCAACATCGGCTTACTCGCCGGCCGTGGTCTCCGAGCTTCCGCGATAGAGTGGCCGCGGAGGTCACGCCCCCGCGCCATGTCCGAGACGTCCTACCCGGTCCTGCCGACCAAGGTCGATCGCCGCGCCCCCGAGTACGCGGCCAACCACGCCGCCAACCTGGCCGCGGTCGACAAGCTGCACGTCGCGCTGCGGGCGGCCACCGTCGGCGGCGGCGACAAGTACACGTCCCGCCACCAGGCCGCCGGCAAGCTCCTGCCGCGCGAGCGGGTCGAGCGCCTGCTCGACCGCGACTCGTACTTCCTCGAGCTGTGCCCGCTCGCCGGCAAGGACGTGCCCGGCCACACCCCGGGCGCCAGCGTGATCGGCGGCGTCGGCGTGGTCTCGGGCGTCGAGTGCCTGATCACGGCCAGCGAGGCCACGGTCAAGGGCGGGGCGATGAGCGAGCTGAGCGTGTGGAAGTCGGGCCGGCTCTCGGACATCGCCGCGCAGAACCGCCTGCCGTCGATCTCGATGATCGAGTCGGCCGGCGCCGACCTCCCCAACCAGTCCAAGATCTTCGTCCCCGGCGGCCGCGGCTTCCGCGATCTCACCCGCCGCAGCGAGGCCGGCGTCCCCACGATCTGCCTGGTCTTCGGCAGCTCGACCGCCGGCGGCGCCTACATCCCGGGCATGAGCGACTACGTGGTCATGGTCAAGCAGCAGGCCCAGGTCTACCTGGCCGGCCCGCCGCTGGTGAAGATGGCCACCGGCGAGGAGACCGACCACGAGGAGCTGGGCGGGGCCGAGATGCACAGCCGGATCTCGGGCGTCTCCGACTACCTGGCCGCCGACGAGCTCGACGCGATCCGGCTCGGCCGCGAGATCGTCGCTCACCTCGACTGGCGCAAGGCGGCGGCGCCCCGGCCGCGCGCCGTCGAGCCGCCCCGCCACGATCCCGACGAGCTGCTCGGCCTGGTCCCCACCGATCCCAAGACCCCCTACGACGCGCGCGAGGTCATCGCCCGCCTCGTCGACGGCTCGCGCTTCAGCGAGTTCAAGCCGCTGTTCGGCGCCACCCTGGTCTGCGGCTGGGCCCACCTCCACGGCTTCCCGGTCGGCGTCCTGGCCAACAACGGCATCCTGTTCTCGGAGTCGTCGCAGAAGGGCGCCCAGTTCATCCAGCTCTGCAACCAGCGCGGCCTCCCGCTGCTCTTCCTGCAGAACATCACCGGCTTCATGGTCGGCAAGAAGTACGAGCAGGAGGGCATCATCAAGCACGGCGCCAAGCTCATCAACGCGGTGTCGAACTCGACGGTGCCGGCGATCACGATCATGACCGGCGCCAGCTTCGGCGCCGGCAACTACGCGATGATGGGCCGCGCCTACGCCCCCCGCTTCCTCTTCACCTGGCCCACCCACCGCATCGCGGTCATGGGCGGCAAGCAGCTCGCCGGCGTCCTCGACATCATCCAGCGCGAGGCCGCGGCCAAGCGCGGCGAGGCCGTCGACGAGCAGAAGCTGGCCTTCGGCAAGGCGATGATCGAGCAGCAGATCGACAAGGAGTCGGATCCGTACTTCGCCACCGCCCGGCTGTGGGACGACGGCATCATCGATCCGCGCGACACCCGCACGGTCGTGGCCATCGCGCTGTCGGCCGCCTACACCGCGCCCGTCGAGGGGACGACCTCGTGGGGCGTCTTCCGCCACTGACCCGAGCTCTGGCCTGGCTCCGCCCCCCGCTCCCCTGGTCCCCCCGCTCGCCCGACGATCACCATGTCCGTCCCGCCCGCCTCCAGCCATCACCCCCACGCCCCGGTCGTGCCCCGCCCCCTCCACCGGGTGCTGGTCGCCAACCGCGGCGAGATCGCGTGCCGCGTCCTCCGCACCTGCCGGGCCATGGGCCTGGGCACGGTCGCGGTCTACTCCGACGCCGACGCCCACGCCCCGCACCTCGAGCTCGCCGACGTCGCGGTCCGCCTCGGCCCGGCGCCGGCCCGCGACAGCTACCTGTCGATCCCGGCGCTGCTCGCCGCCGCCGCCGCCACCGGCGCCGACGCCGTCCACCCCGGCTACGGCTTCCTGTCGGAGAACGCGACCTTCGCCCGCGCCGTGGCCGAGGCCGGCCTCACCTTCATCGGCCCGTCGCCGATGGTCATCCAGCTCCTGGGCTCCAAGCGCGAGGCCAAGCTCCGCGCCGAGGCGGCGCGGGTGCCGACGGTGCCGGGCTACAGCGGTGAGGACCAGGAGGTCGCGACCCTGGCGCGGGCCGCCGGCGACATCGGCTTCCCGCTCCTGGTCAAGGCCTCGGCCGGCGGCGGCGGCAAGGGCATGCGCATCGTCCGGCGGGCGGACGAGCTGGTGCGCGCGATCGAGGCCGCCAAGCGCGAGGCCCTGGGCGCCTTCGCCGACGACACCCTGATCCTCGAGCGCTACGTCGAGCGGCCGCGCCACGTCGAGATCCAGATCCTGGGCGATCACCACGGCACCCTGGTCCACCTGTGGGAGCGCGAGTGCTCGATCCAGCGCCGCCACCAGAAGGTGATCGAGGAGGCGCCGTCGCCGGCCCTCACCCCCGAGCTGCGCGCCGCCATGGGCGCGGCCGGGGTCGCGGTCGGCAAGGCGGTCGGCTACACCAGCGCCGGCACCGTCGAGTTCATCCTCGGCGCCGACGGCGCGTTCTACTTCCTCGAGGTCAACACCCGGCTCCAGGTCGAGCACCCGGTCACCGAGGCCACCACCGGCCTCGACCTGGTGCGGGAGCAGCTCCGGATCGCCCGCGGCGAGCGGCTGGGTTACGACCAGGCCCCGCCCCAGCGCGGCCACGCCATCGAGGTCCGGCTCTACGCCGAGGACCCCGCGGCCGGCTGGCTGCCCACCACCGGCACCGTGGCCGCCTTCGAGCTGCCGACCGTGCCCGGACCGGCGACCGAGCTCGGCCCGCACCTGCGCGTCGACAGCGGCGTGCGCGCCGGCACCGAGGTCGGCATCCACTACGATCCGATGCTGGCCAAGGTCATCGCCCACGCCCCGACCCGCGGCGACGCCGCCGCGCTCCTGGCCTGGGCCCTCGAGCGCGCGACCCTCGCCGGCGTCACCACCAACCGCGACATGCTCGCGCGCACGCTGCGCCACCCCGCCTTCCTCGCCGGCGAGCTCGACACCCACTTCCTCGAGCGGCACCCCGAGGTGGTCGCGGCGGCGGTCCCGCCGGCGACGCTGGTGCGGGCGGCGCTGGGCGCCACCGCCTGGCTGTTCGAGCGCGGTCGTCGCGGGCCGCGCCCGTTGCCCCACGTCGAGCCGGGGTGGCGCAACGTCTGGCACGCGCCCGAGCACGTGCGCTGGCGGGCCGGCGACGAGGTCGTCGCGGGCGCCTACCGCAACCTGGGCCAGGGCGCGCTGCGCTGCACCGTCGGCGCCGCCACCCACGACCTGCGCCTGCTGGCCGCCGACGAGGGCGGCGTGCGCTGGCAGGACGGCGACCTCGCGTTCGGCGCTCGCGTCGTGCCGGTGGGCGGCGCCGCGGGCGGCGATCCGACCGCGGTCCACGTCGCCGGCCAGGGCTGGGCGGTCGACCTCACGCTCGAGCCCCGCTTCCCCGAGCAGAAGACCGAGGTCGCGCCCGGCAGCCTGGTCGCGCCGATGCCGGGCAAGGTGGTGAAGGTGCAGGTCGCGGTCGGCGACGCCGTCCCGGCCGGCGCCACCCTGCTCATCCTCGAGGCGATGAAGATGGAGCAGCCGGTCCGCGCGCCGGTGGCCGGCACCGTGACCGCGCTGGCGGTGGGGCTCGGCGAGCAGGTCGAGGCCGATCAGCTCCTGGCCGTGGTCAGCGCGGACTGATCGCGGCCCCCGGGGTGCCGACGGCCTAGGCGTCCTCGACGCCGGCGTCCACCGGCGGGTCGGGCATCGCGTCGACGCCCGCGTCGGGGCCGCCGCTCGGGCACGCCGCCACCGGCGCCGGCAGAGCGCCGGGGCTGGTGTCGGTGACGCGGATCGCGGCGAAGGTCGAGCCCGCGAGGTTGATCCCCGCCACCGTCCCGGTGACGTCGCCGCACACGACGTCGGCCGACAGGATGATCCCGGCGACCGCGCCGTCGAGCGCCTGGGCGGTGCCGCTCAGCGGGTTGGCCGCGGCCGGCAGGGTCCCCACCACGCCGCCCGCGAAGGTGCCGTCGGTCGCGACCGCCATGCCCGTGGTCACGAACGGCGGCGGGAGCTCGACGCGGCCGTTCGGGCACGCGCCGGCGGCGGTGCACAGCGGGACGAGACTGCTGTCGAGGGTCGCCCCGGTCGCGGTCTCGGTGAGCGTGAACGTGGCGAGGAACTGGACGTAGTAAGCGGGGTCGTTCGAGGTCTCGAAGCCGCCCCGGACCGCGTAGAGGAAGGTGCCGCTGATGTCCGAGA
>CAADGB010000367.1 GCA_900696455.1 uncultured delta proteobacterium
CGGCCCCGCCGCCACCGGCCCCGCCGGCCGCCCGCCCTGGCCGCCCGCCGTCGTCGCCCCCGCCGGCCGCGCCGGCCCCTGATCCGGAGCCCCGGCCGGGTCGCCGCCGCTAGGCCGCGCAGCTCCTCCGCCTCACGACGGCGCCCAACCGGGCGCCGTCGGCGCTTTCGGGACGCGTCGTTCTCGGGCGCGTCCGGGGGCCGCGCGACGTGCCCACCGGAGGCGGTGTGGACGCGGTGTGGACGCGGTGTGGACGCGGTGTGGACGCGGTGTGCGCTTTCACACCGGCCGTGACACCGGCCGTTCACGATCGCCCCCCCGCGGCTCCGGAGCGACGGGCCGGCGCACGCGCCGCACCCGGCTCCGAGCGTGTGAAGGAATCAGGCGTCGGCGTCGCCGCCCTTGAGGCCGTGGCGCTTGAGCAGCTCGCGCAGGTGGTAGCGGGTGAGCCCCGCCTCGTGCGCCGAGCGCGTGATGTTGCCGTCGTTGCGGGTGAGCAGGGCGTCGAGGTACGCCGACTCGAAGGCGTCGACCACGGTCTGCTTGGCCTGCTTGAAGCCGAGGCCGGGCTTGAGCAGCGCGGCGTCGAAGATCGCGGGACCGCTGTCGGCCGGCAGCTCGACGCCGGCCTCGCGCGCCGCCGCCCGCTGCGCCGCATGCACCCCGGCCTTGGCCAGGTCGTGGCTGGCCGACACCGACGGCCCCATCTCGCGGCCGAACACCAGATCGGCGCGGGTGATGACCGGACCGTCGCTGAGCGCGGCCGCGCGCTCGACCACGTTGCGCATCTCGCGCACGTTGCCCGGCCACGAGTGCGACAGCATCGCCGCCATCGCGTCGGGGCCGAACGACATCTGCATGCCGCGGCGGCCGGCGATGTCGCGCAGGAAGTGGTTGGCCAGCGTCGCGACGTCCTCCTTGCGCTCGCGCATGGGCGGCAGCTCGACGTGGACCACGCTGAGGCGGAAGTAGAGGTCCTCGCGGAAGCCGCCCTTGTTGACCTCCTCGCGCAGGTCGCGGTTGGTGGCGGCCAGGACGCGGACGTCGACCTTGACCGTGCGGTCGCCGCCGACGCGCTTGATCTCGCGCTGCTCGAGCACGCGCAGGAGCTTGGGCTGGAGCGAGATGTCGAGCTCGCCGATCTCGTCGAGGAAGATCGTGCCGCCGTTGGCCTGCTCGAAGCAGCCGATGTGCTGGGCGTGGGCGCCGGTGAAGCTGCCCTTCTCGTGGCCGAACAGGGTCGACTCGATGAGCTCGCGCGGGATCGAGCCGCAGTCGAGGACGACGAACGGCTTCTGCTTGCGCGGGCTGGTGTTGTGGACGGCGCGGGCCACCATCTCCTTGCCGGTGCCGGTCTCGCCGGTGATGAGCACGGTGAGATCCGACGGCGAGACCTTCTCGAGGTGGGCGAAGATCTCGCGCATCGCCGCCGAGCCGCCGATGATGGCGTCGAAGCGATCGCGCTTGGACAGCTCGATCTCGACGACGTCCTGCATGGGCTGGAACTGGATCGACGTGTGGCCGATGCGGAAGACCGTGCCCGGCCGCAGGAAGACCTCGCGGATCCGCAGGTCGCCGACGAACACGCCGTTGCGCGAGTTGAGATCGCGCAGGCGGTACCCGTCGTCGCGGGCGGCGACCTCGAAGTGGGTGCCCGACACCGCCTTGTCGGCGATGACCAGGTCGCTGATGATGCTGCGGCCACCGGTCACCCGGGGCTTGGAGATCTCGAGCTCCTTGCCCTGGTCGGCGCCCGAGACCACCACCAGCTTGCCCTTGCGCAGCCGGCGGACGGTCGCCCACTCGCCCTCGAACAGCGTGGTCAGCCCCGACGAGGCCTCGAACCCCGCGCTGGCGTCGTCGTCGCCTTGATCCATCGAGGCCGAGCCTATCACCTTGCGGCCAGGCGCGCGCGCCACGGCCACGCCGGGGGATGGGGCGTCGCCGGGCCGGGCTCGCTCGCCGATCGCGGCGGTCGCCCCCCCGACCGTGCCATCATGTCGGGGGGGACCGCCCCGCCGCCACGACGCGGCGGGGCGACCACGTCTCGTCACCAGCCCACCAGGGAGACCCGCATGAAGCACCACCGTACGTCGCTCTCGCTCGCCGCCATCGCCTTCGCCGCGACGATCCTGGGAGCGGGGCTCAGCACGTCGAGCGCGCAACCCCGGGCGCCGATCCTCGAGTGTCTCTTCAACCGCGACTGCGAAGGCTTCATGGTCTGCCACGCAGGCTACTGTCGGCACCAGTGCGTGGACGCGCTCGACTGCCCGCACGGCCAGAGCTGCGTCGCCGGCGCCCGGGACGAGCGCGGCGTCGCGATCCCCATCTTCAACCGGTGCGCGCCACGTCCGCTGCGGAAGTGGGAGCGCGCCCCGGGCGCCCTGCGCCAGATCTCGGCGGCCGGCGCGCAGACGGTGTGGGGGGTCAACGCCGCGAACGACGTCTTCGCCTGGTGTGGATCGAACTGGGTCGCGGTCCCTGGCGAGAAGCTGCGCCACATCTCGGTCGGCGCGCCGATGACGTGGGCGACCGAGTCGGCCAGCCCGGTCATGGGCATCACCGTGAAGGGCGACCTGGTGAGATGGAGCGGCGTGACGCAGCCGACCTCCTGCGCGGCGGCGCCGGCCGGCCGCTGGATCGCGATCCGGCACGACCTGAAGGAACCCCGCCAGCTCGCCCTCGGCCCGTACGGCACCGCCGTCCACGAGGAGGGGCTCGAGGTCTACTTCCAGGACGGCGCCGCGTGGCGACCGCTGGCGCGCAGGTTCAAGAGCGTCAGCATCGGCCCGGGCGAGGTCCTGTACACCGTCGCCGCCGACGGCAAGGTCGAGATCCGGTATCTCGAGGAAGCCGACCTCAAGGCGAAGCGCTACACGGGCGGCCACTGGATCTCGCCGGGCTGGACGCTCGACGCCATCGCGGCGACCGCGGGGCTGGGCCACCTGTGGGGGCTGCGCGGCGGCGTCCCGCAACGGCTGGAGGACGGCACCTGGATCCCGACCCCGGCGCCGGCACCGGTGGTCTCGCTGGCCGCCAGCGCGACCGAGGCGTGGGCGGTGGACGGCGCCGATCGCGTCTTCCGCTTCCGGTAGGCCCGCGCGGAGCCCGTCGCCGACTCAGTTGAGGTAGCGCTCGTCGGTGCGCGAGCGCTTGCCCTTGCCCTTGCCCTTGCCGCCGTCGTCGTCGTCGTCGTCGCTGCCGCCGCGCACCACCGACAGGTGCGAGCGGGTGCGGGCGTAGCGCCAGCGGCGATAGGCGGTGATGGGATCGAGCTTGCCGGTGGTGAGGCCGGCGGCGACGCCCATGGCCGCGGCCATGGCGGCGCCCTCCTCCCACTCCTGGCCGATGAGCACGAACACCGCGACCAGGCCCATCATGCCGTACATGAACTGGCGGCCGGTCATGGGCAGGACGCCGAAGAACTGGATGGGCTGACGCGCGTACAGGATGCCGAAGGCGATCGCCGACGCGAACAGCGACGGGTCGAGGCCGACGATCGCGACGTTGCGGCCGGTGACCAGGCCCATGAGCGTGCCGCCGAGCGAGCCCGCCAGCGCGGTGAGGCCGATGAACAGCGTGAAGCGACGCGGCCCCCACCACCGCTCGAGCGCCGGCAGCATCATCCAGATCATCAGGCCCTGGAACACCAGCGAGATGACGCGGCCCTCGACGAACGGCCCGGTCAGGAGCGTCCACAGCCGGCCCTCGCGCCACACCCCGTCGGCGTAGGGCACCAGCCACTCGGCCATGCGCACCTTGCCCTCGGGCTCCTGCATCGCGTACACCAGCGACACGCCCACCAGCGTGAACAGCAAGATCAGCGCGACGCGGGTGATGCGGAGCTGGCTGCGATCGAAGTGCTGGGAGCCGGGTCGCCTCGACACCCCCGTACCGTAGCAGGTCGGCGGGGCCGCCACCCAACCCCGGCGCGCCGGCCCCAGGTCGCCGCCGCCCGCGGGGGCGCCGCGCCCGCCGGGGCACCCGGGCACGGCGTCATCCCTGGCGGCGCGAACCTCGGAAGGGGACGCGCGTGCCGCGGTCGTCAGCCGCCTCGCCGGGGATCGCCTGCCAGCGGGCGAGCGACCTACATGGTAGCCTCGGCGTCGCTCATGCGAGCAGGCGCGCTCCACCGACGCATCATCGGGCTACCGGCCCGAGCTCTCTTGCTCGGTGCGACGGCGGCGCTGCTCGGACCGACCTCGCCCGCGTGCTCGGGCGGCGCACGCGACCGGCCGGTCGAGCAAGCGCCGGCGGCAGCGACCCGCTCCGACGACCAGCCGACGGCGATCGCGCGCGCGGCGGGACGAGCCGCGTGGCTACGCGAGGTCGCCACCTACGTCGCGGCGCCGCCTTCGATCCCCCGCCTCTCCGACCCCGAGGGAGCCCGCCACTTCGAGGCGCTGGTCTCCGAACCGGCGTGGCTGAGCTACGACCCGGACAACCTGATCGCGGACGTCGGCGATGCCCTCGCGTTCTTCCCCGCGTCCAAGAAGCTGTCCCGCGCGCTCCACCACCTGAACGCCGCCGATGAGGGCGTGCTGCTCATCCTCTACATGGATCGGGTCAACGCGGCGATGCGTGCGGCGGGCGCCGCCATCGTCCGACAGGAGGAGCGCACCGGCGTGCCGCAGGATGGCCGACTCGCCGGACTCGAGCGCATGCGCGTCGGCGCCGCGATGGAGCTCTGCGGCCTCCTGAACGCGATCCCGGCGGCATCGGCCCCGATCGCCGAGCGCGCGCTGGCGCGGCTCGCCGACGCCGCAACCTATGCCGACCACTCGACCGCCAGCCTGCAGCTCCTGCTGGCCACGATCGACGGACCGGCCGGGGCCGCGATGCGCGGACGCCTGGGACCGGTCCGGGAGGTCATCGCCGCCGCCCACGCTCGCGCCGCCGCGGCGTCGCCCGCGGCGATCGAGTACGAGCCGCTGCCGCTGCCGCGATCGCTCGAGCCCCAGCCGGTCGTGTCGCGGGGCGGCGGGTTCGAGATCACGGTCGGCCCCGGCGCGCTGCTGTGGCGCGCCACGAGGCCCCGCGGCCCGGCGTATCACCTGGAGTGGCGAGACGACGCGCTGCTCGTCGAGGTGAGCTGTCAGGAGGGGGCAACCGCCGCTGACTTCGAGTCCGCGTTCACGGCGATGGGCGCGACCCCTCGCCCCGGCGGCGACGCCGGGCGTCTGCGAGCGACCCGCGGCGGCGACGAGCTGTCGATCCGAATCCTGTCCATCGCGAACCGGGGCTGCGTGGCGGCCGCTCAAGCGCCCGCAGGCACGGTGCCTGCGGCGCGACGCGATGCCGTGGTCGACACGCTCCGCGCCGCCCGCTGAGCCGCGGGGCTGGACGCCCGCGCGCGGTTGCACCACGTGCGCCGCCACTCCGGCCGTCCGCCAGCTCGCGCATCGAACGGGCTGCCGCCAGGCAGCGTCGCGCCACCTGCTTCTCTTCCGCTGGTCTCTCATCGATTCCTCCTCCGAACCGACGAGGCTCTCGGTCGCCCGCCGTGGCGTCATCTCGACGTCGCGGGTGCCTCACGCCGCGCCCCACCTGGACGGCCCATC
>CAADGB010000368.1 GCA_900696455.1 uncultured delta proteobacterium
GGGCCGCGGCCTCGCGCGCGCCGGCGGCGTGCTCGGCGCCGGCGACCACGAGCGCGGCCAGGGCCTGGCTCCACGCCGCCGGCACCGCCTCGATCGCGGTCGCCGCCCGCCGCGCCAGGGCGACCCGCGCGTCGCGGTCGCGGGTCGAGGCGCGCGCGGCGGCGACCGCGACGCGGCCGCGCAGGAACCACGACTCCACGGCGACGCTCTGCACGCGCAGGAGCAGCGAGCCCTCGAGCGCGGGCCACGCCCGCTCGACCCGCGCCAGCGCCCCCTCGCCGTCGCCCAGGTAGAGGTCGAGCGCCGCCGACGAGCCCAGGTGGTAGTAGTCGTGGAGCTGGACGTCGCCGGTGTCGCCGCGCTCGTTGGCGACGCCGAGCAGGTGCGCCCGAGCGTCGGCGGGCTTGCCCAGGATCAGCCAGGCCAGGTTGGAGCGCCACGCCCGCAGGCCGTGCTGGGCGTAGACGTCGCCCCGCTCCTCGGCCTCCCGCAGCAGCACCGGCGTCCACCGCGCCAGCTCGCGCAGCTCGCCCAGGTAGAAGAGCGACGCCAGGTAGTAGTGCTCGGCGATGTCGATCTCCCAGCGGGCGTCGACGCCGTGGTCGCGCATCAGCCGGAGCCCGGCCTCGAGGTGATCGTGGGCGAGGCGAAACCGCCCGAGCAGGAGATGGCCGAGGCCGATGCTGGCCTCGACCATGCCGATCCGGAAGGAGTCGCCGTGCTTCTCGGCGACCTCCCGCGCCCGCGCCATCATGCGGGCGGCGCGGGCGGCGTTGCCGACGCCAGCGGAGGCGATGTAGCCGACCTCGACCGCGAGCGCGGTCGCCACGCGCCGCGGCTCGCCCAGGGCCAGGGCGCGCCGCAGGTGCCAGAGCTGGACCAGCTTGCCGGTCATCGGGTTGGCGAACGCCAGCCCGCTCGCGATCGACCACAGGAGATCGACCTCGCGCACCTCCGCCGCCGGCAGCGCGTCCTCGGCGCGCTCGCGGAAGCCGAGCCCGCGCAGGCGCAGGGCGACGCGCTGCGCGACCAGCTTGGCGATCGCGGCGCGGCGGGTGCGCGGCAACTGGTAGCCGATGCCGGCGAGCAGGCGCTCGGCCGCCACCATGCCCTCGGCGAGCCGGCCGGCGCGCAGCACCTGCTCCAGCCGCAGCCGCTCGAGCTCCACCCGCTCGTCGGCCGGCGCGTCGACCAGCGCCTCGTCGTAGGTCGCAGCCGCCTCGGCCAGGTGACCGGCGTTGACCAGCGCGCGCCCCCGCGCCCGCAGGTGCGCCCGCCGCTCCGCCGGCGCGAGCTCGCCGTACTGGAGGGCGAGACCGTAGAGCTCGGCGGCGCGGCGGAAGGCGAGCGCGTCCTCGGCCACCTGCGCCGCCGCCAGCGCGTGCGCGGCCGCCGCCGCCGGATCGTCGGCGCCGAGCAGGTGCTCGACCAGGGCCTCGTGGGCGACCGGGGTCGCGGCGGCGTAGGCGCCGGCCAGCGCGCGGTGCGCCGCCGTCAGCTCGGCGGCCGACAGCCCGTCGACGACCGCGGCGCGCACGCGGTCGTGGAACGGCTCGACGCGCTGCTCGCCGTACGCGAACCGCACCAGGCGCTCGGCCCGCAGCGCCGCCACCGCCGCCGCCGGGTCGGCGAGGCCGGCGGCGCGGGCCGCGATCTCGATCGCCAGCGGCCGCGCCGCCACCGCGCACGCGGTGAGCAGCGCCCGCGCGTCGGCGCCGAGCCGGGCCGCCCGCCCTCGCACCAGCTCGTCGAGCGTCGGGGCGCCGCCGGCGGTGACCGCCGAGCGCGCCAGCTCGGCCAGGAACAGCGTGTTGCCGCCGGCGTCGCGGACCAGGCTGGCCGCCCAGTCCTCGACGTCGCCGTCGGAGCCGCTGACGCGCCGCACCAGCTCGCGCGCCTCGTCGAGGGCCAGCGGCGGCACCTCGATCGTGCGGACGTCGGCGGCCGGCGCCGCGCTCGCCGCGCGCCGGGTCACCTCGGCGATCGGCGGGCTGCCGACGTCCTCGCTGCGGTAGGCGAGCACGACCAGCACCGGCGGCCGGTCGGCGCGGGCGAGGAGGTCGCCGAGGAAGCCGGCGCTGTCGAGGTCGCCCCACTGCAGGTCGTCGATGCACAGCACGACCGGGCGATCCTCGGCCAGCCGGGCCAGCAGCCAGCGCAGCGCGCCCCACGCCCGGCGCCGCAGCTCCTGGGGATCGGCGGGCTGGAAGCGCCGGACCTCGGGCTCGGCGATGAGCGGCACCCGCCGCAGCACCGGGAACAGGCGGGCGATCGCGGCGACGTCGCGGGGCAGGACCGCGGCGAGCGCCGCCGGCTCGAGCTTGAGCAGGGCCGTGGTCAGCGCGTCGATCAGGGTGTCGAGGGTCTTGAAGGGGACGGACTCGCGCTCGTAGCAGCGCCCCGCCAGCACCAGCGCGGCCGGCGCCTCGCCGCCGACGTCGGCGGCGAAGCGGGCGAGGAGCGCCGACTTGCCCATGCCCGAGGCGCCGTGCACGAGCACCGTGACCCCGGCCCGGCGCGACGCCGCGAGCGCCGCCTCGAGCTGCGCGAGCTGCGGCTCGCGGCCGACGAACGGCCCGGTCGCGGTGCGCTCGACGGTGGCGGTGGCCAGGGACGGCTCGCGCCCCAGGGCCTCGAGCACGGCGCGGCCGTCGGGGCGAGCCCGCGGGTCCGGCGCCAGCATCGCCATGCACAGGTCGTCGAGGTGGGCCGGGGTGCCGGGCGCGAGCTGCGCCGGACGCGGCGGCACCTCGTGCTGCTTGCGCCGCATGACCTCCTCGGGGCGGCCCTCGAACGGCCGCCGCCCGGTCAGCGCCTCGTAGAGGATGACGCCGACCGCGTACCAGTCGCTGGCCGGGGTCAGCGGGGTGTCGGCGGCCTGCTCGGGCGACATGTAGACCGGGGTGCCGACCGCGGCGCGCTCGTGGGTGGCGTCGGCCGCCATCGACTCGACGTCGGCGACCAGGCCGAAATCGAGCAGCACGACCCGGCCGGGGGGATCGACCAGCACGTTGGACGGCTTGAGATCGCGGTGCAGCTTGCCGGCGACGTGCAGGGCGTGGATGCCGTCGCAGAGCTGGCCCAGGCCGCGCTCGAGCCGCTCGCGCTCGACCTTCGCGGCCAGGATCTCGGTGCGCGAGCGCGGCGCCAGGGGCGGGCCGGTCTGCTCGCCGGTGACGGCGGCGGCGGCGTCATCGCGGTCGTCGCGGCCGGCGCCGTCGTCGCCGTCGTCGCCGTCGTCGCGGTCCGGCGGCGGCCGGTCGCTGCCGCCCGACGGCCGCACCCAGTCGATGAAGCCGACCCCGCGCACCAGCTCCATCGTGAAGAACCACTCGTCGCCGGTGGTGTGGAGCTCGTACAGCGCGCACAGGTTGGGGTGGTGGAGGTCGCACAGCGTCCGGAACTCGCGCTTGAAGCGGTAGAGATCGCGGGCGCTCTGCACCCGCAGGGTCTTGAGCGCGACCTCGCGATCGCGGGCGCGGTCGAGGGCGCGATAGACCACGCCCATGCCGCCCGCGCCGAGCTTGCCGCGCACGACGAAGCGATCGTCGGCGCCCGGACGCGCGCGTGCCCGTTCACTCCCCACGCCCCAGTGTACCTCCCGCGGCGGCCGGGAGCCGCCCTCACCCCGCCGGGGTGGTCCCCGGTCCGGCGGACCGGGGCGCGCCCGCGGTCACCGCCGCGCGTCGGTGGAGTGGAAGAGCTTGTCGGCCGAGGCCGGGACGAAGCCGTGGAACAGCTCGCCCCCGGGCCGCGGGTAGCGGCGGGCGAACTCGTAGTAGCAGGAGGGGACCGCGACCCGGCCGTCGGCGAACTCGACCTCGACCGCCTCGGCGCGCGTCGACGACTGCTCGAGGAGCTGGGCCGGCGAGCCCTTGATCACGCCGCCGGCCGGGTTGAGCTCGAAGCCGGCGGCCTCGAGCAGCGCGTTGACGCTGGCCAGATCGGGCAGCGTGCGCAGGCGACCGACGTCGACGGTGAAGTGGTTGACGCGGAAGCCGAACGCCGCCACCCACGCCGCGTACTCGCTCTCGGCGAGCAGGCGCAGGTAGGTGGCGTGGGTGACCGACCACGGCCGACCGGCGCACGGCAGGTCGTCGCGATCGCCGAACCCCGGCGGGAGCTGGGCGACCAGCTCGTCGACGATGGCGGCGGCCTCCGCCGACAGCTCGTCGACGCACAGCTCCGACACGAAGACCTTGGGCAGCGCCGGCTCGGGGTGCTGGAAGTAGCGCGCGCGCAGGTGCTTGTCGTCGAAGCGGTAGGGGTCGCGCGGCTGCCAGCCCCGGGCCAGGAACGGCCGCGCCAGCGCCGCGAGGTCGATGCCGGGGCGGGCGAAGGTGCGGAGCGCGACGTGGTCGTTCACGACCTCCTCGCCGCGCGCGGCGAACAGGGCGTGGATGCGGGCGGCCTGCGGGGTGATCGCGGTGTAGTCGCGCCACAGGGCGTCGAGGTAGGCGGCGGGAGAGGACGACACCGGCCGACTCTACTCGCGATCAGTCGGCGGCGAGCGCCGCCGGGACGGTGTCGGTGCGCACCACCGGCAACCGGTCCTTGTGGGCGTCCCACGACGGGTGGCGTCGGTAGAAGAAGTCGAGGCGCGCCCGCGGCACCTGGGCCCGCGCCGGATCGGCGGCCAGCCAGGCCTCGAACTCGGCGGCCAGCCCCGGCTCGGCGGCGAGCATGGCCCGCGCCACCTCCTCGGCGACGTAGTCCTCCATGTACTCCTTCTGCTCGAACACCGCGTTGAAGAACCCCCACGCCGCCAGCGAGCCGGGCGCGGTCGGCTCGAGGAGGTGCAGCGCCAGGCGGGCCCCGGCCTGCGCCATCGGCACCCACAGCGCGCCGGCGCCCACGGTCACGGCCTCGGCCTGCCACGCCCCGCGCACGGTGGCGCGAGCGCGACCCTCGAAGGGTGGCGCGAAGCTCACCGCCTCGGCGCGGAAGACCTCGCCGTCGGCGACCGCGAGCGGCGCGCGGGTGCGCACGAAGGTCACGCCGTGGTGGCGCAGCCGGGGCGCGACGAGCTCGGCCCACGCCGCCGGCACCAGGTACCCGCCGCGCGGCGCCCGCACCGTCAGCCGCGGCGCCAGCCGATCGCGCAGCGGCACCCGCCACACCTCGGGCCGGGTCTCGTCATAGACGATCCAGGTCCCGCCCGAGACCTCCGACCGGCGACGCTCGTAGGCGTAGCCGCGGAAGTCGATGACGCGGCCCTCGCCCCTGGCCTCGGTGAGGAGCACGACCTCCTCGCCGGCCAGGGCGGCGGCGGCCCGCCGCGCGTCGTCGACGGCGCGCTGCCAGCCCCCGGCCTCGTCGCGCGCCTCCTCGAGCAGCGCCTCCAGCACGTGGCGGGTGGCCAGCGCCCGCTCGCCGTAGGTCCGCCACGCGTGGGCCTCGACCAGGACGCCGAGGCGATCGCGGGCCGCGGCGTAGGCCTGGGAGAACCGGGCCGGGGCGTCGCCGGTGGCGAAGCCGCTCGTCGGATCGTCGGCCTCGACGAACGAGGGGTAGAAGTCGAGCGGCAGGTGACCGCGCGCGGCCAGGCGGCGCTGCAGCGCGCGCGACAGCGCGGCCGCGGCGCGCTCCAGCCCGTCGGGGCGCGCCCCCAGCGGGGCGACCAGGACGGCGATGTCGTGCTCGAAGCGGGCGCCGTCGGTGGCGTGGAGATCGACGTAGACCGCGGGCTGCCAGCGGTTGAAGAGGTCGAGCAGCGCCGCCATCTCGGGGGCGTCGACCTTCACGTAGTCGCGGTTGAGGTTGAGGTTGCGGGCGGTGGTGCGGAACCCCATCTCGGCCGGGCCGCGCTGGTTGACGCGGTGGTTGGGGCCGAAGCGCTCGTGGCCGTCGACGTTGACGATGGGCACGAACACGACCGTCACCGCCGCCAGCGCCCCCGGCACGGCCTCGCCGGCGAGGGCGTCGCGCAGGAGCGCGAGGCCGGCGTCCTTGCCCTCGATCTCGCCGGCGTGGATGCCGGCCTGGACCAGGACGACCGGGCGACGGCGGCGGACGACCTCGGCCGGGGTCAGCGCGCCGTCGGCCGACACCACCAGCGCCACCAGCGCGCGGCCCTCGGGGCTGTGGCCGTAGATGTCGCAGCGAGCCTGCCGCGGGTAGGCCGTGGCCAGCGCGCGGCACAGGCGCACCGCCTCGTCGTGGCGGCCGGTGCGCTCCCAGCCGGTCCGCTCGGCGGTGGTGATCAGATCGAGCTCGGCCGGCGGCGTCGGCGTGGTGCGCGCGCCGCACGCGAGCGCGAGGACGACCAGGCTGGCGACCAGGCTGGCGGTGGTGAGGCGGCGAGCGGCGTCCGGAACGACGAGGCGCGGCATCTGCCGAATCGAGCAGAGGCCGCGCCGCGGTGCAAGCTGGCGGGCGCCGGACGGACCGAGCCGGACGGCGCCGGTCAGCGCCGATCAGCGCCGGGGAGGTGAGCGGCCGGCGCCGGCCGCGTCGCTCACGGGGTGACGATCTCGAGCGACCAGCTCTGGATCGTGCCGGTGTCGTAGCTGGCGTGGTCGCTGACGGTGAGCGTCCAGTCGCCGGCCAGGGCGGCGCCGGCGAAGGCGGGCAGCTCCACGCCGGTCAGCACCAGGTCGTCCTCGTAGCCGCCGGTGCGGTCGTGGAGCGTGACGGCGCGGCCGTCGTGGGCGAGCACGACCCGCAGGTCGCCGCGGTAGGTGTGCTTGATGTCGAGCGTGAGCTTGACGCTGCCGACGGTGCCGGTGTCGGCGACGGCGATCGTGCTGGTGACGCCGGCCGGGGCGTTGTCGGGGATGGTGACGGCGGCGGTCGAGCTGTAGGTCCGCGAGGTCGGCTCGCTCTGGCACGAGGCGTGACCCGCGCACTGGCTGTCGTCGCAGTCGACCTGCTGGTCGCCGTCGGCGTCGACGCCGTTGTCGCAGACCTCGGCCGGCGGCTCGTAGCGCGGTACGTCGGAGACGTAGGCGGTGCCGTACTCGCTGACGTACTTGTAGGAGAGGTAGCCGTAGCCGTCGCCGTGCGGGTTGGCGGCGCCGAAGCTGCCGGTGCCCCACGAGTTCTTGAAGATCCAGAAGCCCTTCTCGGTGACCGGGTTGCCGTCGCCGTCGCGGACGATCTCGCCCTTGTCGTCGACGATCGCGACCTCCTTGTCGTCGTCCCAGCCGACGATCTGGATGGCGTGACCCGCCCGCATCTTGAGCGACTCCTCCTTGTCCTTGGCGTTGGGGTAGAGGACGATGCCCTCGCGCCAGTACTGGGTGTTGACCGGCAGCGGCGACTTGCGGTGGTTCCACGACTGGTAGAAGAACGTCATGCCGACGTTGACGCCGTGCTTCTTGCCGGTGAGGTGGGCCTTGATCGAGTTGGTGTTGAGCCAGCGGCCGCGCGGCAGCTTCCACTTCTTGCCGTCGACCGCGGCCTGCGGCGGCGCGCCGTTGGTGTAGCAGCGGGTCGGCCGGTTCTCGCCGGTACACTCCGGGTCGTGGCTGGTCGACCACGGGAACGACTCGTACGGCCACAGCCCCTCTTCCACGATGCCGTACTCGCTGGCGGCGCGGAGGTTGGTGTCGGCGTTGGAGCCGTCGGTGTTGCGGTAGGCGCGCACCTGCTCCTTGGTCGACCACTGCATGTACTGCTCGGAGAAGTCGGGGGCGGGCATCCCGGCCTTGATGTAGAGGTTCTCCATCAGCGCGGTGGTGGCGAAGATCGAGCACACGCCGCGGCTGCCCTGGCTCTTGACCGGCGACTGGTCGGCGACCAGGTCGTACCGCCTGGGGTAGACCGCGTCGGCCTTGTTCTCGTCGGGCAGCGTGCTGTTCTCGGGCGCGCCGTCGAGCAGCGGACCGAGGCCCGACACCGGGTACTCGTCGTCGAACGGCGACGGCCCGTCGTCGGGGCCGCTGCCGGCGCAGGCGGCCAGGCCCACGGCCAGGGGAAGAGCGAGGCAGGGAGCGAGGAGGGAGCGCATGACCCCGCCGGTAGCGCGATCCGTGCCAGCCCCGGCCCCGGCCAACCTCCCGGAACTACCGGGCAGATCGGCGCCACCGGCGGCGGGAGCAGGCGGGGCGGCCGGCCGCTCGGGTGGCCAGGGTGACGTGGCCCCAGGCCCTGCGACGTCCAGGTTGCAGGCAACTCGAGTGGCCAGGAGCGCCGCTGGCCGCGCGCCGGCGGCCGCCCGCGCGCCGGCCTATGCTCGGACCCGCCATGTGCGGGCGCTACACCGTGACCACCCAGCAGGATCTGATCGCCGAGATGGACCTCGTGCGCGCCGACGACGCGAGCTGCGCCGGCGCGCTCGCGGTGGCGCCCGGCCTCCCCGCCGGCCTGACCTCGTGGTGGGCGCCGCGCTGGAACGTCGCGCCGACCCAGCCGGCGCCGGTGGTGCGGACGCGCGCGGGGCGCGCGACCCTCGGCCTCCTGCGCTGGGGCCTGGTCCCGCACTGGGCCGACGACCTCGCGATCGGCGTCCGCCACATCAACGCCCGCGCCGAGACCGCGGCCGGCAAGCCCGCGTTCCGCGACAGCCTGCGCCGCCGCCGCTGCCTGGTCGCCGCCGACGGCTTCTACGAGTGGCGGCGCGACGGCAAGCGCCGCGTGCCGCACTGGTTCGGGCCCGGCGGCGGCGGGCCGGTGACCTTCGCCGCGATCTGGGATCGCTGGCGGCGGCGCGACGCGCCCGCCGGCGCGCCGTGGGTCGAGTCGTTCGCGATCCTCACCACCGCGGCCGCGCCG
The DNA here is from genome assembly GCA_900696455.1 of uncultured delta proteobacterium. Classification (GTDB taxonomy): domain Bacteria; phylum Myxococcota_A; class Polyangia; order Haliangiales; family Haliangiaceae; genus UBA2376. Next base: position 8,716 of record CAADGB010000368.1, read on the forward strand.
CTGGTGGCGCCGCTCCACGACCGCATGCCGGTGGTGGTGGCCGCCGCCGACCGCGCGCGCTGGCTGGCGGCCGACGACCTGCCGGCCGAGGCGGTGGCCGACCTGCTGGCGCCAGGCGCGGCGGTGGTCGCCGGCTGGATCGATCGCGAGGTCGAGCCGTGGGTCAACGACGCGCGCCGCGAGCGCGGCGACCGGGCCGGGTGAGCACGCGCGGACGCCGCCGGCGCGGCCGCACGCGGGACGGTGATGATATCGTGCTCGCGTCCGTCCCCGCCCGGATGGGCGCGTCGTCGATGGCGAGCAACCTCTTCCACCTGCTGACCGAGACCCGGAGCCCGTGGCTGGTCCTGGCCTGGCTGGTGGTGTCGGCCCTGACCCGCTACGGCCTGCCGGCGGCGCGCGCCCGCCTGCGGGCGTCGTCGCTGATGGTCGCGCTCCACGTGGTGACGGCGGTGACCCAGAGCGCCGTCGACGCCGCCGGCTACCAGGCCGGCGCCGCCGGGGTGGTCGCCCTCGCCTTCGAGCTCCTGGCCTGGATCGGCCTGGCCCAGGTGCTGGTGTTCTGGATCGCGCTGCCCCGGACCGGGGTGGCGATGCCGCGCATCGTCGTCGACGTCGTCACCGCGATCGCCTCGGTGATCGCGCTGATCGCCGTCGGCAAGCGCGCCGGCTTCTCGGTGGCCGGCCTCATCACCACCAGCGCCGTCCTGACCGCGGTGCTCGGCTTCGCGATGCAGGACACGCTCGGCAACCTGATCGGCGGGCTGGCGCTGCAGCTCGACAGCTCGGTCAAGGTCGGTGACTGGATCTCGCTCGGCCCCGATCAGCCGGTGGGCCGGGTCGCCGAGATCCGCTGGCGCTACACGGCGATCGAGACCCGCAACTGGGAGACGATCCTGGTGCCCAACTCGATGCTCATGAAGAGCCAGGTGATGGTGTTCGGCCGCCGCCAGGGCGCGCCCGAGCAGCTCCGCCGCCAGATCGACTTCCACGTCGACTTCCGCACGCCGCCCACCGAGGTCATGGACGTCGTGCGCGCCGCGGTGTGCGCCGATCAGGTCCCCAACGTCGCCGCCGACCCGCCGCCGCACGTGCTGTTCTGGGGGGTGCGCGACAGCTACGCCGTCTACCGCGTGCGCTACTGGGTGATCGACCTCGCCCACGACGACCCCACCGACAGCGCGGTGCGGATCCGGGTCTACTTCGCGCTGCGCCGCGCCGGCCTCAGCCTGTCGATCCCGGCCCAGGCCCTGTTCGTGACCGCCGACACCGACGAGCGCCGCGACCGCAAGGAGCGCGAGGAGCGGGCCCGGCGCCTGGCCGCGGTCGATCGCGTCGACGTCCTCGAGCCCCTCGGCCCCGAGGAGCGGGCGCGCCTGGCCGAGCGCCTGCACCCCGCGCCGTTCGCCGCCGGCGAGACCGTGACCCACGAGGGCGACCACGATCAGGGCCTCTACATCCTGGTCGCCGGCGAGGCCGCGGTCCGCATCGGCACCGCCGAGGCCGCGCGCGAGGTGGCGCGGCTGGGGCCGGGCCAGTTCTTCGGCGAGATGTCGCTCATGACCGGCGAGCCGCGCTCGGCCTCGGTGGTGGCGATGACCGATCTCGACAGCTACGTCCTGGACAAGGAGACCTTCCGCGAGCTCCTGCGCGCCCGCCCCGAGCTGGCCGACCGGGTCGCCGAGATCCTCGCCGACCGCCGCGAGGCCCTGGCCTCGATCCGCGACCAGGCCAGCGAGGGCCGGCGCCAGCGGCTGGAGACCGCCAAGCTGGCGCTGCTCGGGCGCATCCGCAGCTTCTTCTCCCTCGACGAGCGCGGCGGCCGCTAGCCCGTCGGGCGCGAGTCAGCAGGGTTCGAGCACGGCGGCGGCGCCGCGGGCCAGGCAGCGCAGCGCGCCGTCGACCACCGCGATCCACACCCGCGGCCCGCCGCCGACGTCGCCGATGACCACGGCGCGGGCGACGCCGGGGCCGAGCGGGGTCTCGCTGGTGGCGGTCGCGATCGCGCGCGTCGGATCGACGTCGACGGCGTCGAGCAGGCAGGCGTAGGACATGCCGGAGGGGTCGTCGAGGTCGATCAGGACGACCTCGGGGGTGGCGAAGCCGCCGAGGTCGCCGGCGGCGATGCCCTCGATGAAGTCGCCGCCCCGGGGCGTGGCCGCGCACGCGGTGGCGCCGGTCAGCGGGCTCACCGGGTCGGCGGGGCCCGCGAGGAGGTGGGCGCCGACCAGGCCGCCGCCGCCGCTCAGCAGGTCGAGGGGCGCCTCGCCGTCGAGATCGAGCGCCGCCACCCCGCGGGTGATGGGCCGCGCCGTCACCTCGGCGCAGTCCTGCGACGTGATCAAGGTGCCGCCGTCGTCGATGACCAGCGAGTTGTGCCGGTAGTGGCCGAAGGCGAGCAGCCGATCGCGGCCGCCGGCGGTGGGCTGGCGGACCACGGCGTTGAGGTTGCCCCAGGCGTCGCACGCCCCGGGCCCCGGCCGCGGCGCCCGCAGCGCGGCCGGCACGGCGTCCAGGGTGGCGCCGACGAAGACGTCGACGTCGTGCAGGTCGGCGACCGCGAGATCGAGGTCGGGGTCGGTCGACAGGTCGGCCCACACCGCCATCACCGGCCCCTCGTAGGGCTCGCGCGACAGGTCGGCGCGCACCGGCGCGCCCTGCCACGGCGTGGCCGTGCCGCCGTGCCGCCACAGCGCGACGAAGCTGCGGTTCGCGCCCTCGACCGGCGGCCCGGCCACGGTGAGATCGAGGCAGCCGTCGCCGTCGACGTCGTGGAGCGTCGTCGCCCACGGGATGACCGCGGCCTCGACGCCGACGTCGAGCACGGCGTGGTACGCGGGCGCGCCCGGCGCCACCGGGCCGTACAGCACGTAGATCCGCGCGGCGCCGGCGGCGCGCGCCGCCTCGGGCGCGACCGTGATGACCAGATCGTCGACGCCGTCGCCGTCGACGTCCGCGACCTGGACCTGGCGCACGACGACGCCCGCCGGGGGCCACGGCGTCGGCGTCGGCAGCGCGCCCGCCGGCCGGCAGCGGCGCGGCGCGGCGTCGCCGCCATCGCCGCCGTCGCCGGCGTCGGGATCGGCGGGACCGGGCGTCGACAGGCAGGCGGCGAGCACCGTGGCCAGCGCCGGCGCCAGCGCGCGCAGGCTCGGGTTCAGGCTGCGAGGCGGCGACGATCCCACGGCCCGAGCTTGCCACGACCCGCGGACGCGCCGCGCGGCGTCGCGCATCTCACAGGTGGGCCTCGATCGAGCCCGCCAGCTTGCTCGCCAGGCTGATCGTGAGGACGCCGGTGGACGAGCCCTCCTGGAGCCGACGGACGTCGGCCATCGACAGCTCGAGCGAGCCGCTGGCCGTCACCGGCAACGAGCCGGCGACCAGGTAGGCGGCCCGGAGCTGGGCCTCGACCGCGGGGTCGGCGCCGAGCTCGAGCGGCAGCGGCGTGGTGCGGTCGAGCTCGAACAGGGTCGCCGGGCCGGTGGTGGCGCGGGCGGTCAGGGCCAGGAGCTGCTCGCGGCTCATGCGCGCGGGGCCGGCGTCGAACACCGCGCTCTCGATGCGGATCGACAGCGACAGGTCGAGCTCGTCCGGATCGCAGTGGTCGTGGTCGGCGCCGCACTCCGCGATCGTGTCGCGGCGCATCCCGGCCAGGCTGATCAGATCGCCCTCCCAGGTCACGTCGATGCGGCAGGTGCCGGCCTCGCCGTCGCCGAGCGCGGTCTTGGTCCAGCGGGTGACGCCGTGCTCGTCCTCCCGGCCGCCGCTGCCGCTGCACTCGCCGGAGATGTCCATCTCCAGCTCGATGGTGGCGGACGCGTCGGCGCCGAAGCTGACGGTGGTGGTGAAGAGCTCGTCGACGCAGGCGCCGAGCAGGACGGCGGGCAGGACGGCGAACATGGCGGGGCGGATGCGATGGGGCTTCATGACGGTGGGCCCTCCGCCGGGTCGCCAGAGCAACCGGCGGACCAGGGCACGCCGACGTCCGCGCGCGGACCTGGCCGCCGCGGTCCCCGGGGACGTCCCCGCCCCCCGGGCCGGCTCGCCCCGATCGAGGCTCAGGCGTCGTCGCCGCGGTCGCCGTCGCCGTCGCTGCCGGCGTCGCCGTCGCCGTCGCCGTCGGGCGCCCGCAGCCCGTGGACCGCCAGCCAGCGGTAGATCTGGCGGCGATCGCGGCCGAAGTGACGCGCCACCGCCCGCACCGAGCCGCCGTGGGCCTGCCACGCCGCCACGAACTCCTCCCGCGTCGGCACCGGCGGCCGGGCCGTCGCCGCCGCCCCGGCGCGCGCCGACGCCGCCGTCGCGCCCGCGCGCGCCTCCGCCGCCGCCCCGGCCTGGGCGCTCGCCGTGGCCGCGGGGCCGGCCGCGCTGCCCAGCCAGGGCGGGAGCTCGATCGAGTCCACCGTCCGGATCCCGGCGCCGGCGAGCTCGTGCACCAGGCGATCGAGCCCGCGCAGGTTGTCGCGCCACGGCGCGCCCAGGATCGCCGCCACCGCCCCGGGCAGGAGCGCCGGCGCCGGCGTCGCCGCCCCGCGCTGGCGGTGCCACGCCTGCCACAGGCGCTCGAACCAGTCGAGCAGGTCGCCGCGGCGCGCGGCCAGCGGCGGCAAGGTCAGCTCCCACTTCGACAGCCGCGCCAGGAGGTCGCGACGGAAGCCGCCGACGTCGACCGCCGCGCCCAGCTCGCGGTTGGTGGCCGCGACCAGCCGGACGTCGACGCCGACGCTCCGGCTCGACCCCACCGGCTGGACCACGCCGTCCTGCACCACGCGCAGGAGCTTGGGTTGCAGCGCCAGCGGCAGCTCGCCGATCTCGTCGAGGAAGAGCGTGCCGCCGTCGGCCTGCCGGAACAGCCCCTCGGCGTCGGCGGCCGCGCCGGTGAAGGCGCCCTTGACGTGCCCGAAGAGCTGGCTCTCGACCAGCTCGCGGGTCAGCGTGGCGCAGTTGACCGCGACCAGCGGCCCGGCGCGCCGCGACAGGCGGTGCAGCTCGGTCGCCACCCACTCCTTGCCGGTGCCGGTGTCGCCCACGATCAGGGCCGGCGACGGATCGGGCGCGGCCCGCGCCACCTTCGCGCGCAGCCGCGCCATGGCCGGCGCGCGGCCGGGCAGGTTGTCGCGATCGACGCCGTCGCCGTCCTCGTCGGCCGGCTGCTCGTAGACGACGAAGACGTCGCCGAGGCGGAGCACGCTGCCGTCGCGGAGGATCGCGGACGGGCCGCCGAGGAGGGCGCCGTCGATCAGCGTGCCGTGGCGGCTGCCGGCGTCCCGCACGGCGTGGTGGCCGTGCACGTCCCACCACACCTGGGCGTGCTGGCGCGACACCGTGGCGTGGTGGAGCGGTGGACTGCCGTCGTCGGGCTGGCGGCCCAGCGTCACCGGCTCGGCGGAGAAGCGATGCTCCCAGCGCAGGTCGCGGGGGTAGATCACCCGCAGGAGGCCGGGGCGCGGGCGGGTGGTCGGGCGATCGACGCCCACCAGCGACGCGGTCTGCGGCTCGGCCATGGCGGCACTATATCCGCGGCGGCAGCGGGCTGTCCGCTTCTGGCGCCCCCAGCCCCAGCCGCCGGTGCTCGGCCAGGGTGCAGCGATCCTGGATCACGAGCTTGCCCGCGGCGCGCAGGCGGGCGGCCACCGCGTCCTCGACGATCCCCTGCTGGAACCAGATCACGGCCGCCGGGCACGCCGCCAGCGCGGCCTCGTGTCCCGGCAGGTGCTCGGCGCGGCGGAACACGTCGACGAGCTGGTACGGCTCGTCGAGCTCCGCCAGGGTGGCCCGCACCGGCGACCCGAACAGCTCGCGGCCGACCAGCCCGGGGTTGACGCCCAGGATGCGGTAGCCGTGGCGGTGCAGGTAGGCCGGCACGTAGCAGCCGGCGCGCGCCGGATCGTCGTGGATCCCGAGGACCGCGATGGTCGGGCTGTGCCGGAGGACGTCACGCAGCGGGGGCACCATCTCGCGATGGTATACCGTCCTCATGCGCGCCTCGCTCGTCGGCTCGGTCCTGGCGGTCGGGCTCGCCGCGAGCTGCGCCGCCGGCCCGCCCGGCGAGGGCGAGCTCCTGCGCGCCCTCGGCGACGACGTCGGCGCGATCGCGGTCGCGGCGCCGCGCGACGTCGCCGGCGGCTGGATCGAGCGTGCGGCGCTGCTCGTCGCGCCCGCGCTCCCGACCTGCGTGCTGGCGCGCGCGCGGGGCGCCACCGCCCTGGCGCTGATCTGGTCGCGCGCCGGCGGCGGCGGCGGCGCCTGGTCGCTGGCGATGGTGGGCGGCACCGCCACCGCCGGCGGCTGCGACGCGCTGGCGAGCGCCGGCGACCTGGCCTGGTTCGGCGCCGATCCGCGGGCTGGCGCGGGCCGCTTCTTCGCGGATCCGGCGCGCAAGCGGCGCTGGCGGGCGCTGGCCGCGGCGCCGGTGCGGGCGCTCGCCGACGTCGAGCTCCAGCCCGGCATCACCATGCGCGCGACCGCGACCCTCGACCCCCGCGACGGCGTCGCGGCCCGGGCCCACCTCCGCTTCGCCGATCGCGTCGCGGCGGATGGCGCGACCGAGTGGTTGCGGCGCTGGCAAGCCCGGCTCGATCGCGCGCGGCTGGGCGGCGCCTGGCCGGCGCTGGCGTGGGAGCTCGCCCGCGACGCCGACGACCCGACCGGCGCCTCGCTGGTGGCCGAGCTCCGCCTGGCCGGCGACGCCGGCGAGCGGGCGATGATCCTCCTGGCCGCGGCCGTGGCCGGCGACGCCCTGCGGCCGCCGACGCCGCCCTGCCCCGCGATCGCCCCGGCGTGGCAGGACCGCGTCACGTGCGGCGACGACGGGGTGATCACGGTCGCGCGGTCGCTCGTCGACGAGCTCGCCGCCGACCCGGTGCAGCTCCTGCGCGCGGCGCGGGTGGTGCCGGCGGTCCACCAGGGCGCGCCCGCCGGCATCAAGCTCTACGCCATCCGCCCGGCCAGCCTGGTGGCGGCGCTCGGCCTCGAGAACGGCGATCGCGTGCACCGGGTCGCGGGGGTGGCGGTGACGACGCCCGACGCCGCGCCGGCGGCGATGGCCGCGGCGCGGGCCGGCGATCGCTTCGAGGTCGAGCTCGAACGGCGGGGCCGCGAGCTCGTCCGCCGCTACGCGGTGCGGTAGCAGACCGCGCGCAGGCGCGCCCGGTGGTCGAGGAAGACCCCCGGCTCGCGCTCCTCGAGCTCGGTCAGGCCGCGCTCCAGGGTGGCGCCGTCGCCGGTGAGCGCGGCGACCAGGAGGTCGGCGTCGCCGTCGCGCGGGTCATCGGGCGCGCTCGGCTCGTGACCGAGGGCGGCGCGGGCGAACCCGAGCGCGTCGTCGAGCGCACCGGCCGCGAACAGGGCCAGGGCCCGGCTCTGCTGCGAGACGTGGCAGTAGGGCGCGGCGTCCACCGCGCGCGCCGACTGGGCCAGCGCGAGCTCGACGCGGCCGACCTTGGCGTAGAGGATGCCCAGCCGCTCCGGCCCCTGGTGCTCCCACGGCCGCGCCGCCGCGAACGCCACCCCGCAGGCGATGGCGTCGTCGATCCGGTTCCGGCGGACCTGGGCCTCGATCCAGGCGGTGAAGGCGCCGTTGTGCCGCGGGTCGAGCGCGAACGCGCGCTCGGCCGCGGCGTCGGCCTCGGCGAACCGGCGGTTGCTGGAGTAGGCGTCGGCGCGCTCGGCCCAGGCGCCGGCGCTCTCGGGCATCGCCGCCGCCAGGGCGTCGAGGGCGCGGACGTCGCCGAGCCGCGCCCGCAGCCCGGCGGCGATGAGCTGCCACTCCAGCCGCTCTTCCGGATCGACCTGCGCCACCCGGGCCTCGGCGGCGCGCGCCGCCAGCTCGCGATCGATCGCGCGGAAGGCGTAGTAGACGTCGAAGGTGAGGTGGGGCGGCACGCCCCCGGCGCAGCGGGCGCGGGCCCACGCCAGCGCGTCCGCGCCCCGCCCCGCCAGGCGGTGCGCCGACATCCAGGCGTCCTCGGCGGCCTCCAGCTCGTCGGCGTCGACCTCGGGATCGGCGGCGAGCGCGGTCAGGTCGAGCCGGCGCGCCAGCTCGTAGGCCCGCTGGTATCGATCGGAGACGCAGTGGCGGTTGATGAGGGCGACCAGCCCGACGTGCTGCGAGGGCGCCGCTTGTAGCGCCCGCGCCAGGGCGCGCTCGGCCTCGCGGCTGCGGCCGAGGGCGGTGAGGGCCGCGGCCTCGGCGTCGTGGACGTCGGGATCCTCGGCGGTCCGGACCGGCCCGAGGATCGCGAGCGCCGCCGCCGGATCGTGCTCGACCAGGCGCCACGCCAGGCGGACGCGCACGAAGGCGAGGTCGGGCACCAGCTCGACGAGGGTGGTCAGCAGCTCGCGGGCCTCGTCGTCGGCGACCCCGGAGTCGTCGAGGAGCCGGGCCAGGCGCCACACCGCGTTGGGGTCGCCCGGCGCCCGCTCGTGGAGGATGCGCGCCAGGGCGATGGCGTGGCCGCGCTGGTAGCCGCGCTCGAGGGCGTCGACCGTGGCCCGGACCAGGTCGTCGTCCGCGAGGTGGGCCTCGGCCAGCGCGCGGACCTGCGCGGCCGCGGCCTCGCCGGTGGTGAGCGCGGCCAGGACCTCGAACAGCGGGCCGACCAGGCGCTCGCGCCCGTCGTGGACCGCGTCGAAGCCGGCGCGCAGGAGCTCGGCGGCGTCCGCGGTGCGGCCCTGCCGGCGGAGCAGCCCCACCAGCGCCAGGTAGGCGGCGGGCTCGCCCGGCGCCCGCTCGACGGCGCGCCGCCGGTCGCGCTCGGCGCCCTCGAGGTCGCCGACGTCCTCGCGCAGCTCGGCGAGCGCGGCCAGCGCCGACAGCCGGTCGGGATCGAGCTCGAGCGCGCGCTCGAACCCGGCGATGGCGCGCGCGCGATCGCCGCGCCGCCACGCCAGCTCGGCGGCGACGACGTGGTTGAAGGGGTTGGTGGGCCCGCCGGCGAGCGCGACCTCGGAGAAGTGGGCGGCGCGCCGCGCCACCTCCGCCGGGGCGTGGGCGAGGCGGGTGCGGAGGTGGCGGGGCGGCATGGCGGCGCCACGGACGGGGCGGTCGGCATCGTCCTCGTCGGAGTCGGCGTCGGACTCGGCGTCGGAGTCGGCGTCGGCGTCGGAGTCGGACTCGGACTCGGCGTCGGAGTCGGAGTCGGAGTCGGACTCGGCGTCGGCGTCGGCGTCGGCGTCGGCGTCGGCCTCGGCCTCGGTCCGGCTTCCGGACGCGAGGTCCTCGATCGCGCGCCGGTAGACCGCGGTCAGGTTCTCGGCGGCCCGCACGCAGTCGGGGCCCTCGGTCAGCGCGGCGAGCAGGTAGCGCTCGGCGCTGGCCAGGTCGCCGGCGAGCCACCGCGCCTCCCCCATCATCTGCAGGTTGTGCTCGTCGTGGGAATCGGCCCGGCTGGTCGACATCGCCTCGACGAAGGCCTCGTCGTACAGGCCGCGCCCGAACAGCGAGCGGGCGTGGAGCTGGTGCACCCACTCCTCGCCGCCGAAGCGCAGGCGCAGGAACATCAGGTCGCGCAGGACCTCGGCGTCGCTGCCCGAGCCGCGGCGGGCGAGATCGATGAGCGCGCCGTGGCGGCGGTAGAGCGCGAGGCGGAAGCTCGGGGCCTCGGCCAGCGCCTGGTCGCACAGCCGCACGATCTCGGCCGGCGACAGCTCCTCCAGCGCGCCGGCGTCGCCGCCGGTGGCCCGCGGCCGGCGCCGGCTGCACTCGTCGACCAGGCGCAGGTGGGTGCGCTCGACCAGCCCCGCGGCGTCACACGCCGCCCGGCGCTCGGCGGCGGCCACCGCCGGCCCGAGCACGACCACGGCGCCGTTGCCGAACATCACGCCGGCGGCCTCGGTGAAGGTGAAGGCCTTGATGACCGGCTGGTGCCGCATCGGATCCTGGACCACGAAGACGCCCAGGGCGTCGTCGTAGCCGGTGATCACGGCGACGTGGGAGCTGGTCGAGTACTCCTCCTGCACGATCACCGGACACCCGAGATCGAGCGCGGCGCGGATGCGCTCGGCGGTGGCCTCGAAGCGGCGGGCCTCGACGCCGAGATCCGCGAGGTGACGGACGATCTCGTACATCGGCGTCCCGTGCTCGCGCTTGACCACCAGGGCGATCGAGTCCTGGTCGGCGGTGAACGCGAAGTAGCGCAGGACCAGCTCCAGCACCGCCGGGCCGCAGTAGTTCCACTTCTGCGCCGTGGTCGGGAACGCGGTCAGCTCGTGCCGGCGGGCCTCGGCCGGGGCGGCCTCGAGCGCGGTCATCCGCTCGCGCGCGTAGCGGCCCTCCGAGCTGTCGGGGGCGACCTGCCAGGCGGCGCGCAGCGCGGCGATGGCGGCGGCGCGATCGCCGGTCGCGGCGAGGGCGAGCCCCAGCGCGATGCGATCGGAGCTCGCCAGATCGCCGTCGGGACGACCGTCGAGCAAGCGCCGCCACGCCGCCAGCTCGCCGTCGCGATCGCCGGTGGCGGCGGCGATGGCGGCGCGCGTGCGCTGGGCCGCGCCCCAGTGACGCGAGGTGAGGGGCACCGCCGCCAGCGTGGTCTCGGCCTCGGCGAAGCTGCCGAGGACGTAGTGCAGGGTGCCGAGGCCGAGGCGCGCGGCGCCGTGATCGGCGACCACCGCCAGGGCGGCGTGGTACGCGTCGCGCGCGGCCGGCCGGTCGTCCTCGACCAGGGCCGCCGCGGCCCGGGCCACGTGGAGGCCCGGGCTGGGTCCGACCCGGGCGAGGCCGTCGTCGATCGCGGCCCGCGCCAGCGCCGGCAGCCGCTTGCGGACGAAGGCGGTGGCGCGCAGCTCGTGGAGGAGCGCGCGCTCGCCCCCGGCGAGGTCGCGTCCGGCGAGCGCGTCGAGCTCGAGCAGGACCTCGTCGACGTTGCCGCCGCCGGCCAGCTCGAGCCGCGCCGACGCCAGGTGGAGGGCGGCGACGTCGCCGTCGGCGCGGGCCTCGCGGGCGAGCGCGCGGGCGGCGCGCCACCGCTCCTCGCGGACGGCGCGATCGATCGCGGCCAGGGTGTGCTCGACGGTGGTGGGCGGGGGCGCGGGCAGGGTCGTCATCGCCGGGTCCTCACAGCTCGGGCTGATCGATCGTGGTGGCGCTGCCGGGCGCGATCGCGGCCAGGGCGGCCAGGTCGGCGGCGGCGGCGGCGGCGGCGGTGCCACGCCCCGCGCGGGCGCGCTGGCGCAGGGCGCCGACGTGAGCCGGGGCGCCGGCCGCGAGCTCGGCCCGGGCGGCGTCGTCCCCGACGCCGGCGGCGATCGCCAGCGGCAGCCACGGGTCGGTGAAGCGCTGCGAGTCGGCGCGACAGCTCGCCACCACGGCGGCCGCGCGCGCCCGCACCGCGGCGGCGTCGCCGGCCTGCGCCGCCAGCTTGAGCAGCCAGGTGCCGACCACGGGCTCGTCGGGCTCGTCGCCGAGGACGGTCGCCACCAGGGCGACCGCCGCGGCGCCGTCCCCGGCCAGCGCCAGGGTGCGCGCGTGCTCGAGGCGGAGGCGGCCGCGCTCGCCGGGCTCGACGTGCTCGAGGGCCAGGGTCCCCAGCTCGCGGGCGGCGGTGACCAGGCCGGTGCGGCGCAGGAACCCCAGGTGATCGGCGAGGCCGCCGACGACCTCGGGCAGCCGCCGGCGCAGCTCGGCCGCCGGCCCGGCCTGACCCTGGGCGTCGAGGGCGCGGGCCATCAGGTCCCAGCACAGGACCGGCACGGTGTCGGCCACCGGCTCGAGGGTCGCCAGCGCCCGCGCCGGATCGGCGGCGAGCTGGTGCCAGGCCAGGAGCAGGCGCACCCACGGGAACTGGGGGGCCAGCGCGAGCGCGCGCTCGAGCGCGGCCCCGATCTGGGCGGCGGTCGCCGGATCGGGCAACTCGCCCACCCGTCCGGCTACCGGACACGAGAGCACCTGGGCCAGCGAGTAGGGCGCGTTGCCGTCGTGCGGGTAGCGCTCGCCCAGGCGGGCGAGGGTCGCGGCCGCGACCTCGCGATGGCCGGCGAACCCCACCCCCCGCGCGATGCGGACCAGGGGGTCGGACTGGCCGGCCAGGCGCTCCTCGAGGCGCCCCAGCTCGGCCGCCAGCTCGGTGGGCGGGAACAGCGCGGCCAGGACGTCGACCGCGCTGTCGATGAGCTCGCCGCTCGCCCCGGCGCGCTGCAGGCCGCCGTCGACCGCGGCCAGGGCGCCGTCGCGATCGCCGCGCACGAGCGCGCCGTCGACCAGGATGCTCCACGCCGCCGGCGCCGACGGGAAGCGACCGACCAGGCGCTGCGCCGCCAGCGCCTGCATCGCGTCGAGCTGCCCGGCCCACAGGTGATGGCGCCACAGCCGCAGGGTCTGGCCGCGCTCGCGGCTCCCGGGGTCGACGCAGGCCCGGGTCAGGAACGCCGCGGCCGCGGCGCGCTCGCCGCGGCGCTCGGCCAGCGTCGCCTGCAGGGTCAGCACCTCGATCGCGTCGGGCGCCAGCGCCGTCGCCAGATCGGCGGCGGCCTGGGCGGCCGCGTCGTCGCCGCCCGCCAGCTCCTCCTCGGCCAGCCAGGTCCAGGCCTCGGCCGTGCCCGGATCGAGGCGGAGCGCGCGCCGCAGCCCGTGGCGCCCGCCGCGCAGCCCGCCGACCTCGCGCGCGGCCCGGACCTGGCCCAGGTGGTTGCGCGGATCGTCCGGGTCGACGCGCGCGGCGTCGGTCCAGGCCACCAGCGCCTCGGGCCAGCGCCGCCACAGCTCGAGCGCCTGGGCGTAGAGCTGGAGCGGCCACTCGGCGTCGGGGAAGCGCTCGCGGGTCTCGGCGACCCAGCGCTCGAGCAGGAGCTCGTCGTCGTCGAGCCGCCCCAGGCCGCCGAGCGCGATCAGCGCCTCGCCCAGGCGGCGATGGCCGAGCGGGATCTCGGGCGCGCTGGCGATCGCGCGGCGGGCGAGCTGGGCGACGTGGGCGTGCGGCACGTCGGGATCGTCGCGGTCGAAGTGGGCGCGATCGACCAGCTCGAGGCGAGGATCGTCGACGAGGCCGGCGGCGGTGAGGGCGGCGGCGGTCGCGACCGGCTCGCCGGTGACGACGAGGAGCGCGCCGCCGCCGACCAGCGCGCCCCGCCGCGCCCGCTCGACCGCGGTGCGGACCAGCGCGCCACCGTCGGCCGCCGACCACGTGGCGACGAGCTGCGCGGTCGGCTCGACGCCGGTGACGAGCGCGACGTCGAGGCCGCGCGGCCGCTCCTCCTCGAGCAGCACGACGACGCCGGGCACCGTCAGGGCGCGGGCGAGGCGATCGAGGTCGAGCACCAGGCGCACCGTCGGCAGGCCGGCGTCGGCGAGCGCCGCGCGCAGGTGGGAGGCGGTCGGGATCGCCGCCGCCGGCAGCGGGCGATCGAGCAGCGCCGCCAGCGCCGGCAGGAGGCCGGGCGCGGCCACGGCGTCGGCGGGGAGCCGGGCGCCGCCGCGCCAC
>CAADGB010000369.1 GCA_900696455.1 uncultured delta proteobacterium
CGCCGCCTGCGCCGCCTGCCGCGCCCGCGTCCCCTCGACGTCCACCACCGCCCGCTCGTCGTAGAAGTCGCCCTCGGAGTCGAACTGCCGCACCTCGCGCTGCTGGCTCCGCAGCTCCTGCTCGCTCGGCCGCCGCGCCGACTCCGCCTCGAGCGGACGGCGGGCCTCGATGCCCCGGGTCGCCGCCCGGGTCGCCGCCGGCGCCGCGCGCCGCGCCGCCGACGCCGGCTCGGCCTCGTCGCCACCCTCGCTCGACCGCGGCTCGACGGTCGCGCGCTGATCGTAGAAGTCGCCCTCGGAGTCGAACTGCTTGACCTCGCGCTGCTGGCCGCGCAGCGCCAGCTCGGCGGCGCTGGCGTTCGCCGACGGCGACGACAGGTAGTCGAGGCCGCGACCGAGCGGACGCTCCTCCGCCTGCTCGCCGCTGAGGTTGCTGCCCAGATCGGCGCCCTGCCCGCCGAGGAAGCCGACCGCGAGGTACCGCCGCGGCGAGGGGCCACCATCCCCGTCGCCGCCGTCGCCCCGCGACAGCTCGACCCCGAGCCCACCCTGGAGCTGTGCGTGCGTCGCCGCGTCGAGCAGGTCGCCGTCGCCACCGCGGCGCGGCGGCCGGCCGATCCGCGAGGTCAGCGTGGCCTTTCCCGGCGCAGGCTGCAGCTCCGCGAGGCCCTCTTCGGCCTCTGACTCGAGATCTTCCAGGTCGAACTGGGACATGCGGGGACCTTGCCGTGGTGGGTCGGCCCCCATAGTACGGGAGCCTCGAGGGTTGCCTTCCCGTCAGAACCCGAGAGTTTCGAGCGCAGTCCGCACGCGACCGGCAGGGACCGCCCCGCTCACTCCGGAGCCGGCCGCCGCCCGCAGGGACGCGGTCTGGATCAGGCGCGAGCCGGAGGGCGAGCTATCTGCCAACCCATTGTCATCACAAGAGATCACGACCGAGGCGTGCGTCCACGCGGCGCTCTGACGCATGGCGTCGAACGCGGCGCGAGGGTCGGCGGCGGCGACGTCGAGGTGCACTCCGGACAGGGCGGCGTCCCGGCACCAGGCCATCGGGTCGGGCCCGGGGCCGCTGACGTGCCAGACCTCGCGGCCGTCGAGGGCCGCGCGGACGGTCAGGAGCGCCGCGCGCTCGGCGGCGGGGCCGCTGACGATCGTGATCTGGCCCGGGCTCCAGCGCGGGAGCTGGACGGCGGCCTCGAGCGTCTCGGCGACCTCGCCCGGGAGCTCGGCGTGCTCGGCCGCGACCGGGCCCGGCGGGACGATGGTCTCGCCGCGCAGGGCGGCCACCGCGCTGCGCGACACCTCGACCCGGTCATCGAGCATGGCCGGTCCTCGGTGCGCCAGCTCCAGGAGCCCCGAGGCGCGCAGGGCGCGGTCGCCGTGGAGCAGGCGGACGAGCTGGAGGCGGTGATCGAGGGCGGCGGCGGCGAGGTCGAGGAGCACGCCCACCGTCAGGTCGGTGACCCCGGCCAGGCTGCGGTACGCGCGACCGAGGGTGCGATCGATCTGCGGCGCGGCGGCGAGGGCGAACAGCACCAGCTCCTCGTCGCTGCGCGCCATCGCCGCGAGCTGGCGACCGGCGCCGCGCGGCTGGTTGCGCCAGATCCGGACCAGGTCGTCGGCGACGTCGTCCCAGCGATCGGCCTGGGCCTGCAGCGCGGTACGCTGGGGCGCGGCCAGGCGCGAGAAGCCGAGGGCGGCGTCGCGCACGGTGAGCCGCGCCGCCGCGATGCGCGCGAGCTCGATGACGGACAGACAGAGCGTGAGGTGGGGCTCGACCGTGGCCATGACCCTCTGGTGGCGTGGGTTGCGAGGACATGGTGCCTGCTCCCCATGGAGGAGGTCATGAGCCCCGGGCCGGCAGTATAGTCACACTTGCCCGTGGCCGTGCGCGAACCCCAGCAGGGACCGGAGGGACCGCCCCTCGACGAGCTCGCGCTCGCGGCGTGGGAGGTGCCGGCCGCCGACGCCGAGCGCGACGACGCCGAGCGCGACGACGACGTCGTCGACGGCGGCGGCGGGGCCGCGGCGGCCCGCGCGCGCGAGGTGCTCACGCCGCGCCTGGCGGCGCGCCTCCACCGCCTCCTCCGCGGCGAGGTGCGCGCGCGACGCCCGGCGCCGCCCCGGCCGGGCCTCCTCGAGCAGGGCCTCGGTGGGCTGACCACCCCGCCGCCGGCCCCGACGCCGGCCGCCGCCGGGCCCGAGGTCGCGACGCTGGCGGCGCTGGCCGGGGCCGCCCTCGCCTGCGCCCGCGCGATCCTCGACGAGCACGCGGCGGGCGGCGGACCGCCGCCCGGGCGCGACGCCGGCGCTCCCGCCGCCGCGCCCGACGGCGATCGGGCCGCGGCCACGATGCTCGCCATGATCGGGGGCGCGCTGGCGCGCCACGACCGGCACCGCACCGACGCCGTCGTCGACGGGCGACACGGCCGCCTGGCGCATGCCATCGCCGCGATGCCCGACCTCGGCGATCCGTCCGGATCGCGGACAACGCGCGCCTGGGCCGAGCTGGTCACCCGCCGCCGCGAGCTCGCGGCCCGGCGTGGGCGGATCGCCGCCCTGCGCGACGAGGAGGCGGCGCTGCGGACGCGGCGCGACGAGCTGATCGCGCGCGCCGGCGCCGAGGCG
>CAADGB010000370.1 GCA_900696455.1 uncultured delta proteobacterium
CGAGCCCGAGCCCGAGCCCGAGCCCGAGCCCGAGCCCGAGCCCGAGGACGGTGCGGGCGCAGGCGCGCCCGGCGACGGGGCGGGCGGCGCTGCCGGCGACGCGGCCGGGGCCGGGGCCGGGGCCGGGGCCGACGCGCCCTCGGCCGGCGTGACCGTGACCTCGGCCGTCCACCAGTGGGTGAAGCCGCCGACGGCGAAGTACCAGTCGTCCGACTCCGCGCGCGTGCAGTAGACCGTGCTGCGGCGCTCGCCGGTGAGGGTGAAGGTCTGCTCGGTCGTGACGTCGCCCATCGCGGCGATCCGCTCGTCGGCCTGGGCCCGGGCCTCGTCCAGCTCGGTGTCGTAGGCGGTGCGGAACGACTCGACGTCGCGCAGCATGCTGTCGACCGAGACCTGGAGCGTGGCGCCGCTGTTGTTGAGGTAGTGGCGCATGTGGCGGGCGGCGTTGGTCAGGCCCATGCCCTCGGCGGCGTTCGCGACCTGGAACCACATCTGCCGGTTGGCGTGGTCGGTCAGGCCGCGGTCGTCGGCCTCGCCGCCCCACTCGCCCGAGCCGTCGTCGGCCGCGCTCGCGCCCCCGGTCCGGCGATCGAGCTCGCCGTTGCCCGACTCGACGCCGCGCTCCCGGGTCTCGTCGACCCGCTCCCCGGCGCGCTCGCCCTCGCCCTGGCGGCGCTGCACCGTGGCGGCGGACGCGGCGGCGCCGACGGAGACCGCGGTTGGCCCGCCGTGCACCATGGCGTCCGCGGCGAGATCGGCCTCGCGCTCGAGCGGATCGCCGGGCTGGCTCACCGCGAGCTTGGCCTGGGGCCCGCCCGCGCCGCCGCGCTGCTGGACCGTGTGCGCGACCTCGTGGGCCAGGAGGTGCATCCCGAACGGATCGTCCGGCCAGTGCTCGCCGGCGCCGAAGTGGATGTCGTTGCCGGTGGTGAAGGCGCGGGCCCCGAGCTCGCTGGCCGCCGCCGCCGAGGCCGGCCCGGTGTGGACGCGGACCGCGGACAGGTCCGTGCCGAGGCTCGCCTCGAAGCGCCCGCGCTGATCGTCGAGCAGGCCGGCGCCGCTGCCGGCGGGCAGCGCGCCCACCACCTCGTCCACCGTCCCGCCCCGCCCGCTGGCCTCGCCCCCGGCGCGCCGCTGCACCAGCGCGGTCGTCGGCGCGGCGCGGCCGGCGGCGGGCGGCGACGGGGCCCGGGCGCTGGCCCCCTCGGGGGGCTTGCGGGAGTGGTCGAACATGACGAGCTCGCTGGATAGTACGCGATCCGGCGGCGCCACCTTCCCGGCGTGAGCCCGGTCGTTCCTCGCGCGGCGGTCGGCGCGAGGGCGTGCTGGCGGCCTCCGCGTGGCCGCGCCCGGGCGGCGGTGGTAGATCCCGGCCCATGGCTCCGACCCGCGCGGCCGCGCGCCCGACCGGCCTCCGCTCCACCCGCGGCGCGGCGCGCCGACGCGCCGGTCGCGGCGCGCTGGTGGTGGTCGCCGGGCTCGGCGCCTGCGGCCCCGCGCCGGCCGCGCGCGCGCCCGAGCCGCCGCGCGACGGCGCGATCGTGGCCGAGCTCGGCGCCGATCCGGCGACCGGCGCCACCACCCTCGACGGCCTCGTGGTGTGGCCGGCGCCGCTCGACGAGGCGCCGCCGGCGGTGCAGCAGCGCCTCGAGCTGGCCGCGCTCGCCGTCACCGCCTTCGCGACCGCGCCGGCCATGCGCAGCGAGTACCAGCGCGACCCCGAGGCCTGGCGGCGCGAGCTCGAGGCCAGCCAGCCTCACTTCGACGCCTACCGCGAGCGGGTCGAGGCGTGGGTCGAGGCTGGCGGCGAGCCCGACACCGCCGCCCTCGGGCTCCCCGCCGACCAGGCCCGCCTCTACCGCGTCGTGCTCCAGCTCGTCGAGGAGCACGCGCGCGCGCGCTACCTCGCCACCGCCGGCCTCGGCTGGCCCGCCTTCGGGAGCTGCTACGACACGCCCGACGAGGCGTTCGGTGACGCCCTGTCCGACACCCTGGCGCTGGCGCGCGAGTGCGTGGCGCTGGCGGCGACGGTGCGGGGGCCGCTCGCCACCAACGCCGCCGCGTGCCAGCGGCGGGCGGCGTGGAGCGAGGGGCTCATCGCCACCGGCGTCCGCGGCGTGTGCGAGCCGCCGATGCCCGACGAGCGCTAGCGGCGACGGCGGCGACGGACGCCGAGCACCACCGCGAGCGCGAGCAGGAGGCCACCGGCGAGGTTCTCGCGCGAGGCGCCGGCGGCGCAGCCGCAGCCCCCGCCGACCGGCGCGCAGACGTCGATGTCGCCGGCCCGGATGCACTCGAAGTCGCCCCCGCACACGTCGTCACCGGCCGGATCGCAGGTCTGGGTGCAGAAGTTGCCGTCGGCGTTGGTGGCGCAGATGCCGCCGGCGCACTGGGCGCCCGACTCGCAACCGGCGCCGTTGTCCCGCAGCGACACGGTGATGTCCATCTCCGTGCGGGTCAGGTTGCCGGCGAGATCGCGGGCCACGATCGCGAGGTGGTGCCCGCCGATCGCGGCGCCCTCGATCACGATCTCGTAGCGATCGCCGTCCGGGGTGGCGTCGACGCCCACCGCCTGGCCGTCGAGGTAGACCAGGACGTCGGCCAGGCCCTCGTCATCGGTGGCGGTGACCGTGACCCGGAACCACGGCTCGACCCGGCCGTCGGAGCCGGGCGCGTGTACGGTCAGGCTGGGCGCCACGGTCTCCGTCGACTTGAGGCCGACGTAGCTGGTCAGGCGGCCCGCCGAGTTGGTCGTGCTGCCCCCGCACGAGCAGCTCCGCTCCTGACCGGGCGAGGTGCCGCAGGCCGAGGCCTGATCGACGAAGGCCTTGGAGCTGGAGTCGGCGACCAGCACGTAGGACATGACGTCGGTGGCCAGCACCTCGTGCTCGAGCGCGAGCAGGTGGCCGACCTCGTGCGCGATGGTCGCGCACAGCTCGGCGTTGCGCTGGGGCACGTTGAGGTGGGTCGTGGAGAAGTTGAAGGCGACCCCGCGTTCGGTGATCCCGCAGAAGTTGTCGGCGGCGGCGATGCCGAACAGGCCGCCGCCCGAGTAGCCGAGCTCGGTGCCGTCACCGCCGACGATGGCCTCGATGTACGGGCCGGCCTCCGGCTCGCCCTCGACGACGCGCACGTCGAAGCGGCGGAAGTGCTCGGTCACGCAGGTCACGATGCCGTCCCAGTCGAACGAGCTCTCGATGGGCGGGATCACCGCGGTCCGGCTCTGCCGCCCGGCCGAGACGTCGCGATGGACGACGTTGGTGGTGGCGTCGGTGGTGCTGCCCATGATCTCGAACGTCGCGCCGTGGCGGTTCAGGTAGATCACGCGCTGGGGGCCGGCGGCGAAGAAGGTCGGCGGCGGGGCGAACGAGCGCGGGATCTGCGAGGTGCCGCACACCCGCTGCGGTGGGGCGGCGCCGGTGGAGACCTGGGCCGAGGCGAGGCCGGGGCCGACCAGGCCAGCGGCCAGGCCAGCGGCCAGGGTGGTGGCCGCAGCCACCGCGATGCCGGGGGACGTCATACCCCCGACGCTATCAGCCCCGGCGTCCGCCGGGCGCGGAACCGCCATCACCGGGCCTGACCGATCGTGCGCACCTCGCGTCGCACTGTCCGACCCCGCCGCGCCACCGAAGTTCGCGTCCTCGCAGGCGCTGCGCCGCTCAGAGCCTGTCATCGAATCGATGCCAGGCTCTCCATCGATCGATCGACCTCGCCGGCAGACGGGCTCGTCCGATCTCATCCGGACCCGAGCCGCCTCGCTGCGCCAGGCTCAGCGCGCGGGCAGCAGGTCTTGCAGGTTGACCCCGAACCGCTTGCAGGTCGCGATCGTGTCGTGGTGGGTCTGCGACAGGCGGCCGACGCGGAGCGGGATCTTGCGAAAGGCCGCGCGCGCGCCGGGCTCGTCGCCGAGCCGGCACGACATGACCATCTCGACCGCGTACGGCTCGTCGCTGCCGATGCGGTCGCCGTACGGCGCGGCCTGCCGCGCCAGCGCCCGCGCCCGGGCGAGCTCGCCGCCGCGGGCGGCCGCGACGAAGTCGGCGCGGAGCTCGAGGCCGGCGCGCCGGGGGTCGACCTGCTGGTCCGCGGGGGCCTGGCCAGCTCCAAGGGCGAGGCTCGGCGCCTGATCGGCCAGGGCGGGGTCTCGCTGGGCGACG
>CAADGB010000371.1 GCA_900696455.1 uncultured delta proteobacterium
CCTTCGCCGCCTGCTCCTTCGCCTCCGCCTCGGCCTTCGCCTTCGCCGCCTGCTCCGCGGCCTCCGCCTCGGCCTTCGCCTTCGCCGCCTGCTCCTTCGCCGCCTGCTCCTTCGCCGCCTGCTCCTTCGCCGCCTGCTCCTTCGCCTCCGCCTCGGCCTTCGCCTTCGCCGCCTGCTCCGCGGCCTCCGCCTCGGCCTTCGCCTTCGCCGCCTGCTCCTTCGCCTCCGCCTCGGCCTTCGCCCTCGCCGCCTGCTCCTTCGCCTCCGTCTCGGCCTTCACCTTCGCCTCGGCCTCGGACGCGCGGGCCTCGCGCCACTGCCGCTCCTCCGCCTCGAGCGTCTCGCGC
Source organism: uncultured delta proteobacterium (assembly GCA_900696455.1). Classification (GTDB taxonomy): domain Bacteria; phylum Myxococcota_A; class Polyangia; order Haliangiales; family Haliangiaceae; genus UBA2376. Next base: position 348 of record CAADGB010000371.1, read on the forward strand.
TCCGCCACCTCGACCAGCGGCGCGAACAGCCGGTCGCGCGCGCCGGCGTCGGTGAGCGACTCCAGCCGCTCGCGCTCGGTGTCCCGGCTCGCCACCGCCGCCGCCGAGCGCACCTCGATCTCGCCCTTGGCGGCCGCCGACGGCACCACCGGCGACAGCGCGCCGGCGTCGAGCGCGGTGCCGCGCGGCACCAGCGCCGCCCAGTCGACCTCGACCACGGCCCGCGGGCGCGCCGCGTCGGGCGCGGCCGCCCGCTTGCCCTTGCTCTTCTTCTTGCCGCCGCCGACCGGGCCCGAGCCCTCGGGGGTGATGGCGCGCCCGACCTCGCCGGTGGCGCCCCCCACCAGCCACTCCTCGATCGCGAGCATCGCCCGGTGCGTGCTGCGCGGTCGCGCGATCACCAGCCGCTTGAGCAGCCCGACCTGGGCGGCGCGCTCGGCCACGCGCAGGGTCTCGAGCACCCGGAACGGGCTGTCCTCGAGCACGTCGGCGACCGTGCGGTGGCCGTCGAACATCCGCAGCACGCCGTGGACCTCGGTCGGGAGCTGCCGGCCCATCGCCGCCACCGTGGCCGCGTCCTGCTCGTAGACCGCCGACGGCGACAGGCTGCCGGCCGCGTCGCGCAGATCGCGCAGGAAGCGCTCGGCGTGGGCGAGCAACGCCTCGAGCGTCAGCGGGATCTGCTGCCGCCGCACCACCGGCTCGTCGCGCAGCTCGAAGCGGGCCTCGGTCCACAGGAGGAGCTGGTCGAACGCGGCCTGGCCGTGCAGGCCGCCGACCTGGGCCGAGGTCACCTCGCCCTCGAAGAAGCGGATCTCGCCTCGCCGCAGCCCGCGCAGCATGAGCAGCGTCCCGGTGGCCCCGGTGCGGGCCAGCGCGCGCACCAGGTAGAAGACGCCGAAGCTCGCGCCGAGGTCGCCGTCGGTCACCGAGCGGTTGCCGGGGCGGCGACCGGCCAGGATGCGGCCGATCGTCACCACGTCGCGGACGTAGGCCGGCGCCGCCAGGACCGCGGTGGCGCCGGCGGCCAGCGCCGCGCCGCGGGTGAGGCCGTTGCCGACGTAGAGCAGCGGCGGTTGACCGCCGGCCGCGCCCTGTGCCACCAGCTCGCGGATGAGCCCGACCGGCTCGCCGCCCGGCGCCGGGCTCGCCACCACCACCGCGACGTCGTCGAAGCGCGCCGCGGCCGGGGTCTCGGCCGCCGCCACGGTCATGCCCTCCCGCTCGAAGCCGAGCCGAACACCCTCGGCGGCCCGGCGATCTCGGCTGACAACCAGCACTTTGGAAGGCGACGTCATGACCGAAAAAGCGTCTCGGAGTATAACCGTCCAAGGGCTGATCGCACTTCTGTTCTCGCCCGAAAACACCGTGCTCGTCCTCGAAATCCTCCGCGGCACCTCGGCCCGCCCGAGCTACGAGCTCACCGCGCCGGTCATCACGCTCGGGCGCGCCGCCACCAACACCGTCGTCCTCACCGACTACCACCTGTCGGGCGAGCACGCCCAGATCCTGCGCGAGGGCCCGGGCTACGTCTTCCGCGACCTGCGCTCGACCAACGGCTCGGCGGTCGAGCGCGGCGGCGCCCGCATCGCGGTCGACGCCCCCCGCCGCCACGAGCTCGGTCTCGAGCCCGGCGACCTGCTCCTGCTGGGAGATCCCCGCGCCCCGGTCCAGATCCGCGTCCAGTACGCGCCGGCGGGCGATCAGCCTGACGGCGAGCACGACGAGGCCGACCTGGCCGAGCGCCTGATCGCCTCGCGCTCGATCATCGACCTGCCGGCGGTGCGGGACCAGATCGAGCACGATCCCGTCAGCGCGCTCCGCCTCTACAAGGCGCTGCAGCCGCTGTCGGGGCGGCTCGACCAGGCCGCCGTCCTCGACGCCGTCGCCGACGCCCTGTTCGACATCCTCGGCCGCGCCACCCACGTCACCGTGCTCCTGCGCTCCGAGGCCGACAAGGATCGCTTCACCCTGGCGCTGCAGCGCGAGCGCGGCGGCCCCAGCCGCCCGCCCGAGCCCGGCGTCGATCCGGTGCGGGCCTCGCGCGCGATCCTGCGCCGGGTCCTGACCGACCGCGCCGCCATCCTCACCGCCAACGCCCAGGAGGAGCTGCCGTCATCGGAGTCGATCCTGGGCGGTCGGATCATGAGCGTGATCGCGGTGCCGCTGTGGCGGGGCGAGGAGATCACCGGGCTGGTCCAGGCCGACAACCGGCGCTCGGCCGGGATGTTCGACGAGGGCGACCTCGAGGCCGCGCTCCTGGTCGGCGCCCAGGCCGCGCTCGCGCTCGACAACGCCGCCCTGGTCGGCCGCCTCAAGCTGGCCGAGGAGCGGGCGCGCGGCGAGAACGTCTACCTGAAGAAGAAGGAGGAGAAGGCCCGCTTCCCCGACATCATCGGCGACTCGCCGGCGATGCAGCAGGTCTTCGCCCAGCTCGACAAGGTCATCGACACCCGGGCCACCGTCTGCATCGAGGGCGAGACCGGCACCGGCAAGGAGCTGGTGGCCAGCGCCATCCACTACCGCTCGGGCCGCCGCGACAAGATGTTCGTCGCCCAGAACTGCGCCGCCCTGCCCGAGAACCTGCTCGAGAGCGAGCTGTTCGGCCACAAGCGCGGCGCCTTCACCTCGGCCGACAGCGACAAGAAGGGCCTGTTCGAGATCGCCGACGGCGGCACCCTGTTCCTCGACGAGATGGGCGAGATGCCGCTGTCGCTGCAGGCCAAGCTCCTGCGCGTCCTGCAGGAGGGCACGATCCGCCCGGTGGGCGCCACCGCCGAGAAGCAGGTCGACGTCCGCATCATCTGCGCGACCAACCGCGACCTCGCCGCCGAGGTCGAGAAGGGCCGCTTCCGCTCCGACCTCTACTACCGGCTGATGGTCTTCCCCATCCGCCTGCCGCCGCTGCGCGAGCGCCGCGAGGACATCCCGCTGCTCGCCCGCCACTTCCTCGCCCGCTACGCCGCCGAGTACCGCCTCGAGCTGCCCGGGTTCTCGCCGGAGGCGCTCGACGCCCTGGCCGGCTACGCCTGGCCCGGCAACATCCGCGAGCTCGAGAACGAGATCCAGCGCCTGGTCATCCAGGCCGAGCCCAGCCACCACGTCGACCTCACCGACCTGTCGCCGCGGCTGCGCAAGATCGAGAGCACCGTCGCCAAGGTGGCGCCCAAGAAGGGCACCCTCAAGGAGATGATGGACCAGGTCGAGCGCTGGCTCATCTCCGAGGCGCTGCGCGACCACGGCGGCAACAAGACCCGCACCGCCGCCACCCTCGGCATCACCCGCGAGGGCCTGCACAAGAAGCTCGACAAGCTCGGGCTCTGACGCGTGGTTCGCCCTGCGGGCGGCACCCTCGTCGGGCGAAGCCCCCCGCGCCTCCCGCCCGGCTGCGGCCCGCCGACCGCCGGTGACCGGCGGGGTAGCGGCCGAGGATCCCCGCGCCGGATCTCGATGGCCGGCGCGCGGCGAGAGTAGGATGGAGGCCGTGTTCTGCCCCCGCTGCCAGTCCGAGTACCCCGCCGACTGGAAGGCCTGCCCCAAGGACGCGACCGCGCTCCTGCGCTCGGCCCGGATCGGCAAGTACCAGGTGGTCGGGATGCTGGGCGTCGGCGGCATGGGCGCGGTCTACAAGGCCGTGAACCCCGACATCCGCGGCTCGCGCGTCGCGATCAAGGTCATGAACCCGTCGGTGGCCGACCTCGAGGCCACCCGCGAGCGCTTCAAGCGCGAGGCGGCGGCGGTGGTGGCGCTGCGGACCGCGCACGTCGTCAAGGTCTACGACTTCAGCGCCGAGCCCGACGGCATGCTCTACCTGGTGATGGAGCTCCTCGACGGCCACCCGCTGCGCGACGAGATCCGGCCCGGGCCCGACTACATGGACCTGGCGCGGGTGCAGATGGTGATGGAGGGCGCGCTCAAGGGCCTGGCCGCCGCCCACAAGGCCGGCATCATCCACCGCGACCTCAAGCCCGAGAACGTCTTCGTCGCCGAGACCGACGACGGCGAGATCCCGAAGCTCCTCGACTTCGGCATCGCGCGGGTCCAGACCCACGACAAGCACCTGACCCACACCGGCAGCCTGATGGGGACCGCCGCTTACATGGCCATCGAGCAGGTCGCGCCCGACGCCGGCGAGATCGGACCGTGGACCGACGTCTACGCCATGGGCGCGATCCTGTACGAGCTCCTGGCCGGCGCGCCGGCGGTGGGCGGCGACACCATCACCGAGGTCCTGCACAAGGTGCTGGCCGCCGAGCACGTGCCGCTACCCGCCCTGCGCCCCGGGCTCTCGCCCGGCGTCTACGAGCTCGTCGAGCGCTGCCTGAGCCCCCGCCCCGCCGACCGGCCGCCCAACGCCGACGCCATGCGCGCCGCCCTCGCCGCCGCGCGGCTGGTGCCGGCGGGCACGCCGGTGCCGCCGCCCCACCGCACCCGCGAGACCCCGGCGCCCGGCCATCGCTCCGGCGGCGAGCTGGCGGTGATGGCCACGGAGGGTCGGCACACGCCGGTCCCGCTCGGCCTCACCCCGCCGCCCGCCGCGCCGCCGCCGTCGCCGCTGGGGACCGGTGACCTCGGCCGAGCGCACACCGCGGCCAGCGCCCCCGGCATCGCGGCCGGGACCGGCGACCTCGGGAGCGCGGCCGGGGGCCCGAGCTGGACCGCGAGCGGCGCGACCGCCGGCGCGCCGGGCAGCGAGGCGCCGGAGCACGACGCGCCGGTGGCGACGGGGCGACGGGCGTGGCCGCTGGTCGTCGGCGGCGGGCTGGTGGCGGTGGCCGCGATCGTCGGCGTGGCGATGTTCGCCGGCGGCGGCTCGTCGGGGGCCGGCGCGGGCGCGGGGACGGCGTCCGGCGCGGGGACGGCGTCCGGCGCGGGGACGGCGTCCGGCGCGGGGACGGCGTCCGGCGCGGGGACGGCGTCGGGGCCGGACCTGGCCGTCGACGCCGGGATGGCGGCGGTGGCCGCGGTCGACGCCGCGCCGGCGGTGGACGCGCCGGCGGTCACCGACCGCATGGTGTTCATCGCCGCCGGCGACCACGAGGTCGGCGAGGCCAGCCCGGCCAGCCCGACCTCGCTGGCGCTGACCCGCGTGACCCTCCCCGGGTTCTGGATCGATCCGCGCGAGGTGACCCTCGGCGAGCTGCGCGCGGCGCTCGGCGAGCCGCGCCTGGGCGGCCTGCGCGGCGACGCCCCGAGCCTGCCGGCGCGCAACGTGTCGTGGGCGGACGCCGCCGCCGCCTGCGCCGCCCGCGGCCTGCGCCTGCCCACCGAGGTCGAGTGGGAGGTCGCCGCGCGCACCACGCCCGGCGAGCCCGCGCGGGCCGCGCTGTGCACCACCTGCCCCCGCGGCAAGCCGAGCCTGCGCGCCCCCGGCGACGGCGACTGCTCGGCCGGCGGCCTGTGCGACATGCTCGGCGGCGTCCTCGAGTGGACCGCCGACGGCGACGGCGGCAAGGGCAAGGTCGTGCGCGGCGCCTCGTACACCGTCGCCCCCACCGCCGGCTGGCAGGCCTCGCTCCACTTCCGCGTCGTGGTGCCGGCCGACGCCGACCCCGAGGTCGGCTTCCGCTGCGTCACGTCCGCGCCCGCGTCCGCGAACCCCGGCTGAACGGGAACCCGACCACCATGACGATCACCCGCCCGCGCTCCCTCGCCGCCCTCGCCCTCGTCGCCGTCGGGGTCGCCGCCCTCGCCGCGGTCGTCACCGCGCCGCCGGCCGACGCCATCCCGCGCGGCGGGACCTGCCCCAAGGGCACGTCGTGGAGCATGTCGGCTGGCGCCTGCGTCAAGAAGAAGCCGGCGCCCCGCCTGTCGCCGCAGGAGAAGCACGAGCGGGCGGTCGAGGATCTCGAGGGCCGCGGCAAGCGGCCCGACCCCCAGCGCGGCCTCGCGCTGCTCGAGGAGACCTGCGCCCGCGAGAAGCACGGCCCGTCGTGCACGCTGCTCGGCTTCCTCCACGCCCGCGGCCGCGCCCCGGTCACCGCCGACAACAAGCAGGCGATGGCGTACTTCGAGCGCGCCTGCGGCCTCGACGATCTCGAGGGCTGCTTCAACATCGGCGACCTCGCGGTCCGCACCGGCGACTACCCGCGCGCCCGCACCGCGTTCGCCCACGCCTGCGGCAAGGGCGAGGGCGTGGCCTGCGCCCGCGGCGCCGACCTCGTCGAGCGCGGCCTCGGCGGCGCCAAGGATCCGGCCGGCTCGCTGCCCATGTTCCGCCGCGCCATGGAGCTGCTCGCGCCGAGCTGTCCGGCCTCCGGACTCGCCGACGGCACCGCGTGCTTCATGGTCGGCTACATCCACGAGCACGGCAAGGGCAGCGCCCGCGACGCCGCCCGCGCCCTCGCCGCCTATCGCACCGGCTGCACCGCCGGCAGCGGCGACGCCTGCATGAGCCTGGCCCGCGGCCTCGACGCCGGCCTCGGCGGCAAGGCCGACGCCGCCGGCGCCAACAAGGCCTACGATCGCGCCTGCACCGAGTTCGACAACGCCGACGCCTGCCAGAAGATCGCCGAGCGCCTGGGCATGGCCAAGCAGGAGCTGCCGCGCGGCTTCAAGCTGGCCGAGCGCGCCTGCCAGCTCGACCCCAAGTACTGCGGCACCCTGGCCGAGTTCCACCGCCTCGGCTTCGGCACCGCCGAGGACCAGGCCGCCGCCACCCGCAACTACAAGGCCGCGTGCGACAACGGCGGGCTGGGCTGGTGCGAGAACTTCGCCGCCCGCGCGATCGCGGGCACCGGCATGGCCAAGGACCTCGACGCCGGCGTCGCCGCCTACGAGCGCGGCTGCAACGGCGGCTTCCCCGCCGACTGCGGGGTCGGCGCCCGCCACCTGCTCAACCGCAAGGAGCACGCGCGCGCCCTCAAGCTGGCGACCCGCGGCTGCGACGACGACGACGGCGACGCCTGCTTCCGCCTGGGCTGGATCCACCAGCACGGCGCCGGCGTCGAGGCCTCCGCGGACCGGGCCTTCCCGCTGTTCGAGAAGGCCTGCGCCCAGGGCTCGCCCATCGGCTGCGACGCCGTCGCCGACGCCCACCGCGACGGCGCCGGCACCGCCAAGGATCTGGCGAAGGCGCGGGCGATGTACCAGAAGGCGTGCGAGGGCACCGAGAAGCGGCTCTACGCGCCGTCGTGCGCGGCGTGGGCGCGCATGGCCTACTTCGGCGAGGGCGGCGCCAAGGATCTGAAGACCGCGGCGGCCGCGTTCACCCGCGCCTGCGAGTACGAGACCGAGGACTCGTGCCGCTACGTCGCCATGGTCAACACCGAGGCCGGCGGCGCCACGGCCGACATCCGCCCCGCCCTCGAGAAGACCTGCAAGGACGGCTTCGAGGAGGCGTGCCTCTCGGTCGCCAACCTCGACGCCGCCAGCGAGGCCGAGAGCGACCGCCGCGCCGCCTACGCCGCGTTCGAGGCCGGCTGTGGCCGGCGCTCGAGCGAGGCCTGCCGCCGCCAGGCCGACCTCCTGGCCGAGGGCCGCGGCGTGAGCAAGGACCTGACGCGAGCCGAGACCCTCTACCGCGGCGGCTGCGACGCCGGCGACACCTTCGCCTGCATCGGCCTGGCCACGACCCTGGCCGCCGCCGACAAGAAGGAGGAGTCGCACCGCATCTACAAGCAGGCGTGCGAGGCCGGCTCGGCCGAGGGCTGCAACGCCGTCGGCTACCAGCTCTACACCGCCACCGGCGTGCGCTGGGACATCACCGGCGCCGTCACGTACTTCACCCGCGCCTGCGACCAGGGCAGCCTCAGCGGCTGCGCCAACGTCGGCGAGCTCTACCGCTACGGCTCCGGCACCAAGCAGGATCACGCCCGGGCCTTCGCCATGTACGACAAGGCGTGCCGGCCGCCGGTCATCGCCACCGGCTGCCACGGCGCCGGCCACTACCTCGCCACCGGCGAAGGCGGGGTCGCGAAGGACGCGCAGCGGGCCGAGGCGGTGCTCCGCCACGCCTGCCTGGTCGACGAGTACAAGCACCCCGAGGCGTGCTCGACCCTGGCGACCTTGCTCGAAGCCCAGGGCGGCGCGCGCTCCGAGATCGCCCGCCTGCGCACCCTGGCCTTCAGCCGCGCCGAGGAGCAGGCCCGCACCAACCCCTCGTACATGTACCTGCTCGGCACCTACTACCGCGACGGCGTGGCGACGGTGAAGGATCCCGATCGCGCGCTGGAGTGGCTGAGCAAGGCGTGCGAGGGCTTCGACCCGCTGGGCTGCGTCCACGCCGGCACGGCCCTCCGCGCCACCGGCAAGCCCGCCGACGCCGACCGCGCCCGGGTCTACTTCGAGCGCGCGTGCGCGGCCGGCGTCGAGGACGGCTGCACCCTGGGCGCCGGCGGCGCGGCGACCGGGCCGGCGCCGGTGGCCCGCAAGAGCGGCTGCTGCGCCGGCGAGGTCGCGCCCGGCGCCGAGGCCGGCCTCGTGCTGGCGGTGTGGCTGGTCCTCGGCTGGCAGCGCCGCCGCCGCGCCGCCGCCGTGCGCGGGTCGTGACCCCGGGCCCCGACCGCGCCGTCGGTCACTGCCGGGCGATGAGGGCGGTCTGGATGCGGCGGTAGGCGGTGGCGTCGAGCTGGGCCTCGCACTGCTTGAGGCGGCGCAGCGCCGCGCGGACGTCGTCCTCGCTGGGCGCGGCGGCGCGGTAGACGATCGCGAAGCTGGCGTCGCTGCAGTCGAGGCGCGGCGCGCCCGGCGGCGGGGACGTCCGCCGGCGGCTCCCGGCGTCGACCGCGACGGCCGCGACCGCGCCGGCGTCGACCCCGTCCTGACTTCGGCCCTGGACCGCGCCCGGGAACTTTCCGCCTCCCTGCCGCTGGATGAACTCTTCAAGGAACTCTCCCAGGGCGTCCAGCTCGGCGACGAAC
>CAADGB010000372.1 GCA_900696455.1 uncultured delta proteobacterium
ACAGGCTCTGAGGCGAGCGAAGCGGGCCGAGTTCTTCCGACTCAGGTCGGCACCGGCGTCCTCGCCGGGACCGACCGATCGAACAGCGCGTGTGATTCCTTCACACGCCTGAGCCGGCCGCGTCGGCCGCGTCGGGCGCGCCAGGCGGCGCCGGCCGCACCGGAAGGCGATCAGGTCAGCGAGTCGAGGCCCTTCTGGAACCGGCCGGCGTGCGAGCGCTCGGCGCGGGCCAGGGTCTCGAACCACTCGGCGATGTCCTCGAAGCCCTCCTCGCGGGCGGTGCGGGCGAAGCCCGGGTACATCTGGGTGTACTCGTAGGTCTCGCCGGCGATCGACGCCTTGAGGTTGAGCGCGGTGTCGCCCAGCGGCTCGCCGGTGGCCGGGTCGCCCACCTTCTTCAGGTAGTCGAGGTGGCCGTGCGCGTGGCCGGTCTCGCCCTCCGCGGTGTCGCGGAACAGGCCGGCGACGTCGGGGTGGCCCTCGACGTCGGCGATCTTGGCGAAGTAGAGGTAGCGGCGGTTCGCCTGCGACTCGCCGGCGAACGCTTCCTTGAGGTTGGTGTGGGTCTTCGATCCCTTGAGGTCAGCCATGGAGTCTCTCCTCGGTGTGGAGCGTGCGTACCACACGATCACCGGATCGTGTAGGGCGCGCGCGCGATCACGGCGCCGCGCGCGCTTCCGGGGGGCGATCAGGGCATCGTGTAGGCCACGCACAGCATCGCGATCGTGTCCTGCAGCGCGCGCGCCTGGGCCCGCGCCGGCGGCGTCAGCCCGTTGACGACGACCACGAACGCGAGCGGCCGCCCGCTGTCGCCCCCGGCGTACCCCGCCAGCGCCGTGACCTGGGCCAGGGTGCCGGTCTTGGCGCGGATGCGGGCGCGCAGCGCCGGCTCGGTGAAGCGGCGGCGCAGCGTGCCGTCGACGCCGCCGGTGGCCATCGCCGCCGCCAGATCGGGGCCGACCCGGAAGTCGCGCCAGGCCGCGACCAGCACCCGGGCCACCGCGTCGGCGGAGACGGCGGTGGCGTCGAACAGCCCCGAGCCGTTCTCCAGCCGGAAGCTGCCCGCCGGCACCCCGGCCTGCTCGACCAGGTAGCGGTGGACCGCGGCGGTGCCGTCGGCCCAGGTCGCCGGCGGCGCGACCGCGGGCGGGGGCGGCAACGTCCGCGACTCGGCGCCCACCGTCTTGAGGATCGTCTCGGCCAGGAAGTTGTCGGAGGTCTTGACCATCGCCCGCGCCACCTCGGCCAGCGGCGGGCTGGCGCGCTCGGCCACCAGCACCGCGGTCGGCGGCGCCAGGCCGCGGCCGATGCGGCGGCCGCGCACCTTCACCCCGCGCTCGGCGAGCGCGGCCCGGAACACCTCGCCGAACATGCGCGCCGGATCGTCGATGCGCCGGCGCACGAAGGTCACGCCGTCGCTGGCCAGGATCTGGCCCGACACGCGGAGCTCGAGGTGGGTGCGGGTCACCTTGCTGGCGACGTGGACGCGGGTGCGGCCGGTGGCCACCGTGGCCACGGCCGGCGTGACCAGCCGGACGTAGTCGGTGGCCGGCGGCTCGATCGACACCCGGGCCGGGCCGGCGCCGCCGGGCGCGGCCACCACGACCACGGTCACCGCGTTGCGCTCGAGCGAGGCGGCGCCGATGGGGGCGCGGAAGCCGGCGCGCTCCCGCGGCTGGTCGGCGAAGCGGGGCGGCTCGTCGACGAGATCGAAGTAGCTGCCGTCGACGACGAGGTCGCCGGTGACCTCGGTGACGCCGCGCCACGCCACCGCCTGGGCCAGCTCGCGCAGCCCGGCGCCGGTCAGGGTCGGATCGCCGCGGCCGCGGAGGAAGAGATCGCCCTCGACGACGCCGGAGCCCGGGCGCCGCGCCTCGGCCAGCACCGAGGTCCGCCAGCGGAAGTCGCCGCCCAGGGTGTGGAGCGCGGCGGCGGCGGTGATGATCTTGGTGACCGAGGCCAGGTTGAGCGGGAGGCCGGCCTGGTGCGACCACAGGGGCTGGCCGCCGCGCACGTCGACGACCACGGCGCCGACGCGCGCGCCGGCGAGCAGGGGCTGGGCGCGGACCGCGGCGTCGAGCTGGGCGGCCAGCCAGGCCGGGCGCGCCGCCGGGTCGGCGGGGGCGACCGGCAGGGTCAGCCGGGCGCTGGCCTCGTCCTCCTCGAAGACGATCTCGACGCCGGCGTCGCCGCTGGCCACGTCGTTCGCCCCGCTCGTGGCTTCGCCGGTCGCCCCGCCGGTCGCCCCGGGCGCCACCCCGGCGTCCAGCGGCGCCTGCGAGCGCGCGCGCGGCGCGAACGCGACCGCCGCCAGCGCGGTCGCGCCGCCGGCGAGGAGGATCGCGATCGCGCGCCGGTGCCCCATCGGCCGATCCTACCCGCGGCGGGCCGGAATGCGAGCGCGGGCGCCAGCGGCGCGACGTGATCCCCGCCGCGCGGCGCCCGCCGCGGTAGGCTGGACGCGCTCGTGCGTCACGTCCCCAGCTCCCACCGCGGTCGGGTCGCGCTCGCGGCCGCGGCCGCGGTCCTCGTCGCCAGCGGCTGCGAGGCCCGCCGCCGGCGCACGCCCGACGACACGCTGGTGGTGCTGATCGAGAGCTCGATGAAGACCGCCGACCCCCGCTTCGCGGTGTCGTCGTACGACGCCAAGCTGTCGCGCCTGGTCGCGCCCGGCCTCATCACGGTCGACGCCCTCGACATGGCGCCGCGGCCCGAGCTCGCCGAGCGGCTGGAGCAGCTCGACGAGCTGACCTGGCAGGTGACGATCCGCGCCGACGCCCGCTTCTCCGACGGCCGGCCGGTGACCGCCGACGACGTGGCCTGGACCTTCGGCACGGTCCTGGCGCCGGGCTCCGACAGCCTGTGGCACAAGGGCTTCGCCGAGCGCTTCGCGGCGGTCGAGGCCGTCGCCGAGCGCACCGTGCGCTTCCGCCTGCACGCGCCGCTGGCGACGTTCGTGAGCGATCTCGACATGGGCATCATCGCCCGCCACGGCGCCGGCCCCGACGGCAAGTACCCGGGCGGGCGGGTGCTGGGCGCCGGCCCGTTCGTGGTCGAGCGCCTGGGCGCCGACGTCGTGCGCCTGCGCGCCAACCCGCACTGGCACGGCGGCGCGACCGGCGTGCCGCGCGTCGAGTTCCGCACCGTGCGCGACGCCGCCGCCCGCCTGATCATGCTCGCCGGCGGCTCGGCCGACCTGGCCCAGAACTCGTTCCGCTACGACCTCATCGACGACGTGCTCGCCCGCGAGCGGGTCAGCGAGGCGCGCCAGGCCTCCAACATCCTGACCTACATGATGCTCAACAACGAGGACCCGGTGCTGCGCGATCCGCGGGTGCGGCGCGCCATCGCGCTCGCCCTCGACCGCGAGGCGATCGTCGGCCGCAAGTTCGCGGGGCGCGCCGTGCTCGCCACCGGCCTCCTGCCGCCCGGCCACTGGTGCTACGCCCCGCTGCCGCAGATCCCTCACGATCCGGCGGCGGCGATGCGGCTCCTCGACGAGGCCGGTTACCCCGATCCCGATGGCCCCGGCGGCCGGCCGCGCCTGGAGCTGATCTACAAGACCTCCTCCGACCAGTTCCGGGTCGCGGTGGCGCGGGTGATCGCCTCGCAGCTCGCCCAGGTCGGCATCGCCGTCGACGTCCGCCCGTTCGAGTTCGCCACCTTCTTCGCCGACATCAAGAAGGGCACGTACCAGATCGCGACGATGCAGACCGCCGACATCAGCGAGCCCGACCTGCTCTACACCTACTTCCACTCGAGCCGCATCCCATCGCCGGCCGATCCCAACGCCGGCAACCGCTGGCGCTACCGCAACCCGCAGGTCGACGATCTCACCGAGCGCGGCCGCCGGGTCGTCGACCGCGCCGAGCGCATCGCGCTCTACGGCGAGGTCCAGCGCCAGCTCGCCGCCGACCTGCCGGTGATCCCGCTGTGGCACGAGGACAACGTCGCCATCACCAACGCCGACGTGGTCGGCTACCAGGTGCTGCCCAACGCCCGGCTGTCGGGGCTGGCGCGGGTACGCAAGGAGAAGGGGACGCGATGACCGTGAGCGAGGACGCGGCGGCGGGCGGATCGGCAGGGGCGCGCCTCAAGATCGACGAGCACATCCGCGGCGACGGCGCGCTGGTCTCGACCTGGCTCGTCGCCGACGGCGCCCGGGTCCTGGTCGAGGTCGAGGGCGGGACCAGCGGGGCGCTGTCGGCGGCGGCCGTGGTCCACGTCGTGCGTCGCTACGCCCGCCCGCTCGAGGCCGAGGTCGCGGCGCAGGTGGTCGGCGCGCCGCGGCTCCGGCTGACGGATGGGATGGCGCTCGCCGTCCTCCACTGGCGCGCCGCGGTCGACGCCGCCGGCCGCGACTGGCTGGTGCTGACGGCGCCCGGCGACGAGCCGCAGGCGGCGCTCGCCACCGGGGTGGCGGCGGCGCTGCGGTACCTGGTGGCGCGGCTCGACGGGGAGCGCGGGGGCGGGGACGAGGGCGAGGGCGGCTAGGACCGGCGCCCTTCGACGGCGGCGTCGGTCGCTGCGCTCCCTCCGCCTGGCTCCGGGCGCACGGAGAGCCAACCGCGGGCGCGGGCGAGGGCGGGCAGGACCGGCGCCCTTCGACGGCGGCGTCGGTCGCTGCGCTCCCTCCGCCGGGCTCGGGGCGCACGGAGAACAACCGCGGGGCTCGGGATCGGGATCGGGCTCGGGCTCGGACCCGGACTCGGGCCCGGGGGACCGGGGTCACTGGGGGGCGGTGGCCGGGCCCTCCTCGGGCGGCAGCTCGGTGCCGTCGTCGGGCTCGGCCACGATGGGCTCGGCGCGGCAGAGGGGCGCGGTGGTCGGCGACAGCGCCCACAGCGCCATGCCGGCGCGCTCGGCGATCTTGGCGGTCTCGCGGCCGGCGGCGGCGTCGAACACCCGCAGGCCGCCGCTGCCGTCCTCGTAGACGAGCTGGCTGTCGTCGATCCAGGCGGCGGCGAAGCGCGAGGGCGCGGTGAGCACGTGCTTGAACGCGCCGGTGGCGACGTCGGCGACGTAGAGCGTGGGCTGGGTCGCCTCGTCGGCGCGGGCGCACGGGTCGGTCGCCGTCGCGAACGCGAGGCGGGTCTTGCCCGGTGACGGCAGCGCCAGCGAGAGCATCGGCTGGCCGGCGGCGTCCTGCTGGATGGGGGGCAGCTTGGCCACCAGGTCGGGGGACAGATCGGCCGGCAGCGCCGTCGCGCTGGCGCCGACGACCCGCGCCTCGTCGAACGTCATCTGCACGTGCGGGCCCTCGATGGCCGCGCCCTTGGTCTTGGTGAGCTTGCCGCTGCCGCGGTCGACGACGTACGTGGTGAGCGCGCCTGCGCCCCAGCGGCCGGCGGCGGGCGCGGTGGCGACCACGAGCTGCTCGCCCGGGCCGTAGCCGACGTGGACGTGGCGGGCCTTGCCGATCGACGCCCGCGCGCTGGTGTCGGCGAGGCGGTCGAGGCTGAAGGTCGTCACCCACGACCGGGCGAGGAGGGGCGGCGCGTCCTTGGCCTTCTTGGGATCGGGGCGCTCGACGCGATCGAAGCCGACCAGCAGGAGCTCGTCGCCGCCCGGCGAGCGCACCCACGCCGCGAGCTGGTGATCGGTGTGGGTGACCCGCAGGAAGCGCCGGGCCTCGCCGTCGTGGGCGTAGAGCTCGCCGCGCGTCGACGCCGGGTTGGTGCCGACGCCCGGCATCTTGAAGGTGGAGCGGCGCGCCAGGACCAGCGGCCCGGCCTTGACCCGCGCGGCGAAGTCGGCGCCGAGCTGCTTGCTCAGCGCGACCAGGGCCTGGCCGTGGGGCGTGGGCAGGAGCCCGGCCAGCTCGGGATCGTTGTCGAGCGTCGGGCCCCAGCGCAGCCAGTCACCGGCCAGCGCCGCCGCCAGGTGCTCGACCGCGGCGGCGCCGTCGCCAGCCTGGGCCAGCGCCTCGCCCAGCACCCAGCGGGCGTCGAGGTGGTGCGGGTCCTTGGCCAGGGTCTCCTCGCACGCCGCCCGCACCGCCGCCCAGTCGCGGGGCTGGGCCTTGTAGGCCTTGAGCGCCTTCTCGTACTCCTTGGCGCCCGCGCCGTAGACGTAGTTGAGGTGGCGCACCGCCTCGACCCCGAGCGGCGGCGCGGCGATCGTCGGCAGGGCAGGCGCCGTGCCCGAGCCGGTGCCGGTGCCGGTGCCGGCGCCGGCGCCGTCGCCCTTCTTGTCGCCGCCACAGCCGGCGAGCGCGACCGCGAGCGCGATCGCTCCGAGCGCGCGCGCACCGGGGCGCCGGGGAGCGCGCGTGGAGCCGTGGGTGATGATGATCGATGCCGTCCGTGCTCGCCTCATGGGTCGTGAATCTACCAACGCGACGCCGGCGCGGGGCATTCCGGTGTACGTTGGACGGCGGCATGGCCCTCGAGCACGTCGCCCACGGACAGGCGCGGTTCATGACGCCGGGCGTGGCGCCCGATCCGCGCGGCATCGTCCTCGGGCGCTACCTGCTCCTGGTCTTCCCCACGCTCGAGGGCGTGGTGTCGTGGCTGCGCCTGTACTCCCACGAGTCGTCCCTCGACGAGCTGGTGGCCGGGCTCGAGATCGTGCGCGTGCGCACCCCGCTCATGAGCCGGGAGATGATCCTGCGCGTCCCGGCGGTGTCGTCGTACGCCGCCGATCGCGCCGGCCGCCTGGCCCGCCTGGTCGGCGGCTCGATCTACACCGGCACCGCCAAGCACTTCGTCAAGTACCGCGACGATCGCTCGCCGTACGGCTACGACGCCGTCGAGATCGGGGCCCTGCCGGCGGGCGCCGAGCTGATGGTGCACGGCGACGACTTCACCCAGACCTACGTGCGCGAGGGCGAGGTCTCGCTCCAGCGCCTCCTGTTCCGGCTGTCGCTGCGCCGGGTCCCGGGCGCCGCCCGGCTCGGGCCCGACGATCGCGCCGACCTCGTGCTGGCGGTGGCGCGCGGCCTCGGCGACGGCGTCATCCGCTACCTGTGGCGCAACCGCTGCGACGGCGCGGTCGGCCTGGTCACCCCGCGCGCCCGCGGCGCCGACCTCGGCGCCACCCTCGCCGGGGACCCCAGCTACCTGCTGGTGCGCGTGCGCGACCTGCCCGAGCGCATCCTCGAGCTGTTCCTGGGCACACCGGGCATCGACGTCTTCCGCCCGATCACCGACAACGTCGCGGTCGCCGTCGGCTGGGCCCACCCGGTCGAGCTGGCGTCGGTGGCGTCGCTCCTGCCCGCCGACACCTACCACGTCTTCTGGCCCGGCGATCGCGTCGATCTGCTGGCCGGTCCGCTCGAGCTGTCACGGCTGGCCGATCTCACCCGCGTCGATCTCGAGCTCGAGGGTGGCCGCGAGCCCCAGGCCGGCGAGGTGCGCGCGCCCGATCCGGTCGCGGTGCCGCTGCGCCTGGCGCCGGCGTCGGGGCTGGCGCGCCGGGTGTCGGCGACGCTGGTCCCGCTGGCCCAGACCGCGTACTTCAAGCGCCTGGTCTACCTGTTGCCGCCGCAGGCGCTGCGCGGCCTGCGGGTGGCGGTCACCGAGCGCGGCATCGTCGTGGTCGCGGCCCAGGATCTCGACGTGGTGCCCCTGGGGACCCTGCTCACCGAGCTGGCGCCGGGCATCCTGGTCCCGATCGGCATGGAGGTGGTGCCGCGGGTGTCGCCGGAGGTCCTGGCCCAGGCGCTGGGCCACGGCGCCGGCGTGCTCACGGTCTTCACCAGCGACGGGCCGCCGTTCCAGCTCCCCGAGGCCAAGCTGGCGCCGCTCGAGCGGCGCACGGTGGGCCGCCTCGAGGCCGACGGCGTCGACGTCCGCGACGTCGCGCTGGCGCCGCCCGGCGATCCCACCGTGGTCAACGATCCGCTCGGCCGCTTCTCGCTGTGGGGCTTCCCCGAGCCCGAGCAGAAGCTGCTCGGCGAGTGAGCCGAGCGCCAGGCGCATGCCCCGTCCCTCGGTCGCCACCTTCCTCGAGCGCTTCGTCCTGCCGCTGGTCGCCGGCGGCGAGGTCCACGTCGGGCGGCCGCTGACCAGCGCCGACCTGGCGCGCTTCGAGGCCGACCTCGGCCACGCCACCGTGCCCCTGGTCGCGGTCGACGAGGCCCGCACCGAGGTCGTGGCCGAGCTGGTGGCGCGACCGCCGGCGCTGGTGCTCGAGGGCGACGACCTGGCGCTCGCCGCCGGGCTGCACGACGCCCTGGTCCTGGCCCACCCCGACGCCGACGGCGCGCTGGTGACCGACGGCATGCGGCGGCGGATCGCCGGCGCCGCGCTGCGGATGGTGTCCGTGCCGCTCACCCGCGATCGGACCCGGGTGCTGGCCCGCCACGCGCTGCTCCACAACCTGCTCGATCTCGGCCGCAACGACGTCACCGTCACCTGGTGGACGGGGCGGGCGCGCTTCCTCGGCCAGGCGGCGCCGGCCCGGCTCACCGCGTGGAAGGGGGTGCGCCGGGTGCGCGAGGAGGTGGCGCGCGCCGGGTTCGACGAGCTGCTGGCCTCGCCCGAGGTCGCGCCGGTGGTGGCGGCGCTGGTGCGGCGGACGCCGCTCACCCTGCTCCTGACCGCGAGCCCGGTGGCGCCGCCCCTGCACTGGGAGGACGCGGTCTTCCTCGTGCGCGACGCCGAGCTGGCGCGGGCGGTGGCCTACGCCGCGATCCGCCCCGAGGATCCGCGGGCCCAGGTCGCGGTGCCGGCGCGCCTGGCCGCCGCGTTCGAGCAGATGCTCGAGCGCACGCCGCCCGCGGCGGACGTGCGGGCGGTGGCGGCGTTCCTGGTCCACCTCGCCGGGCTGCTGGCGATGGCCGAGGCCCACCTCACCTCGCCGTCGGCCCGCAGCCCGCTCCTGTCGGCGGTGCTGGCCGGCGGGCCGGGCGCCGGCCGCGCGCGCGGCCTCGCCACCTTCCTCGCCCTGCCGGCGGCGCTGGCCCGCGTCGCCCCGACACTGGCCACGCCGCCGGGCCTGGTCGCCGAGCCGGCCTGGCAGCGACGGTGGCAGGCCTTCGCCACCCAGGTCATGGAGCTGGTGGGGGCGCCGCTCGTCGACAGCCTGGCGGCCCGGCTCGCCCGCCACCTCGGCGCGACCTGATATGCTGCGCCAGCCCCCCGACCGGAACGAGGACAGGCCCCGCTGGCCATGATCACCCCGCCCCCCTCCAAGGCCTTCGCCATCGATCTCGCCCGCGCCAGCGCCAGCGTCCAGGAGGTCGCGCGCACGCTCAACGCCGCCTTCCTCGACAAGCAGGAGATCATCCGGCTCATGCTGGTGAGCGCGATCGCCGGCGAGCACATGGTGATCGTCGGTCCGCCCGGCACCGCCAAGAGCGCGATGGTCGGCATGTTCGCGCGGCTGGTCGACGCCCGCTACTTCGAGTACCTGCTCACCCGCTTCACCGAGCCCAACGAGCTGTTCGGGCCGGTCGACATCGGCGCCTTCCGCGAGGGGCGCTACACCCGGCGCACCGAGAACATGCTGCCGCAGGCCGAGATCGTCTTCCTCGACGAGATCTTCAAGTCGAGCTCGGCGATCCTCAACTCGCTGCTCCACGTCATCAACGAGCGCAAGTTCGCCAACGGGCCGACCGTGGTCCAGGTCCCGCTGATCTCGCTCTACGCCGCGTCCAACGAGGTGCCCAACGACGAGAGCCTGGCGGCGATGTTCGACCGCTTCTTGCTCCGCGTGCTGTCGGACAACCTCGACAGCTACCACTTCGGCGAGCTGATGGCCAAGGGCGCCTCGCTCGAGGTGGCGCGCATGACCGGCAGCGGCAGCGAGCTCAAGCCGATCATCACCGCCCGCGATCTGCGCACCCTGCACGCCGCCTTCGATCGCTTCATGGTCTTCCCCGACGACTTCATGGCCAAGTACAAGGGGCTGATCTTCCAGATCCGCAGCGAGGGCATCAGCGTGAGCGACCGGCGCGCGGTCAAGCTGCTCAAGCTGTTCGCGGCGTCCGCGGTCTTCGATGGCCGGCCGCGGGTCCACGACGGCGACTTCTTCGTGCTGCGCCACATCTGGAACAACCTCGATCAGGTCGAGCTGCTCGAGGAGATCGTCAACCCGATCGTCGACGCCTACTACCGCGACCACCCGGCCGACCGCCGCTTCATCGGGCCGCAGGCGTCGCTCGACGATCTGCTGTCCGAGCTCAACCTGATCCGCGAGCTGCTGACCACCGGCACCGAGCTGTCCGACATCCAGCTCTTCAGCCAGCTCAAGAACCTGTCCGAGATCAAGGCCGCGCTCACCGCCATGCCCTCGGACACCGCGACCCGCATGCTGCGCGAGGTCGACCAGCTCCTCGAGACCGTCTTCGCGTCGTCCAAGTTCGGCCTGTGAGCGGACGCCGCCCGCGCCGCCGCCGCCCCGCCTCCCTTCGCCCATGACCCCGGCCACCGAGCTCACCCCGCCCCAGCACCTGACCCCGCCCCTGCAGGTGGCGGTGTTCGACGACGTGGTCGCGGCCCGCGGCGAGCGCTTCCACATCCCCGGCCTCGAGGTCGAGGTCTTCGCCCACGCCGACGACGCCGCCAGCCTGTGCGTGGGGCGCGCCTTCGACGTCGTCTTCATGGACTTCGCGCTCGGGCCCGGGCGCAAGACCGGCCAGGTGGTGACCGCCGAGATCCGCGCCGCCGGCTTCCGCGGCCGCATCGTCGCGATCTCCAGCGACCCGGCGGCCAACGCCGCGATCCGCGCCGCCGGCGCCGACGACGCCCTCACCAGCAAGGCGCACCTGCGCAGCTACCTCGTCCACCTCGGCGCTCGCCACATGCAGCGCCGGTAGCGCGGCCCGCGATGCCGATCCCGGTCGAGCGCCGCCGCAGCCACCTCGCCCGCGAGGTCGGGACGATGGCGCTGTCGTGCGTGCGGGTCGACAACCCGATGGCCATGGTGCGGGCCGCGGCGTGGTCCAACGCCCTGGCCCGCCTCGGCATCCACCTGCCGCTGTTCGTCGTCCACGACCTCGGCGTCCTGCTCACGGTGCCGCGCGGCGGCGGCGGCTGGGCGATCCGCGCCCGCGACGACCAGCTCGCCCAGCTCCAGCCGCCGCCCCAGGCCCGGACGCTGCTCGACGAGTACCGCCGCCTCGTCACCAACGTCTCGACCTCCGAGGTGGTGGAGGCGCTGTCGGGCATGCGGCTGCGCGACGAGATGGTGGCGGTGCTGCTCACCCGCATCCTCGGCGACGCCTACAACCGCTGGCGCGAGCGCGGCAAGGGCTCGGGCGTCGAGCCGCTGCCGCTCGATCTCGGGCTCTACACCGACGTCGATCCGGCCGCCCACTTCCGCGACTTCGATCCGCGGCCGCTGTGGAGCCTGCTCGCGCACCTCCGCGACAACGCGCTGCACGTCTACACCTCGGTCGAGCTGGTCGATCTCGACACCGTCCGGCTCATGGGCATGTTCAAGGAGGACGGCGGCGCCGGCTCCGAGGCCCTGGGTGGCGCGATCGATCTGGTCGATCTGTTCACCGCCCTGGGCTCGCCCGAGGCCCACGACGTGGCCAGCTTCTCGCTCGACCTCCTGCCCAGCGTGCTCGAGACCCGACGCGCCTCCGGCGTCCAGACCTTCGCGGTCGACGGTTACGCGTCGATCGAGCGCAAGGGCAACGTCGACTCCCTGGTGCTGTCGGAGCTCGCCTACGACCGCGAGATCTTCGAGCAGAAGGTCGTCGATCAGGAGCTCCTCTACTACGGGCGCGAGCGCGAGCGCGAGGACGAGCGCCGGCTCCAGTACATCCTGATCGACTCGTCGGCGTCGATGCGCGGCCAGCGCCAGGTCTTCGCCCGCGGCCTGGTCCTGACCCTGCTCAAGAAGCTGTCGCTGCAGGGTGACGAGGTCTGGCTGCGCTTCTTCGACTCGCGGCTGCACGAGACGATCAAGGTCGTGCGCTCGGGGCAGGTGCCGGTGCCCTACCTGCTGTCGTTCCGCAGCGAGCGCGGTCGCAACTACACCAAGGTCTTCCGCCAGCTCGCGATCGAGGTCCAGCGCCAGCACCGCGAGCAGCGTCGCCGCGTCATCCTCTACGTCGTGACCCACGGCCAGTGCCACGTGCCGCCGGAGCTGATCGCGACCCTGGCCCAGCACGCCTTCCTCTACGGGATCATCATCAGCCCGTCGTCCGAGGTCCTGCCCGAGTTCGTGCCGCTCCTCCACCGCAGCCAGGTCGTCCTGCCCGACGCCTTCGGCTCGCGCGCCGGCCGTCAGCGCCGCGCCCTCGACATCGTCTCCGACGCCAGCCACCGCCGCCGCGGCGCCTGACCGGCGCCCGACCGGCGCCCGAGGGCGAGCGCGCGCCGGCGATCGCGCGCCGCGGCGGCGTGGCGACGGTCGGCGACGCCGGCGCTCACCGGACCGGGGTGAGCAGCGCGCGACGCTCCAAGCGATCACGAGGTGCGCGCGAGCGTGAGCCGGCGTGCGATCGCGGCGCGCGCGGCGACAGCGCCCCACCGCATCGCACGCGATCGCCGCGCGTGCGGCGTCTCACCAACGAGGCCGATCTTGATCTCGTCGCGTCGATCGGCGAGAAGCGAACACGATGGACGTGGTCGACGTCATGGAGAAGCGACGTGACGCCGGGCTCCTGCCGGCCGGGGCTCGCCTCGGTCGCTACGAGGTCGTGCGGCTCCTGTCGGTGGGGGGCATGGCCGAGATCTACCTGGCGCGCAGCGAGGGCATCGCCGGCTTCGAGAAGCAGGTGGTGATCAAGCGGATGCTGCCCCACGTCGCGATGCAGGTCGACTACGTGCGCATGTTCCTCGACGAGGCGCGCCTGGCCGCGCGCCTCGACCACCCCCACATCGTCTCGGTCCACGACATCGGCGAGGAGACCGGGAACTACCACTACGCGATGGAGTACGTGCGCGGCGGGGACCTGCGCGACCTGCTCAAGGCGGCGGCCCGGGCCCGCGACCCGGTGCCGCTGGGCGTGGCGATCGGGATCATCCTCGGGGTCTGCGCCGGGCTCGACCACGCCCACAACCTCACCGACGGCCAGGGCCGCTCCCTCGCGGTCGTGCATCGTGACGTGTCGCTGTCCAACGTCCTGGTGTCGTTCGAGGGCGCGGTCAAGGTCACCGACTTCGGCGTGGCCAAGATGCAGCAGGCCGATCACCGCACCCGGACCGGCACGCTGAAGGGCAAGGTCGCCTACATGTCGCCGGAGCAGTGCCGGGGCCAGGCCCTCGATCGCCGCAGCGACGTGTTCGCGATCGGGATCCTGCTCCACGAGCTGGTGACGTGCCGGCGCCTGTTCGGCGGCAACGACAACGAGCTGGCGACGTTGCAGCGCATCGTGACCGACGACGCCCCGCCGGTGTCGCGGGTGCGGCCGGGCTGCCCGCGGGCGCTCGACGAGATCGTCGCCCGCGCGCTGTGCCGCGACCGCGAGCGACGCTACCAGACGGCGCGCGAGCTGCAGCGCGACCTCGAGGCGCTGGTGCGCAGCGAGCGCCTGGCGGTGGGCGCGAGCGAGCTGGCCGGGTACGTGGGCCGCATGCTGGGCGGCCCGGCGGCGGCCGCCGCGGCCGTGGCCGGCTCGCCGGGGGACGGCGAGCGACCGCCGCCTGCTCCGATCCCGGTGCGCAGCTCGTGGGACGGGCCGTCGAGCGATGGTCAGATCAGCGCCGAGATCGAGATCGGCCTCGAGAGCGCGCCGGTGGCGGCGGCCGAGGAGCCCACGGTGTCGCGGGCGCCGCGCCGTCCCCGTCCGGCGCCGGCCCCGGGCCCGGGCTGGGATCGCGCGGTCCGGGTCGCGGCGCTCGCCCTGGTCGCCGGCGCGGTGGTCTCGATCGCGCTGTGGCGGCGCGGCGCGCCGCCGCCGCCGGTGACCGCGTCCGGGTCCCCGGCG
>CAADGB010000373.1 GCA_900696455.1 uncultured delta proteobacterium
CGCGGCCCACCCCCGCCGCGTTCGCCTCGCCCCCCGAGCCGCCGCCCCAGGGTCGCCGGCCGCCGCGCGCGAGCCAGCCGCCGCCGGCCAGCCAGCCGCCCAGCCACAGCCGACCGCCCTCGGTGCCGCCGCCGGCCGCGGCGCCGGCGAGCCCCGTCCGCCCCGAGGATCGCCCACCCGATCCGGCCGGCCCGCGCCTGCTCCGCTGAACGCCGGACCAAGTCCGGGCTCGGATCCGGGCTCGGGCTCGGATCCGGGCTCGGGCTCGGATCCGGGCTCGGGCTCGGATCCGGGCTCGGGCTCGGATCCGGGCTCGGGCCCGGACTCCGCACCCCGCTCACCCGCGCGGGGCCGCGACGGGTCGGCGGCCACGGGGCCTCGTCAGGCCGGCAGCGCCAGCGCCTCGCCCACGGTCGCGACGATCATCTCGGTCAGGCGGGCGAGCTGCTCGTCGCCCTCGGCGGCGGTGGCCGCCGCCGGCGCGCCGGCGTAGGCGCGGTCCAGGCCCATCGCCGCGAACGTCGTCACGCCGGCGGCGAGCTGCGCCGACAGGCTCACCGGCACCTCGGGCAGGCCGGCGCGGGCCGCGTCGTCGACCAGGCCCGGCGTCGCCGCCAGGACGATCGAGGTCTCGTAGCGGCCGGCGTGGCAGGCGCCGCTCTTGAACTCGGCCGACAGGGTCCGCGCCCAGCGCCGGGTCAGCGGGCACGCGACCGACACCCGCCCTTCCCGGCCCGCCGCCACCGCGCGCACCGCCGCGTCGTGGGCGGGCTCGAGGTGGTTGTTGACCAGGCACACGTGGCGCAGCCCCTGGGCCAGGAGCCCGTCGGCCACCGCCGCGAGGAACGCGGTCAGGGCCGCCGCCGGCACGCTGACCGCGCCGGCGAAGCCGCGCGCGCACTCGGTCACGCCGTAGGGCACCGCCGGCGCCACCACCGCGGTCACGCCGGCGGCGTCGAGCGCGGCCACCGCCCGCGCGCACGCCGCGTCCGAGATGATGACGTCGGTGGCCAGCGGCAGGTGCGGCCCGTGCGGCTCGGTCGAGCCCACCGGCAGGAGCGCGACCACCGGCCGCGCCCCGGCCACCAGCGCGGCCACGGCCGGGCTGGTCAGCTCGCCCAGCCGCGCGCTCACGCGTCGCCCTCGGGGCGGAGCTCGCCGGCGGCCTCGCGCGCCGCCAGCAGCTTCTTGTCGACCTTGCCGCGATCGTTGCGCGGCAGGTCGTCGACCAGCACGACCCAGCGCGGGTACTTGTGCTTCGACAGCCGCGCGCGGACGTGGGCCTGCAGCTCGGCGGCCAGCGCCGCGCGCGCCGCGGGGTCGGCCAGGACCGCCCGCGCCTCGGGGCGCAGCGCGACGATCGCCTTGGGCTTGGTCAGCCCCTGGTCGAGCGCCCCGATCACCGCCGCCGCGCTCACCGCCGGGTGGGCGGCCAGGCAGTCCTCGACCTCGAGCGGCGCCACGAACACGCCGCCGACCTTGAGCAGCTCGTCGGCGCGGCCGCTGAACCACAGGTAGCCGCGCTCGTCGATGCGGAACAGGTCGCCGGTGCGACACCAGTGGCCGTGGAAGGTGCGCCAGCTCTTGTCGCGATCCTGGTGGTAGCCCTGGGCCACCGAGTCGCCCTTCACCCACAGGACGCCGATCTCGCCGGTCGGCACCGGCGCCGCGCCGGCGCCGCTCGCCTCCTCGGGGAGGATCGCCAGCTCGTAGCCCGGCACCGCGCGCCCGAGCGAGCCCGGCACCACGTCGCCGGGGCGGTTGGTGCAGTAGATGTGGAACATCTCGGCCGAGCCGATGCCGTCGTAGACCGCGCCGCCGAAGCGGGCGAGGAAGCGCTCGAGCAGGGCCGGCGGCAGGGCCTCGCCCGCCGACAGGTGGAAGCGCACGCACGACAGGTCGAGGCCGGCCTGGCCGCCGGCCCGCAGCTCGTCGTCGTGATCGAGCAGCTTGGCCAGCATCGTCGGGACGTTGGTGACGATGGTCGGCCGGTAGCGGGCGATCGCGGCGGCCAGGCGCTCGGGCGTCGGTCGCTCCGGGAACAGGCACACGGTCGCGCCCACCGCGAACGGGAACCACAGGTTGGTGCCGGTGGCGTACCCGAAGAACAGCCGCGGCACGCTGACCGTGACGTCGTCGGCGCGGTAGCCCATCGTGGCCTTGGCGTAGACCTCGGTGTTGAACGCGAAGTCGCGGTGGCAGTGCATCGCCGCCTTGGGGGCGCCGGTCGAGCCCGAGGTGAACAGCCAGATCGCCCCGTCGTCGCGGTGGGTGCGCGGCCGGGCCCGGGCCGACGGCTCGCCGCGGTGGATCGCGCGATCGAGCGAGGACCACGACCGGCCGCTGGCGCCGAGGACCGGCCCGGCCTCGACCGTGACCTCGGGATCGTCGTCGATCCCGGCGTCGGGCACGAGCAGGATCTGGACCAGGCGGCTGCCGCGGCCGAGGTGCGGCACGATGGCGTCCGCCACCGCCGGCGTGGTGACGAGGACGCGGGCGCCGACGTACTCGACCACCCGGGCCAGGTCGGCCGCCGGCGCCACCGGGTTGCCCATCGTGACCACGCCGCCGGCGGTCAGGGTGGCGAAGATCGCCCACGCGAACGGCGGCAGATCGGGCAGGACGAGGTAGACCCGGTCGCCGGGCTCGAGGCCATAGCCCTGCAGCGCCCGGGCCAGGGCGTGGCTGCGCTGGGCGACCTGGGCGTAGGTCCAGGCCCGGTCGCCCAGGCGGATCGCGACGTGACCGCCGCGGCCCTCGGCCACGCGGTCGTAGAGCCAGTAGTCGGCGAGGTTGAAGTCGTCCGGAAACCGGACCTCGGGCGCGGACGGGGCGACGGTCACGACGCGGCCTCCTTGCGGGCGACGGCGCGCCCGATGATCATGCGCTGGATCTCGCTGGTGCCCTCGTAGATGCGCAGCGGGCGGATGGCGCGGTAGAGGTGCTCGACCACGGCGCCGCGCATGACCCCGCGGCCGCCCAGGAGCTGCACCGCGCGGTCGATGACGTCCTGGGCCGCCTCGGTGGCGTGGAGCTTGGCCATCGACACCTCGACGGTGGTGCGGTCGGCGCCGGCGTCGCGCAGGAAGGCGGCGCGCAGGGCGAGCAGGCGGGCGGCGTCGATCTGGGTGGCCATGTCGGCGAGGTGGGCCTGGACCAGCGGCTGCTCGGCCAGGGGCTTGCCGAACTGCACGCGGGTCCGGACGTGGGCGACCGCCTCGGCCAGGGCCCGCCGCGCCATGCCCACCGCCGCCGCCGCCACCGACACCCGGAAGGTGTCGAGGGTGGCCATGGCCAGCGCGAAGCCGTCGCCGGGCCGGCCGATCACGGCGTCGGCGCCGAGCCGCGCCCCGTCGAGGATCAGGCGCCCGAGCGGGTGCGGCGCGATGGGCTCCTGCGCCACCACGGTCACGCCCGGCGTGGCGAGCGGCAGCCAGAACGCGGTGAGGCCGCGGCGCCCCGCCGCCGGATCCACGGTCGCGACCACGGTGGCGACGTCGGCCACGCCCAGGTTGGAGATGAAGCACTTCTCGCCCGACAGCCGCCAGCCGTCGCCGTCGGCCACCGCCCGGGTGGCGATGGCGGCCACGTCGCTGCCGGCCTCGGGCTCGGTCAGGGCGAAGGCCGCGACGCGACGGCCGGCGGCCAGGGCCGGCAGCGCCGCCCGCTGCGCCGCGGTGCCGGCGGCGGCGACGGCGTGGGCGCCCAGGCCCTGCACCGCGAAGATCGAGTCGGCGCGCGGCGAGACGTAGCCGAGGAGCTCGCGGGTGAGGCACAGGGCGCGCGCCGAGGTCGCGCCGGTGGCTGGCGCGGCCAGCGCGAACAGGCCGTGGCGGGCCAGGGCCGCCACCGCCGCCCGATCGCGAGCCGGCTCGTCGGCGGCGTCCTCGGCCGCGGCCAGGTCGGGCGCCGCCGCCCGCAGCCGGGCCGCGAGCGCCTCGTGCGGCCCGGCGAAGAACCAGCCGAGGTCGTCGGTCGACAGCGGGATCACGCGCGGGCCCCGCCCTCGTCGCCGCCCGGCGCCGCGGGCTCGGGCGCGCCCGCGAAGCGCGGGGTCCGCCTGGCCTTGAACGCGGCGTGGGCCTCGGCGAAGTCGCCGTGCTGCATGCACAGGGCCTGGGCCTGGGCCTCGGCCTCGATCGCCTCGCCCAGGTTCATGCCGACCTCGCTCTCGAGCATCTGCTTGGTCATGGCGTGGGCGAAGGCCGGGCCCTCGGCGAGGCGCGCCGCCCACGCCTGGGCCAGCGCCCGCGCCCCCTCGGCGTCGGGCTCGACGCGGTTGACGAAGCCGATGGCGAGCGCGCGCTCGGCGTCGAAGACCTCGCCGAAGAACAGCAGCTCGGAGGCGTGGGCGAGGCCGACCAGCCGCGGCAGGAGATAGGCCGCGCCCATGTCGGCGCCGCCCAGCCCGACCCTGGGGAAGATGAAGCCGAAGCGCGCGCCGGCGGCGGCGATGCGCAGGTCGCAGGCGGCGGCGATCACCGCCCCCGCCCCCACCGCGACGCCGTTGACCGCGGCGATGACCGGGCGGCGGCAGCGGCGGATGGCGGCGATGAGGCGGCCGGTGGCGCGGGTGAAGGCCAGCAGCTCGGTCGTGCTCTTGCCGAGCAGGTGGTGGATGATGTCGTCCTGGTCGCCGCCGGAGCAGAAGCCGCGGCCGGCGCCGGTGATGACGACGGCGCGGATCTCGTGGTGGCGATCGAGCTCCTCGAAGGTCTCGGCCAGCTCCTGGTAGATCTCGAAGGTGAGCGCGTTGAGGCGGTCGGGGCGGTCGAGGGTGATGGTGGCGACCCCGCGCGCGAGCGCGAAGCCGAACGAGCGGGGCGCGGGGAGCTTCGACATGGCGCGGGTTTATCACGGGGTCGCCCGGCCCTGCCCGACCCGGCCGAGGGCCCGCCGTGGGGAGCGCCGCCCCAGGCGCCCTCCCCATCGTCCGCGAAGGCCCCGGAATCACGACGCCGCTCCGGACGCCGCCCGGGATCCGACCCCGGCCCGCCGCTTGCTCCTCGATGGAGCGTGTCGACGCCGGCGACCCTCGCGACCCCCGCCCCCTCCACGTTCGCCGAGCGCTTCTGGGCGCTCGCGCCCGGCCCCGAGAGCACGGAGGTCCCCGAGCCGATGCGCACGATCGTCATCGTGCGCCACTTCCTCGCCGTGCTCGACGCGCTGGGCCAGGGGCCGCGGCGCACGGTGCCGGCGCTGGGCGCGCTCCTGCGCGCCGCCGAGCTCGAGGGCTGCGTCTCGTACGCGTCGCCGGAGCAGCTCGGCGGCGAGCCGCTCGACACCCGCTCGGTGGTGTTCTCGCTCGGCGTCGTGCTGTTCGAGCGGCTCGCCGGCCGCCACCCGTTCGGCGCCGAGGGCAACCGACCGCGGCGGGTGGCCCGCATCCAGCGCGGCGAGCTGGGCTCGGGCGTCAACAGCTTCCCGACCGTGGCCGCCGCGGTGCGCTCGGTGCTGGTGCGGGCGATGAACCCGTTCCCCGAGGAGCGCTGGCCCGATCTGCGGCCGATGCGCGAGGTCCTGACCCAGTTCCTCACCGCCGACGCGCCGCCGCCGCGCCTGCCCGGCACCCGCGGCGTCGACGACGCGGCGGCGCCGGCCGAGTCGACCAAGGTCGTCCGCCGCGCCACCGACTTCGGACGCGAGCTGATGGACGTGGTCGCCCGCCACGATCGCGGCGAGGCGACGCCGCGCCCGCTGCGCCCGCCGACGTGGCCCGCCGAGGCCGCGGCGCTGGCGCCGGCGCGCGGCGACCGCGCGGCGTCGCGCTCGACG
>CAADGB010000374.1 GCA_900696455.1 uncultured delta proteobacterium
CGCCGCGGTCGCGCGCGCCACCGGCGCCGACGGCGCGGCGCCGGCGTCGGCGCCCCGGGCGCACGCCTCCTGGCAGTACGCGGTCACCCGGCCGTCGCGGACGCGGACGGCGCGGGCGCGCAGCGGATCGAACACGCCCCCACAGGCCGGACAGATCGCCTCGCGGGCGCTCATGGAAACACCAGGACCTTGTCCTCGCCGTGGGTGGTGATGAGGCCGTCGATGTACTCGAGGGCGGCGTCACGCCGCCCCAGGATCGCCTTGATCTCGGACTCCGACAGCAGGCGCTCGAACGGCTCGACGTCGCGGGCCAGCACCTCGCGCACCTCGCGCTCCTCGAGGGCACGCAGGCGCGCGACCAGCCGCCGCGAGAACGTCTGCACGCGCTCGAGGTAGATGCGGCTCTTGTGGTGACCGCGCGGCGAGCGGGTGAACGACAGCGTGTTGTCGATGAAGAACAGCGTGGCCCCGTCCTCCGACGCCTTGGCGTTGTTGCCGGTCCAGCGGTCGGTGTTGTCGATGACGAAGTCGAACAGCGTCATCGTGGAGAGCTGCTCGCACAGCGCGCGGTGCTCGGCAGGGATCTGGGCGCCGGCCTTGAGCCAGCGCCGCCACTGCACGATCGCGTTGGTCGAGTCGATCCGGTCGCGCCCGATGAACGCGTCGCCCAGCACCGGGATCCACCACGACAGCTCGCCGTGGACGCGCCCGCGCTGGGCCACGATCTCGGTGCGCAGGCGCTCGCGGGCCAGCGGCTGGCCGGGGCCGAGCGCCTCGAGCAGCTCGGCCATCGTGAAGGTGCGGCCGAAGGCGGGCGGCACCCGGCCGATGCCGAGGAGTCGATCGATGCGGTAGGCGGCGATCTCGCGCCGCGGGTTCGACTGCGGGTGGATCTGCTCGGGCTTGAACGCGGCCTGCGCGCCGTTGTCGAAGTCGAGGCGCAGGGACAGCGACGTCCCGCCGCGGTTGAGCTTGAGCGCGCGCAGGGTGGCGGTGCGCAGCGGCGCCAGCAGCTCGTCGTCGGGGCGGCCACCGAACGACCACGCCGGCGCGGCGACCGTGTCGGGCGCGGCGACCGTCGGCGCCGGCTCCGCGACCGGCGCGGTGGCGCGCGGGGCCAGCGCCAGCCCGTCGCTCGCTCCCGGCGTGACCGGGACGGGCGCCGACGCGGCGGGCTTCGCGGGCGCAGGCAGCGGTGCGGTCGTCGCGACCGGCCCGGACGGTCGCTCGGGGCGCAGCTCCCCGAACGCCCAGGCCGTGCCCAGCGACGCGGCGCCGACCGCGACCAGTCCGGTCACGATCTCCAGCGCGATGCACGTGCCGAGGCGCACGCCGAAAACGGTAACACGCGGGATCTCTCGACGGCAAAAAACCCCTGTGTTCCTGGGGGCGGCGAGCTACCCGCCCCCGCCCTCGCCCCCTCCGGCGGCCTCCCCCGGCCGCTCGGGCCCGCCCTCGGCGCCGCCCTCCTCCACGAACCCGGCGTTGCGATGGCGGGCGGTGGGGACGTGGGCCTCCCAGCAACGGTGGGAGCAGAAGCGCAGCTTGAGCCGCCCGGTGTTGCAGGAGGCGACCGTGCACCGCCACCAGCGCGCGCCCGCGGCGATCGCCTTGCGGCAGGTCGCGCAGGACATGGGCGCGGGTGGCATGGTCCCTGGGATAGCACAGGCGCCCCGGCTCCGGGGCGCGCGCGGCGGGGGCAGGTTCGGAGTCGGGCGCGGGCTCGGCGTCGGGCGCGGGTGCGGCGTCGGGCGCGGGTGCGGAGTCGGGCGCGGGTGCGGCGTCGGGCGCGGGTGCGGAGTCGGGCGCGGGTGCGGAGTCGGGCGCGGGTGCGGAGTCGGGCGCGGGTGCGGAGTCGGGCGCGGGTGCGGAGTCGGGCGCGGGTGCGGAGTCGGGCGCGGGTTCGGGTTCGGACTCGGGCTCGGGTTCGGAGTCGGGCGCGGGTGCGGAGTCGGGCGCGGGTTCGGAGTCGGGCGCGGGTGCGGAGTCGGGCGCGGGTGCGGAGTCGGGTTCTCATCAAGCAACGAGGGCGGACCCATTCCCCCGGTCGCCCTGAGCCGCCCGAGCGACAGCGAGGGCGTGTCGAAGGGGGGTCTCCCTCGCTCGCCACCACGGGGCCCGCGCGGCCCGCCGCCGCGACCGCCGCGACTGCCGCAGCCGCCACAGCACGGCCTGCAGCCGGTCCGCGAGCGCGAGCACCTCCGCGAGGTCCGCGGCGTCGACGTGGCCCCACGCGGCGGCGATCCGCGCGTGCGTGACCGCCTCCGCGGCCTCCGCCGACGCGATGCGGAACGCGTGCAGCCGGTCGCCGCCGCTGCGGCGGCCGCCCTCGGCGGTGTTGGCGGCGGCGCTGGTCGCGGCGCGGCGCATCTGGCCGGCGAGGTCCTTGTCCCGCGGCGCGACCCGCTCGACGACGGGGCGGATGGCGGTGATGAGCTCCATGGCGACAGCTCCTTCGTCGGGGGCGCCCTCGCGGCCCCCGCGCACCGGGCCACGCCGAGCGCCCGCGGGGGAGGTGCTCGCGCGCGGCGGTCGCCGCCCAGGCGGGGCCTCCCGGGCGGCGCGGGCGGGGGCGGCGGCGCTCGTCATGGCCCGTGCGCGCTGGGCCGCGTCGGGGCGAACCCCCGACGAAGGAGCTGCTGCCATGACGCTACCGGAGATGCTCTCGATGGACCTCATCCGCCACCTGCGCCCCGTGGTGTCCGCGCTGCGGACGCAGCGAGCCGCGCTGGCGGACCAGCTCGAGCGCGCCGCGACGAGCGTCGCGCTCAACATCGCCGAGGCCGGCGGGCGCGCCGGGC
>CAADGB010000375.1 GCA_900696455.1 uncultured delta proteobacterium
CCGATCCAGACGCACGTGTCGAAGACCTCGGCGCCCACGGCCATCCCGTAGGACGCGATCATTTCGATCGCGCACACCGCGCCACCGTTGACCGCGACGTAGTGCGGGATGCGGTCGAGGAGGTCCGCGTTGGGCACGGTGTCCTTCTCGTAGACGACGCGCTTGACCGGATCGAACGAGACGAACGCCGACTCGACGTTGCCCGGGTCGATGGCGAAGACGAGCCGCGTCATGGCCGCGACACCCGCGATCGGCGACCGGGCACCAGTTCGCCGAGCCACGCGAACGGCTCCGACTTGAGCACCTGCCACGCCACCGCCGACGCGGCCTCGTAGCTCTCGCCGGTGCTCTTGAACAGCGGCACGACGCGGCGCTCGCCGTCGACGGTCGGCCGCGGCTCGCTGAAGATGCTCGCGCCGAGGACGGTGGCCGGCATCGTCGAGACGTCGACGTACATGACCACCCACGCGGCGTGCTTGCGCGCCGACGCGTCGTCGCCGCAGATGCCGCAGACACCGTTGTCGCGCGACGGATGCGAGCAGTAGCCGCACCCGTTCGGGAACGCGGGCTTGACGTGCGCGAGCATCCCGAAGCCGTCGTGATCGGGCTCCTCGACGCCGCACCGCGGGCACTTCATCATCGGCTGCTCGTCGGCCATCACACCACGTCCTGCGTGCGCACCGTGCCGTAGCGGTCCTTCTTGCGCTGCACGCGCGCGGCGACCGGACCTTCGGTGTAGTTCACGAGCACGATGTCGAGCGTGGCCTTCGCGGGGACGAGGCCGGGCGACTGCGTGAACATCTCGCGGATCGCGTTCTTGGCGTGGCCGGGCTTCGTCCACACCGTGGCCTCGTTGAGGTTGGTGGTGAGCCGGCGCTTGCGGCCGAAGCCGCCGTTGACCGGGCGCACGACGTAGCGCGCGGGCTCGGGCTCGGCGCCGGGCTTGGTGGGGGTGACGTACTTGATGGCGTAGGGCATGGGGCTTTCCTTCCTTGTGGGCTCACGCCCACGGCAGCTTGCGTTGCTCGCGCCGAGCGAGATCCTTCTCGATCGGCGACGCGACCTCGATGCCTGGCTCGACGAGCCTGCTCCACACGAACCAGGCGCACGTGACGTTGTCGGTCTTACCGTCGCCGGTGAACGAGATGCGCGGCAGCACGAGCTGGCGCGTCGGCGGGCGACGACTGAGGAGGTGCGCGCGGCCTTCGGTCGGCTCGAGGAACGAGAGCCGGAGGAACATCGCGACACCGTCGATGGCGTGGTCGAGCGCGCACGCGAGGATGAGCGCGGCGACGTCGAATGGCGGGTTGGTGACGATCCACGGCACGCGAGGGAACGTGTTCCACGCGGCCGGGCTCGCGGCGTTGAGGTGGTAGGTCGCCGCGCGGCGCTCGTCGACGTCGTTAGTCCACTCGACGTCGGTGCGGCCGGCGATGAGGTCGCCGGTGCCGACGCACGGCTCGGCGACGCGCGCGATCACCGGCAGCCGGCGGTAGAGCGACTGCGCGGCCCACACCGCAGTCGGCTTGCCGTTGACGATGGCCGGTCGGCCGCCGCCCGTCGGGTAGAAGTCGAAATCGCGGCGCTTAGTCATCGTCGCCGACGTGCGCGCGGAACGGGCGCATGGGGTTGCTGGCCATCGGGTTCTTCGCCGGGCCGCCGCGGTGCGCGGCCGGGTCGAAGACGTTGCCGCGGTCCTCGCCGGTGAGGAAGCGCGGCGTGACGTCGAGGCGCCCCACGGCCTCGGCCGCCCATGTCTCGATCTCCTTCGCGTCGAGCGGAGCCATGCGGATGTTGACCTTCCACACCCGCATGATGTGGTCGACGATCTCCGTACACCATTCGCCCAGCTCCTCGTCCGTACAGTTCTCGTCGGCTAGCACCGCGTCGGCGCGACGGTACGCACCGACGGCCGTGGCGAGCGACCGCGCGGCCTTGTCGCGGTGCTCCTTGTTGCCACGCGCCCACGTCAGCACCTCGGCCTTGAGGTCGGCGTCGGCCGCGACCTTCGAGAGCGACAACCGGCGCAGCCCGGCCTCGTCGTCGGGGAAGTGGATGGGTGGCGCGACGAACTCGCGCCCGGGGAATTCGCCGTCGCGGATGTTGAGCACCAGCATCTCGACCAGGCCGCGCGTTTCGCGCCGCGGGTCGCCGCTGTTGGCGTCCTTGAACGCGCGGAAGAAGTCGGGGCCGACGCGTCGCGCGGCCGTGGCCGCGTGCTCGATCGGGTGCCGCGCGTTGTCGTCGCGCACACGGGGGGTGTCGTCGTCGTCGCGTTCCTCGGTCATTGGGCACCTCGCTTGGCCATGAGCGCGGCCAGGTCGCGGGCGTGCGCCTCGTACTCGGTCGCGCGCCCGTCCTTCTTGAGCTGCGCCATCGTGCGGCGCAGCGTCTGGATCTGCTCCTCGATGCCGCCGGTCGACGCCTGCTCGACGACGATCGCGCCCGTCGCCTTCTGGCCGCGCGCGATGAAGTCCTCGAGCTTGGTGCCGTTGCGGCAGATGAGCTCGAGGTCGTCGTACCGCTTGCCGCCGTCGTTCTCGAACGCGCTGTGCTTCGCGCCATCGATGGCCTTGCGGATCTCGGCCGCGGTGTAGCCGTCGCGGAGGCGCGCCACGACCTTCGTGAGCCGCTCGGGCGTCGGCCGCGCCGCGGTGTGCTCGCACTCGCGCTGCCAGTACCGGAACAGCTCCATGGCCGTCAGCTTGCGCGCATCGTCGACGGCGACCTTGACGGGCGCCGGCTCGATGCCGGGCAACGTCCGTTGCGTGTCGATGCCCTTGGCGAGCGTGCGGATGATGTCGTGCGCCTCGGCGTCGTTGCCCGATGCGACGTGCCCGATGGCTCGGGCCAGCTCGTTGATGATGGCGTTGCGGTCGGTCATCCTTGCTCCTCGATCATAGTCGAGGCCCGTCTCTCCGGGCTGTCACGCCTGGGTGCGGCGTTCCACCCGCCCACTACTGCGCGGTCGCGAACCTGGCTTGCGCCTCGGCCCGGTTCGGGGCCGGTGATGCGCCGGGAGTCGAACCCGTCTCCTCACGGAGCGCCGCCACGCCCTCAGGCGCACCGGCTACGCATCGGGGACGTCAGAACGGGATGTCGTCGTTGTAGCCGCCGCTCGCCGGGTGCGGCGCGTCGTCGGGCAGCCCGTCACCGTCGACGCCGTAGCCGCCACCACCGCCACCGTGCTGCTGGTTCTCGGCGTCGTCGTACGCCCACGTCTCCAGCAGCCGGCGATCGAAGTCGGTGACCTCCTTGTTGAGGTACCGGGCGATCCCGTTGTTGGTGTACTGGCCGCTCACCTCGCGGCTCACGCGGGCCTTGAACGGCTTGCGGCAGATGGCCTCGCGGATGGCCGCGTCGTCGTCGAGGTCGAACGCGCCCGACTGCACCTGCTCGCACAGCATCGAGAGGCGGAACATCGCCCCCGAGTTCTCGGTGTCGAGCGACAGCGAATCGAAGAACGTCTTCCCCTTCGCGGGGCCGTGGATCACCTCGAACAGCGCGCGGAGGTACGGCTGGCCGGACTGCTTGCCGTATTTGCGCTCGAAGCGCTTGAGGATGAGGAGGTAGTCGCCCGCGGCGACTCCGTCGTTGCGCTTGCTCGGGTCCTGCGCGGGCGGGTTCTTGGGGTCGAAGGTAGCCATGGTCGTGTGTCCTTCCGTGCGTTACGCGTTGGTGGTGGCCGGCGCGGCGGCCTGGGTGTCGGGCTTGTCGGGCTTGCTGGTCTTCTTGCCGGCCTTCGCGTCCGGCTTCGCGGCCTCGGCCTCGGCGGGCTTCGCCGCGGGCTCGTCGACCTTCGCCGCCTGCGCGGCGTCTTCGGCCGTCACCACCGCCGACGAATCCATCGGCGGAGGCGCGGCCTTGCCGTCGTCGATGCCGTTGATGCGGTCGATCCACGACGTGAAGTCGGTGACCTCGGCATCGCGGAGCGGCGGGTACGGCTTCGTCTTCATGTGGTCGGGGCCGGTGGTGGCGATGCCGTACACCATCGGGCGCGACGGCTTCTTCGTCACCGGGTCGATCACGACCTCCTTGCTGCGCGTGCGGTAGGTGA
>CAADGB010000376.1 GCA_900696455.1 uncultured delta proteobacterium
GTGGGTCGTCGCCAACGCGCGCAAGTTCGAGGAGGTCGAGCTCGACGTGAAGGGCGAGACCGACGAGGAGCTTGCCGCGTCGCTCGTCGCCGAGATGCTCCGCACCGGCCTCACGGCGAAGGGGTAGGCAGAAGGCCTCCACGCCCGACGCGCGCGGAACGTCGCGTGTTCTCGCGCGAGGTCGAATCCTCGGATCTTCGCCTTGCTACGTGCGCGAACGGAAGCCTGTATGTCCTCACGCGACGGGCACTTCGCACGACGCGCCAGGGAGGACGACGATGAGCACGACGACGAAGAACACGCTGGCGACGAAGACGGTGAGCCAGGGCGAGAGCCGCTACGGAACGCCCGAGCCGCAGATCGCGCTCTGCTTCCCCAAGGGCACCAGCTACCGCGTCGTGAAGGCCGCGCTCCACAAGCTCGCCGCCGAGGTCGAGCTGGCGACGCCCGCGAGCGAGCGCTGGTGCGTGAACACCGAGGACTTCAACGAGAGCGGGCGCGTGTACCTCGAGCTCGCCGACGCGACGCCCGCCGAGGCCGCGCGCGGGATGGCGGTGCTCCGGATGCTGGTGCGGGGAGGGTGCGGCGGATGCGCCCACGCACGGTGTCTCCACGCTCGTCGTTGGTGGTTACAGCGGAAGAGATTCACGGCGATGCATGACATGAAGTAGCGCACCTATCGGAGCTCCTCGATATCATCGAGCCAGCGCTCGACGAAGGACTCGTTCGCCCAGTCGCGCGCGCCATCGAAGCGTAGCCCGACGCGACTCTCGCCCGGCGTCAGAAGAAAGGTCACAGGCAGACTTCTCACGCCGAGAACCCGCTCCACCTCTGCACCGTCACCGAGAAAAACACGTGACGCAGCCTGACCGCCCAGGAACCGCTCGACGGCCGCCCAGTCCTTGTCGAGAGCGATCGCCACGACGTCGACTGCCCGATCCTTAGGCAGTGCCAGGAGTGCAGGCAGCTCGGCGCGACACGGAGGGCACCAGGTTGCCCAGACGTGCACAAGCGTGGGTCGCGCGGGCGGCCACATTCTCGCGGTGCTGCCGTCAGGTCGACCGAGGGTCAGCGGCGGCATCGACATCTCCACACGTTGGGGCGGCTCGATCCCGAGCGCTCCGGCCGCGCCGGGCTCGAGCACGCGCTGACGTTCGACGATCCAGTACACTCCGAGCAGCACGGCCTGGATCGTGATCATTGTCAGCAGCCAGCGCGCGCTTCGACTCATGCGAGCCCCTCGCCGCCTTGCTCAGGCAGCACCTTCGGGGGCTCGGGCGTACGAGGACCCTGGTTGACCTCCTCGGGCAGTCGCGCGCCAAAGACGGCGTAGAGCACCGGAAGCACGAGCAGCGTCGCGATCGTCGCCGTGAGCATTCCGCCGACAACCACCGTGGCCAGCGGGCGCTGCACCTCCGCGCCGACACCCGTATTGAAGGCCATCGGGATGAAGCCGAAGGCCGCGACCATCGAAGTCATGAGCACGGGCCTCAGGCGCGTCTCGGCCGCTTCTCGAATCGCCTCGAGCAGGGCTCGACCGCGCTTGAGGAGCTGCATGACGTAGGAGACGAGCACCATGTCACCCAGCACAGCCACGCCCGAGAGCGCGATGAACCCGACGCCGGCCGAGATCGAAAAGGGCATGTCACGAGCCCAGAGCGCGACGATCCCGCCAACGGCGCCGAAGGGGACTCCGGTGAACACGCGGAGGGCGTCTGCCGCCCGGCCGTACGTAAGGTAGAGAAGCGAGAAGACCAGCAGCAAGGCGATGGGGACGACGAAGAGGAGCCGGGTCTGCGCGCGTTCGAGGTTTTCGAACTGTCCTCCTACGGTCGTGTAGTAGCCCTCCGGCAAGTCGACGTCTCGAAGGGCGCGTCGCACGTCCGCGACGAACGAGCCCACGTCCCGGCCGCGCACGTTCGCCTGGATGACGACCCGCCGCTTGGCCCACTCGCGCTGGATGGTCGAGGGGCCTTCGACGACCTCGATGCTCGCAACGGACGACAGCGGGACCTGCGCGCCGCCTTCGGTGCGAATCAGCACCTGACCGATGCGCTCCGCAGAGCTGCGGGCGTCGTCCCCGAGACGAAGCACCAAGTCGAACCGTCTCTGTCCCTCGACGACCTCGCCAATCCTCCGCGTCCCAAGCGATTCGACCATCTCCAGGATCTCGCCGACGGGAATGCCGTATCGTCCAGCGGCCTGGCGGTCGACGTCGATGGTCAGCATCGCCTGACCGGTGAGTTGTTCGACGGTGACATCAGCCGCTCCGGGGATCTCCTCGATGACGCGGCGGATCTCATCCGCCTTCGCGCGGAGCTGATCGAAGTCGTCGCCGAAGAGCTTGATGCCGATGTCGGTACGAATGCCCGCGATCATCTCGTTGACACGCATCTCGATCGGCTGCGTGAACACGCTGCGCATGCCGGGCATCCCCTCGAGGGCCCGACTCATGGAATCGACGAGCTCGTCCTGTGTTCCCGCCGCTCGCCACTGGTCCCGCGGCTTGAGGGTGATGAACACGTCCGAGACCTCGAGGCCCATCGGATCCGTCGCGACCTCGGCTGTGCCCGTTCGGGTCCAGACATGCTCGATCTCGTTCGGGTAGCGCTCCAGCAGAAGCCGCTCGATCTGTGTTCCGTAGCGCACGGACTCCTCGAGGGAGACCCCGGCGATGCGCACCGTGTTGATGACGATCGCCTGCTCGCGAAGTCGCGGAACGAACTCCGAGCCGAGGCGCGTCGCGAGGAACGCCGCGTTCAGCACGACGAGCGCCGCGATCGCCAGCACCATCTTCCGGTGATCGAGGGCCCAGCCGAGCAGACGGCGATAGCGGCTCTTGAGCCACTGAACGACGCGGTTGTCTCCGTGGACTCTGTTCTTCTTGAGGGAATAGCTGGCGAGAACCGGCATCAGCGTCATCGACAGAAGCATCGAGCCCGCGAGAGCGAAGATGACGGTCAATGCCATCGGGCGGAAGAGCTTCCCCTCGACGCCTTCCAGGGCCAAGATCGGCAGGTATACGATCGCGATGATGAGCTCGCCGAAGAGGGTCGGCTTGCGCACTTCGACCGCGGCATCGCGCACGATCTCACGCACGCTGCGGCCTGACGTGTCCTCGCTCAGCCGACGGGTGGCGTTCTCGATCATGATGACGGAGCTGTCGACGACGAGGCCAAAGTCGATGGCGCCGAGGCTCATGAGGCTGCCCGCGATGCCGAAGCGCAACATGGCGTTGAACGCGAAGAGCATCGACAGCGGAATGGCGAGGGCGACGATGAGCCCGGCGCGGAGATTGCCCAGGAAGACGAACAGGACGGCGACGACGAGGAGCGCTCCCTCGAGCAGGTTGTTGCGTACGGTTTCGAGGACCTTGCTGACGAGATCGGTACGACTGTAGACCTCGGTCAGCTCGGCTCCCTCGGGGAGGCTTCGTCGCGCCGCCTCCAGGCGAGCCTCGAGCCTCTGGGTGAGCTCGCGGCTGTTCTCACCCATCAACATGAAGCCGAGACCGAGCACAGCCTCGCCCCGGCCCTGGTAGGTCACGGCGCCGCGCCTCAGCTCATGTCCTTCGCGTACCTCGGCGACGTCGCGGAGATGGATAGGTGTGCCGCCAACGGTCGCGAGGACCATCGCGTCGAGATCGGCAGCGCTGGAGACGAGCCCCTGGCCCTGGATGAGCTGGGCTTCGCCAGCCTGGTCGAGAAGACCGCCCCCTGCGTTGCGGTTCCCGTGGCGCACCACTTGCGCCACGTCATCCAAGGTGAGCTCGTGCTTGATGAGGCGCTGCGGATCGACGATGACGTGAAACTGCTTTTCGTACCCCCCCCACGTATTGATCTCGGCGACGCCGGGAACCTGAACCATCTGCGGGCGGATGACCCAGTGATGCAGCGTGCGCAGCTCTTGCGCTGAGAGCGTGTCGCTGTGCAGCACGTACTGGAACACCTCGCCGAGTCCGGTGGCGACCGGGCCGAGTGCTGGTCGTCCGACCCCTTCGGGGAGCTCCGCGGCGGCGAGCCGCTCGCTAACCACCTGGCGCGCCAGGTAGATGTTCGTGTCGTCGTCGAAGATCGCGGTGACCTGCGAGAAGCCAAACTTCGAGATCGAGCGCACTTCGGTGAGCCCAGGCAGTCCAGAGATGGCCTGCTCCACGGGGAATGTGATCTGCCGCTCCACCTCGAGCGGCGACAGGGCCGGCGCCGTCGTGTTGACCTGGACCTGTACCGGGGTGGTGTCGGGGAAGGCGTCGAACGGGAGCCGCGCCAGGCTCAGAAGGCCGACGAGCGCGAGCACCGCGGTCGCGAGCAGAACGACGGGGCGATACCGCAGGCAGAGATCGATGAGGCGCGTCAGCATCAGTTGCCTCCCGCCGGCTCAACCTCGCAGCAGCCGGCGCCGATGCTGCCGGGCATGATCTCCGTCCTGAGGAGCACGGCGCCGGTCGTCACCACCGCATCGCCTGCTTGGACGCGGCCCTCGACCTGAACGCGCTCACCATCGCCGTGGCGCTCGACGATGCGTGGCTCGTAGACACCTTGTGCCGTGCGGACGAAGACCACCTCGCGCTGCCCGACGCGCTGCACGGCACCTCGGGGGATCGTCACGGCGGTGCGCGGGGCGCCTGTCTCGATGCGTGCGCGCGCGAACTGGTTGGAGCGGAGGCGACCACTGTCGTTCCGGACCTCGGCCCGCGCTGCCACGGTGCGGGTTCGCGGGTCCACTTCGGCTGCGATCCAGGTCAGCGCACCTTCGAGGGGTGCGTCGTCGCTTCCCTCGACTCGGACGACGACTCGCTGGCCCAACGCGACTCGCGATGCGTGCGCCTCGGGGACGTCGCAGAGCGCCCACATCACCGACGTGTCGGCGATGGTCGCCAGGGACTCGCTCTCGGTCGCCAGCAGGCCCAACACCGCGGGTCTGCGCACCACGGTGCCGGCGATGGGCGCAGACAGCGTGTAGCGCCCCGACGGCGTCGACTGAGCAGCGCCCGCCATGCGTAAGGTGGCCTCGGCCGTACGCGCCTCGGCCTGCGCGGTCGCAAGCTCTTGTTCAGCGACCTCCACCTGTCTGGCCGACGCGATGTCGCTCGCCCTCAGCTCGCGCTGCCGCGCGAGGTTGGCCTGCGCGGTCCGTACTCGCTCGCGCGCCGTCTGCAGGGCACCCTGAATCTCCCCGACGCGGGTGCTCTCCAATTCGAACAGGGGCGCTCCTCGCGCGACCTGGGCGCCCAGCTCGGCGCGAACGCGCCGCACGATCCCGGGCACGATCGCGCGGATGTCGGCCATCTTGTCCGCGTCGAACGCGATGCGCGCGGTGCACTCCACCGCTTGCGATGCTCGTGAACTCTCGGCGGCGACCGTTTGGATGCCCGCCGACCGTTCGATATCGGGCGAGCGAAAGCGCACGACTCGAGCCTCGATCGCCGCTTGCTCCGCTCCCGCTGGCGGCTCCTGTGGATTGCACACGGGGCACACCGCCTCCGGAAAGCCATGCTCCTCGCAAAAGTCGCCCGCCGCGCGAAACTCGGCGACGAGCGACGGGTTGCACTTGGTGCACTTCGACTCCGGAAGCGCATGCTCCACGCACCAGTCCGCAGCCGACGCGCTCGTCCCGCCGGGGCGTGGCTGCGGGTTGCACACGGGGCACGCCGACTCCGGGAAGCCGTGCTCCTCGCACCAGTCGCCGGCGGCCCGGAACTGCGGGACCAACTCGGGGTTGCACTTGGTGCACTTCGACTCGGGCAGGCCATGTCCGGCACACCAATCTGCGGCAGCGGCGGGCGCTGCGCCCACATCCGGGATGGACGCCCCGGGGTTACAGATCGGGCAGAACGACTCGGGGAAGCCGTGTTCTTCGCACCAGTCGCCTCGGGCCTGATACACGGCGGCGAGAGCTGGGGTGCACTTGGGGCAAAGCGCTTGCGGAAGGCCGTGCTCACAACGACCGGCCGTCTGCGCCACAGAAGAGCTCGCAGCCCGTGCGGGAGCTTCGCGGCTCTCGCTTCGGTCCTTGCATGCCGGCAGAGCCAGCGCCACGA
>CAADGB010000377.1 GCA_900696455.1 uncultured delta proteobacterium
CGAGGTCGCACACGGCGTGGCCGCGCGGCGCGTGGTGGCCCACCGCGCCACCGCGCGCGGTCCAGCGGGCGCGCCGCCGCCAGCCCCAGGGCGCGACCGGGGCGACGAGCGGACGCAGCGCCAGGCCGCGCGCCACCAGGCGGCGCAGGGCCCCGGCCACCAGGGCCTGCTTGGCGGCCTCCTGGCCGGCCCGGTCGACGTGCTGCCACTGGCAGCCGCCGCAGGTGGCGTCGGCGAAGCGCGGGCACGGCGGCTCGACCCGGCCCGGCCCCGGCGTCGTGAGCTCGACGAGCTCGGCCCGGGCCCAGCGGGCGTGGGGCTCGACCACGCGGGCGACGACCTGGTCGCCAGGCGCGGTCCGCGCCACGAACACCGCGCGCCCGGCGGGGTCGCGGCCGACCCCGTCCCCGCCCGCGGCCAGGGCGTCGATCCGGACGCCCACGCGCTCGGGCGCACCCGCGGGCCCGCGCGCGGTCACGCGAACGCGACCTCGGCGCCGCGCCCCAGCCGCAGGTGCGCCGCCGCCGAGCCCTCGCGCACCGCGATCTCGACGGTGCCGGC
Organism: uncultured delta proteobacterium; assembly: GCA_900696455.1. Classification (GTDB taxonomy): domain Bacteria; phylum Myxococcota_A; class Polyangia; order Haliangiales; family Haliangiaceae; genus UBA2376. The sequence continues at coordinate 562 of CAADGB010000377.1, forward strand.
CGAGCCGGTGTAGCAGCCGAGCCCGCCCGCCGGCAGCTCCTCGTAGGTGCGCACCGGGGCGATGTCGCGACCGCCGGCGCGCAGCGGGCGCGCCGGGCCCGGCAGGTTGGTGATGAGGTTGCCGTAGACGTCGACGTGGACCACCACGCCGCGCGCGGTGGCGCGCGTCGCCCACGGCAGCGCCCCGGCCAGGCAGGTCGCCGGCCCCGCCGCGCCCGGCGGCAGCCCGCGGGCCAGGGCCGCCGCCGCCGGCGCGAACACGTCGCGGCCGTGGAAGGTGTCCGACGGCGACGGCATGCGGAACGCGGTGGAGGTGATGGCGTGGACGAGGTCGGGGCGCTCGGCGACGTAGGCGAACAGGCCGTTGTCGGGGCCGACGTAGAGGTGGCCACCGGCCGCGATGATCACCGGCGCGCGGGCGCCGCCGACGCCGGGGTCGACCACGGCGACGTGGATCGTGCCGGCCGGGAACTCGGGCGCGCTGGTGGCCAGCACCCAGGCGGCGTGGGCGATGTCGTGGCGGGGCACGTCGTGGGCGACGTCGACGACCACCGCCTCGGGCGTGAGGCGCGCGATCACGCCCTTCATCGCGCCGACGTAGCCGTCGGCGGTGCCGAAGTCGGTGGGGAGGGTGACGAGGACCGGCACCGGGCCACTGTAGCAGCCCCGAAGCCGACGCCGGCGGTTGACCCGGCCGCCGCGGCCGTCGAAGATGCCGGCGATGAACAAGGTCTTCGCCGACGCCACCGCGGCGCTCGCCGACGTCACCGACGGCGCGGTGATCCTCTCGGGCGGCTTCGGCCTGTCCGGGAACCCGGAGCACTGCATCCGCGAGCTGGCGCGACGGGGCGTGCGCGGCCTCACGATCGTCAGCAACAACTGCGGCACCACCGATCAGGGCCTGGGCGTGCTCCTGGCCCAGGGCCAGGTCAAGAAGATGATCTCGTCGTACGTCGGCGAGAACAAGATCTTCGAGAAGCTGTTCTTGTCGGGCGAGCTCGAGGTCGAGCTGTGCCCGCAGGGCACGCTGGCCGAGCGCATCCGCGCCGGCGGCGCCGGCATCCCCGCCTTCTTCACCCCGACCGCCTACGGCACCAAGGTGGCCGAGGGCAAGGAGACCCGGGTGATCGACGGCAAGCCCTGCGTCCTCGAGCGCGCCATCACCGGCGACGTCGCGATCGTCAAGGCGTGGAAGGGCGACGCCTGGGGCAACCTCGTCTACCGCCACACCGCGCGCAACTTCAACCCGATGATGGCCGCCGCCGGCCGCGTCACGATCGCCGAGGTCGAGGAGCTGGTGCCGGTCGGCGCGCTCGACCCCAACACGATCCACACGCCGTCGATCTACGTCCAGCGCATCTTCCAGGGCACGGCCTACGACAAGCCCATCGAGCAGCGGACCGTGCGGCCGCGTCCCGCGGCCACGCCCCCGGCAGGAGCCTGACCATGGCGCTCTCCCGCGAACAGATCGCCCGCCGCGTCGCCGCCGAGCTGCGCGACGGCTACTACGTCAACCTCGGCATCGGCATGCCGACCCTGGTCGCCAACTTCATCCCGCCAGGGATGGACGTCGTCCTGCAGTCGGAGAACGGCATGCGCGGCATCGGGCCGTTCCCGCTCGAGGGCGACGAGGACCCCGACCTCATCAACGCCGGCAAGCAGACCATCACCGCGGTCCCCGGCTCGGCCTTCTTCGACTCGGCCGAGAGCTTCGCGATGATCCGCGGCGGCCACGTCGACGTGTCGATCCTGGGCGCGATGGAGGTCTCGGCCCGCGGCGACCTCGCCAACTGGATGATCCCGGGCAGGATGGTGAAGGGCATGGGCGGCGCCATGGACCTGGTCGCCGGCTCGCGGCGCGTGATCGTGATGATGGATCACACCGCCAAGGACGGCTCGCCCAAGATCCTGGCCGACTGCACCCTGCCCCTCACCGGCGTCGGCGTCGTCCACACCATCGTCACCGACCTCGCCGTCCTCGACGTCACCCCCGCCGGCCTCGTCCTGCGCGAGCGCGCCCCCGGCGTCACCGTCGACGCCATCCGCGCCGCCACCGGCGCCCCGCTCACCGCCGCCGCCGACGTCCCCGAGATGGCGGTCTAGCGCGGTCTCGCGCGGGCTCGCGTCCCGACCGAGGCTCGACGCGCCCGTGGCGCCGGCCGGTCGACGGTGAGGCGTCTTCGCGCTCGCCGGGCGACGGCCGGGCGCGGTAGCTTCGGCGGGCCGTGTCGAGCAAGGAAGATCCCGAGAGCGGAAAGGGCCCGAGCGGGTCGAAGAAGGCGCGCCTGCGCAGGGCGCGCTTCGCCACCGACGCCGAGATCGAGGTCAAGGGCGCCTACGGCCCCGACGACGTCGCCGGCGTCGACCCGGCCCGCGACCTGGGCGCGCCCGGCGCGTTCCCCTACACCCGCGGCGTCCAGGACACGATGTACCGGGGCCAGCTCTGGACCATGCGCCAGTACGCCGGCTTCGGCACCGCCGCCGAGTCCAACCGCCGCTACAAGTACCTCCTGGCCCGCGGCGGCAAGGGCCTGTCGGTGGCGTTCGACCTGCCGACCCAGATGGGCAAGGACTCCGATCACCCCACCGCCGCCGGCGAGGTCGGCCGGGTCGGCGTCGCCATCGACTCGCTCGAGGACATGCGCGTCCTCTTCGACGGCATCCCGCTGGCCGAGGTCTCGACCTCGATGACCATCAACGCCACCGCCGCCACCCTGCTCGCCCTGTACATCGCGGTCGGCGACGAGCAGGGCGTGGCCCGCGGCGCGCTCCGCGGCACGATCCAGAACGACGTCCTCAAGGAGTACATCGCCCGCGGCACGTACATCTCCCCGCCGCGGCCGTCGATGCGGCTCATCACCGACACCTTCACCTTCTGCGCCCGCGAGGTCCCGCAGTGGAACACGGTGTCGATCAGCGGCTACCACATCCGCGAGGCCGGCGCCGACGCCGTGCAGGAGGTGGCCTTCACCCTCGCCGACGGCGCGGCCTACGTCCAGGCCGCCCTCGACGCCGGGCTGGCCGTCGACGACTTCGCGCCGCGGCTGTCGTTCTTCTTCAACGGCCACAACAACTTCCTCGAGGAGATCGCCAAGTTCCGCGCCGCCCGCCGCATGTGGGCGCGGCTCATGCGCGACCGGTTCGGCGCCCGCAACCCGAAGAGCCTGATGCTGCGCTTCCACACCCAGACCGCGGGCGTCACGCTGCAGGCGCAGCAGCCGCTGGTCAACGTGGTGCGGGTGACGGTGCAGGCCCTGGCCGCGGTCCTCGGCGGCACCCAGTCGCTGCACACCAACAGCTACGACGAGGCCCTCGGCCTGCCCACCGAGCAGGCGGCCCTCATCGCGCTGCGCACCCAGCAGGTCCTCGCCCACGAGTCGGGGGTGGCCGACTTCATCGACGCCCTGGGCGGCAGCTACGCGGTCGAGCACCTCACCGGCGAGATCGAGCGCCGGGCCCAGGTCTACCTCGACGAGATCGAGCGCCTGGGCGGCGTGATCCCGGCCATCGAGCAGGGCTACCAGCAGCGCGAGATCGAGCGCCGCGCCTACGAGCACCAGCGCGCGGTCGAGGCGCGCGAGCGCGTCGTGGTCGGCGTCAACGACTTCGTCCTCGACGAGGAGCCGCCGGTCGAGGTCGCGGCCGTCGATCCCGCCCTCGAGCGCGATCAGGTCGAGCGCCTGCGGGGGCTGCGCGCCCGCCGCGGCCACGACGAGCACGCCCGCGCCCTGCGCGCCCTCGACGACGCCGCCCGGGGCGGCGACAACCTCTTGCCGCCCATCCTGGGCGCGGTCAAGGCGCTCGCCACCGTCGGGGAGATCGCCGACGCCCTGCGCGCGGTCTTCGGCGAGCACCAGCCCGGACGGACGATCTGAAGATCGGCGCGCTAGATAGTTGATTCCAGCCCGGTTTTGGGTTTCGATGGTCGCAGGGGCTCGGCAGCCGTACGGCCGTGTTTCCGCGGAGGGACGCCCATGCCGGTCACCAAGAGTGAGCTCATCGAGCAGCTGTCCGAGTCGCTGAAGTTGCCCAAGGGCAAGGCGGAGCTGGTCGTGAACGTCATGTTCGACGCCATGGTCGGCGCCCTCGAGCGCGGCGAGCGCATCGAGATCCGCGGCTTCGGCAGCTTCGAGGTCCGCAGCTACAAGCCCTACGAGGGCCGCAACCCGCGCACCGGCGAGCCGGTGCAGGTCAAGGCCAAGCGCCTGCCGTTCTTCAAGGTCGGCAAGGAGCTACGCGAGCGCGTCAACGCCTCGACCGCCGCCCTCGAGCACGACGACCACGACGACGAGGTCGTCAACGACGACGACGTGGGCGCCGGCGACGATCACGACGACGCCGTCGACGGCGCGACCGACTGATCCGCCGCCGGCCCCGGCGGCAGCGCGGGCACCGCCGCCAGGGCCTCGCGCAGGCGCCGGCGCCGGCTCCACGCCAGGCCGGCGTGGCGGACCAGCGCGCTCCACAGGCGCAGCTTCTGATCGGCCAGCACCTCGCTGCCCGCCACCCGCGCCGCGTACATCTCGAGGACGTCGGGGTCGAACAGCACCAGGCTCATCCAGCGCTGCCAGCCGGGGCCGCGCTGGTAGAGCAGGCGCGCCAGCCAGCGATCGAGGGCCAGCTCGCGCCCGACGGTGGCCCGGCGCAGGGCGCGCCGGTAGCCGGCGAAGCCGAGCTCGCCGGTGGCGAGGCCGCGGGCGGCGAGATCGCCGGCGACCTGGGCCTGCTCCATCGCCACCGCGATGCCCTCGCCGGTGAGGCCGTCGATGCCGGCGGCGTCGCCGACCGTGAGCAGCCGCGGCGCGGCCACCGGCGCCCGCGGGTCGTAGCCCCACACCGGCCAGCCGCGGGCGCCGCGGGCCGGAAGCTCGACGCCGTGGGCGCCGAGGTGCGCGCGCAGGAGCCGCAGGAGCTCGGGCCCGCCCTTGCGCGACGACGGGTAGTGCATGAGGCCGACGTTGGCCCGGCCGTCGGCCACCGGGAACACCCACAGGTAGCCGCGCAGGCCGTCCTGCATGGGCGTGAAGTCGTAGACCATCGCGCTGTCGGCGAGGGCCGCCGGCAGCTCCTGCATGAACAGGCGGTGGGGGAGCGGCCGGGCGTCGCCGTGGAGGTGCTTGCGCACCACCGACGCCGCGCCGTCGGCGCCGATCACCACCCGGCCGCGCAGGGCGCGACCGTCGTCGAGGCGCACGGTCACGGCGTCGGCCTCGACGGCCAGGCCCGCGACCGGGCTGTCGACCCGGACCTCGACCCCGCGGGCCCGGATCTGCGCCACCAGGCTGGCGTCGAAGTCGATCCGGCGGATGACGTTGACCGGCCGGCCCATCGTCACCGTGCGCTCGAAGCCGCCGAGGCGGACGCGGGCGGTGGCCGATGGCACCCGCGGCACGTCGAGGACGAGGTCGAGGGCGGCCAGCGCCTCGTCGCAGTGGCCGGTGAGGCCGCCGCCGCACGGCTTGTCGCGCGGGAAGGCGTAGCGCTCGAGCACCACGACGTCGCGCACCCCGTGCTGGTGGAGGCGGGCCGCCGTCGCCGTCCCCGCCGGGCCGGCGCCGACGATGATGACGTCGTGGATGCGGGTCACGCCCGCCGTATAGCACCGACCCGGGCCGCGCGGGCCCGAGGCCGGCGTGGGACCGGCGGAGCGCTACAGGCCGGCGTGGGCCTCGACCACCACCCGGACGGTGAGCGCGCCCTCGGGGATGGTGTCGCCGTTCTCGAGCAGGAGCTGCGAGGCGACGATGATGTTGAACGGGGTCCGGAAGTCGCTCATGAAGGCCGCCAGGTTGGCGCGGCCGCTGGCGTCGAAGTCGATGGGGGCCAGGGAGCGGGTCATGCCCGCCGGGATCGGCGGCACGGTGCCGATGATGCGCGCGCGGGCGTCGGGCGACATGACCGTCGACGGCGCGGCGTAGAACGTCAGCGACGGGGTCTCGACGTTCATCGTGTTGGCGCTGACCTCGAAGTTGATGGCGTCGATGGTCACGTCGATGAGCGGCTGATCCTCGATGGTCGCCAGCTCCGGCTTCTCGGTCTGGAGGTCGATCGTGTTGAAGAGCGCCACGAAGAGCGTGAGATCGCAGGTCAGCGTCGTGGCGTCGCACTGACCGATGCAGGTGCCCTCGGCGCAGGCCTGCTGGGCGGCGGCCGCGCACGGATCGGGCTGGGTGGTGCAGGTCTGGCTGACGAGCTGATCGGCGTCGGTCAGGTTCCAGCGCGCCGCGTCGATCGTGAACTGCTTGGACGGCAGGTTGAGGTTGAAGTCGGTGATGTTGGGGTCGACGAGGCCGCAGCCGGCGAGCCCGGCGGCGAGGGCCAGGGCGGCCATGGGACCGTGGCGGAGCATGTTCAAGCTAGACCTCCAGGGGAGAGAACCCCCAGCGTAACACCCGCGGCGGCGGCTCGCGAGGTGCGTGATCCCCGCCACCCGGTCGGCTGACGCGGGGCCGCGCGCGGGTTTCCCTACCTCGCTCGAACGCGGGGCGCGGACGCCCTGGCTACAGCGAGTCGACCACGGTCTCGGCCACGCTCCACGGATCCTGGCGGCGCTCGACCACCGCCGCGGCGACCTCGCCGAGGCCGCCGCGCGCCGCCAGCGCGCGCTCCGCCCGGTCGGCGAGCAGCGCCCGCACCAGCTCGGCGATCTGGGCCTGGGCCCGGCTCCGCGTCCGCGCCGCGCCCCCCTCCCCGCTCCACACCCGCCCGCGGTGGGCCGCGATGGCCGCCGCCAGCTCGACCATGCCCGAGCCCGCGGCCAGGCCGCGGTTGGCGATCGTGCGCACGATCTCGACGTCCTTGCGCTCGCCGGGCGCCCGCAGGTCGAGCATGTGCATGAGGTCGCGCTCGGCGCGGTCGGCCCCCTCGCGATCGGCCTTGTTGACGACCAGCACGTCGGCGATCTCGAGGATGCCGGCCTTGATGGCCTGGATGTCGTCGCCGAGGCCGGGCACCGTCACCACCACCGAGGTGTGGGCGGCCTTCATCACGTCGACCTCGTCCTGGCCCACGCCCACGGTCTCGACCAGGACGCGGCCGAAGCCCATGGCGTCGAGCACCGTGACCACGTCGAAGGTCGAGCGCGACAGCCCGCCGAGGTGACCGCGGGTCGCCAGCGAGCGGATGAACACGCCGGGGTCGGTGGCGTGGCGCTGCATGCGGATGCGGTCGCCGAGGATGGCGCCGCCCGAGAACGGCGAGGTCGGATCGACCGCGACCACGCCCACCCGCTCGCCGCCGGCGCGGTAGTGGCTGATGAGCGCGTCGACCACCGTGCTCTTGCCGCTGCCGGGGTTGCCGGTGACGCCCACGATGTAGGCCCGGCCGGTGTGGGCGAACAGCGCCTTGAGGACCGCGATCGCCTCCGGCCGCCGATCGTCGAGGTCGCGCATGAGGCGCGCGGCGGCGCGGACGTCCCCGGCGACGACCCGGGCCGCGAGCTCGGCGACGGATGGCGGCGCGGCGGACGCGGACGCGGACGGCGACGTGGGAGCCTCGGGGGGAGTGGGAGCGGTCATGCGGGGCAACCTGGGCAGCGGGGCGCGCGCGGCGGGGCGCGGCGCGGCCGCGAGCGGCGACGGGGTCAGGGACGGCGAGGACGCGGACGGGGCGGCGGCGGCGGCGGCTTGAAGCGCTGCTCGGGTCCGGCCGGGGTGTAGAGCTGGAGCGCGCGGGTGGCGGCGGTGGCGGTGAAGGCGTGCTCGACCCCCGCCGGCACCTGCACCACCGAGGTCGCGGTCACCGCCAGCGCGGCGCCGGCCACGATCATCGCCCCGCCCCCGGCGAGCACGTACAGCGCCTCGGTCTCCCGGGCGTGGACGTGGGCGGGCACGCTGACGCCGGCGTCGAGCTCGAGCAGCCCGAGGGACACCGCGCCGCCCGCCGCCGGGGGCTCGACCAGGATGCGCGCGCCGCCGCCGGGGCGCGGGTAGTGGGCGGCGTCGGCGCCGACCACGAAGCTGGGCTGGGGCGGGCGCGCGCGCACCGCCAGGGTCGCGCTCCGCCCCGGCAGCGCGCCGGCCCGGGCCGCGCCCTCGCGGCCGCCCGGCACCAGGGCCACCACCGCCGCCAGCGGGCCGCCCTCGCCGCGCAGCTCGAGGTGCGCTCCCACCGGCGCGATCATCACGTCCCCGGCCGCCACCACGCGGTCGACGCCGCCGGCGGAGGCGATCCGGGCCGGCGCCGTGAACGCCCAGACCTCGAGCCGCTCGAGCGCCCGCGGCCCGAGCCGGCTGGTCGCGCTGGCCTGGACCTCGAGCAGCGACAGCGCGGCGTTGCCGGTCGAGGTCTCGTCGAGGAGCACGGCGACCTCGACGCCGGCCTGGGCCCGGCGCGGCACGAAGCGCCGGTCGATGACGTTCTGCATCGCCGGGGCCGCGAACGCGAACGGCAGCTCGACCGCCTGCCCGGCCAGGGGCGGCGCCCAGGCGTAGGCGGCGAGCACCGCGGCGAGGCAGCGGGTCAGGGTCTCGTCGCCGGTGGTGTCGCGGGTGATCTCGACCGCGGCGCCCGGGCCCGCGGGCACGCCGACCTGGACCAGCACCCGCACCTGGCCGCTCAGGCGGAAGTCGTCGGCGGCGGCCGCCGCCCAGCACTGCTGGGCGACCGGCGCCAGCGCGTTCATCGCCGCCTCGATCGCCGCCACCCGCTCCTCCTCGGGGACCTCGGGCACCGCCGGCCGGTCGGGCGCGAGCCCCGTGACGTCGTCGCCGGGACCGCCCTCGCCCTCGCCCGGGTCCGGCGCGTCGGGGCGCGGTCGCTCGCCACACGCCGCCAGCGCCGGCGCGGCCAGCGCCGCCCCGACCAGCACGGCCAGCGCCCGGGTCACGTCGCCTCGGCCCGCGGCCGCACGTAGCCCTCGACCCAGGCCACGATGTCCTGGGTGCTGGCGCCGGGGGTGAAGACGCGGGCGACGCCGAGCGCGGTCAGCTTGTCGAGGTCGTCCTTGGGCACGATGCCGCCGCCGAACACGATCATCTCGCCGGCGCCGCGGGCGCGCAGCGCGTCCATCACCGCCGGGAACAGGGTCATGTGCGCGCCCGACATGATCGAGAGCCCGACCGCGTCGACCGCCTCCTGGACCGCCGCCGCGGCGATCATCTCGGGGGTCTGGTGGAGGCCGGTGTAGACCACCTCGTAGCCGGCGTCGGCCAGGGCGCGAGCCACGACCTTGGCGCCGCGGTCGTGACCGTCGAGGCCGGGCTTGGCCACCAGGATGCGGAGCTTGCGGGGAGCGGGGGCAGTGGACATGGACGACCTCGGGCGGGGCTAGCGGCCCTCGCGGGCGGCGCGGGCCAGGAGGCTGCGCGCGATGACGATGCGCTGGATCTCGCTGGTGCCCTCGTAGATGCGGGTGACGCGGACGTCGCGGCACGCGCGCTCGACGGGGTAGTCGGTGGTGTAGCCGTTGCCGCCGTGGACCTGCAAGGCCAGGTCGCAGACCAGGCCGGCCCGCTCGGTGGCGAACAGCTTGGCCATGGCCGCGGCCTCGCCGAACGGCAGCTCGCGCTCCTTGAGGTCGGCGGCGCGCAGCGTGAGCAGGGTGGCGGCGTCGAGCCAGGTCGCGGCGTCGGCCAGCATGTTGCCGACCGCCTGGTGCTTGATGATGGGCACCCCGAACTGGACGCGCTCGCCGGCGTAGCGGATCGCGGCCTCGAGCGCGCCGCGGGCGATGCCCACCGCCTGGCTGGCGATGCCGACGCGGCCGCCGTCGAGCGCCATCATCGCCAGGCGGAAGCCGCCGCCGACCCCGCCCAGGACCGCGTCGTCGCCGACCGCGACGTCGTCGAGGACGAGCTGGGCGGTGCTCGAGGCGCGCAGCCCCATCTTGTCCTCGAGCCGCGCCACCGTCAGGCCGGGCGTGCCGCCCTCGACCAGGAACGCGGTGATGCCCTTGTGGCCGGCGCCGGGCTCGGTCATGGCCCACACCACCACCACGCCGGCGTGGTCGCCGCTGGTGATCCACTGCTTGGTCCCCGACAGCCGCCAGCCGCCGGCGGTGCGCTCGGCGCGGGTGGCGAGGGCGGCCGGATCGGAGCCGGCCTGGGGCTCGGACAAGGCGAAGGCGCCGCACACCGCCTCGCCCGAGGCCAGGCGCGGCACGTGGCGGCGGCGCTGGGCGTCGTCGCCGATCCGCGCCACCAGCTCGGCCACCATGTTGGTGACCGAGACCGCCACCGCCACCGACGCGTCGCCGCGCGCCAGCTCCTGCATGGCCAGCGAGTAGGCGACCGCGCCGGCCCCGGCCCCGCCCAGCTCCTCGGGCACCGCCACCGCGAGCAGGCCGAGCTCGGCCAGCTCGCGCAGCTCGGCCACCGGGAAGGCCTTGGACTCGTCGCGGGCGCGTGCCGCCGGGGCCAGCCGGCGCTCGGCGTAGTCGCGGGCGGTCTTCTGGACCGCGCGCTGCTCCTCGCTCAGGCCGAGCTCCACGGGCCTACTCCTCGTCCTCGACGGCGACCGGGTTGTAGACGAACGACAGCTTGGCGACCTTGCCCCGCGGATCGGGCAGCGCCCAGGCCATGGCCCGGCCGTGGGCGCAGTCGGCCCAGGCGTCGGCGAAGCCCTGGGGCGAGGCGAAGCCCACCGACTGCACCTTGCCGCGGGTGCCGACGTAGAGCGTGACGGTGACGTTCACCGGCTCGGGCGCGGCCGCGGCCTTCGCGCACTCGCCCAGCTCCTTGAACCGGCCGCCCACCGCCCGCACCGCCTGGTCCTCGTCCCACAGCGCCGCGCCCGAGCCGTTCGAGAACGCGAGCGGCGCCGAGACGTGGGCCTTGCCGCCGCGCGGCTTGCCGAGATCGAGCTGGCGGGCGATCGCGAGCACGCACTTCTCGACCTCCCACGCGCCGAGATCGCTGCGCACCAGCCGCACCGCGGTCAGGGTGCCGTCGAGGTCGACGTCCCAGCGCACCTCGACCCCGCCGCCCAGCCACCGCCGCTTGCCGACGTTCTGCACGTAGCAGGCCTCGACCTCGCCGGCGCGCGGTGACAGCGCGCGGGTCACGACCTCGGGGTCGAGCTTGCCCTGGGTCGAGACGATCTCGACGTCGTCGTCCTCCTCGCCGTCGTCGGGCGGCGCCTGCCGGTGGCCGCTGTCGCGGACCTCGACCGGCTCGGGGGGCGGGGGCGTGGACGGGCCGCCGCAGCCGGCGACGACGGCGGTGACGGCGGCGGCGACGAGGCGCCAGGACCCGAGCGACGGCGGGGACGACGACGTCATGGTCACATCGACTCGAAGGCGTAGGTGTAGGACCAGTCGAGGTCGACCGACAGCCGGCCGAAGTCGGCCTGCTCCACCAGCCCGACGACGCACCGCTCGACGTCGGGGTTCTTGATGCTCGACCTCACGACCTGGACGTTGCGGGCGCGTCCGTCGCGGCCGATGACGAAGGCGAGGGCGACGTGGCCGCGGGCCTCGCGCGTCGCCTTGCCCTCGTTGACGGCCTCCGACAGGCAGCGCGCCGCCGCCCGCCGCCGGCCGTCGAGGGTGCGCTTGATCTCGTCCATGCGCTCGGGCGGGACCAGGGTGTCGCCGCCGTCGTCGCCGTCGTCGCCACCGTCGCCGTCCCCGTCGTCGCTGACCGCGGGGGTGGTGTCGCCCTTCTTGCCGCCGCCGCACCCGCTCGCCACCAGCGCGAGCGCGAGCCAGCCGGCCACGGTCCATGTCGTCATCCGCATGATCGCTCCTGTCTCCTGGTCGCGGGTCGTCGCGGGTGGCGCGGGCTCACAGCCCCCGCGCCAGGGCGTTGGCGATCACCGGGCGCTGGATCTCGCTCGTGCCCTCGTAGATCTCGGTGATCTTGGCGTCGCGGAAGTGGCGCTCGACCGGGTACTCGGTCACGTAGCCGTTGCCGCCGAAGACCTGGATGGCCTCGCGCGCCACCTTGTTGGCGACGTCGGAGGCGTAGAGCTTGGCCATGGCCGCCTCCTTGCCGTACGGCACCTTCTGGTCCTTGAGCCAGGCGGCGCGCAGCGTGAGCAGGCGGGCGGCGTCGAGCTCGGTGGCCATGTCGGCCAGCTTCCACTGGATGGCCTGGTGCTGGGCGATGGGCTTGCCGAAGGTCTTGCGGGTCTGGGCGTAGGCCAGGGACGCCTCGAACGCGGCGCGGGCGATGCCCAGGGCCTGGGCGGCGATGCCGATGCGACCGCCGTCGAGGGTCGACATCGCGACCTTGAAGCCGCCGCCGACCTCGCCCAGGAGGTGGCTGGCCGGCAGGCGCACGTCGTCGAGGAAGATCTGGCACGACTTGGAGCCGCGGATGCCGAGCTTGTCGTCGGGCGGGCCGCAGCGCACGCCGGGCGCGTCCATGGGCACGATGAAGGCGGCGATGCCCTTGTTGCCCAGGGCCCGGTCCGACATCGCGAACAGCACCGAGACGTCGGCGACCGGGCCGTTGGTGATCCAGTTCTTGACCCCCGACAGCACCCAGGTGTCGCCGCCGCGGGTGGCGGTGGTGCGCTGGGCCGCCGAGTCGGAGCCGGCCTCGGGCTCGGACAGGGCGAAGCAGCCCAGCTTCTCGCCGGCGGCCAGCGGCCGCAGCCAGGTCCGCCGCTGCTCCTCGGTGCCGAAGCGGTACAGCGGATCGCACACCAGCGAGTTGTTGACGCTCATGATCACGCCCGTCGACGCGCAGGCGGCGGAGATCTCCTCCATCGCCAGGACGTAGCTGACGTGATCGAGGCCGGCGCCACCGTGGGCCTCGGGGACGGCGATGCCGAGGAAGCCGAGCTCGGCCATGCGCGCCACCAGCTCGGCCGGGTGGCGGTGCTCGCGATCGATCTCGGCGGCCCGCGGGCGGACCTCCTCGCGGGCGAAGTCGCGGGCGGTCTTCTGGACCAGGAGCTGATCTTCGGTGAGGGCGAACTGCATGGGGGCTCCGACGCGAGCGGCCGGTGAACGAGGCCGGGCGCTTGGCGAGGAAGGCGGCCATGCCCTCCTTCTGGTCCCGGGTGTCGAACAGGAGGCCGAAGGCCTGCTGCTCGGAGGTGAGCGCGGCGGCGAGCGGCAGCGACTGGCCGTCGTGGATGAGCCGCTTGCAGGCGGCGACCGCCAGCGGGCCGTTGGCGGCGATGCGCGCGGCCAGCGCCTTGACCTTGGCCATCAGCTCGTCGGCCGGGAACACGGCGTCGACCAGGCCGATGGCGCGGGCCTCGGCGGCGGAGATCATGTCTCCGGTGAAGCACAGCTCGCGGGCCTTCGCCACTCCGACCCGGCGGGCGAGGCGCTGGGTGCCCCCGAAGCCGGGGATGACCCCGAGCTTGACCTCGGGCTGGCCGAAGCGCGCGTTGTCGGCGGCGTAGATGAAGTCGCAGGCCAGGGCCAGCTCGCAGCCGCCGCCCAGGGCGAAGCCGTTGACCGCCGCCACCCACGGCTTGCGCGAGGACTCGATGGCGTGGCCCAGGTTGCCGCCCATCTCGGAGAAGGCCTGGGCCTGGGTCGGGGTCAGGTCCTTCATCTCGGCGATGTCGGCGCCGGCGACGAAGGCCTTGCCCCCGGCGCCGGTCACGGCCACCACCCGGACCTCGTCGCTCAGCTCGAGGTCGGCCGCGGCCTCGGTCAGCTCGGCGATGACCCGCGACGACAGCGCGTTGAGCGCGGCCTGGCGGCGGATGGTGACGACGGCCAGGGGGCCGTCGTGCTCGACGGTGAGGGTCTCGCGCGCGGTGCTCATCCGGCGGGGACGATACTCCCGCCGGCGCCCCGGAGGGCCGGTCATCGCGCCGAAAAGACGAAGCGGGCCCGAGGGGGCCCGCCGGTGCCTGCGGTCGCCGGCCCGCGCCGGCGCCTCGGCTACGCCTCAGTCGTTGGCCTCGTCGTTGTCGTGGTCGCGGCCCTTCTTGCCCTTGCCGAGCTTGCCCAGCTTGCCGCGCCTGAGGTCGCCCAGGGTGGCGCCACCGGCGTTGGGCGAGCTGTAGCCCTGCGCGTCCGCCATCTCCTTGGCCCGCGCCGCGCCCTTGATCGACAGCGCGATCTTGCGCTCGGCGGCGTCGGTCGAGAGGATCTGGATCTTGACCTCCTGACCGGGGTTGAGGACCGCGCGCGGATCCTCGACGTGCTCCTCCGAGATCTCGGAGACGTGGACCAGGCCCTCGACCCCCTTCTCGAGCTCGACGAAGGCGCCGAAGTCGAGGACCTTGAGGACCTTGCCGTCGACGATCTTGCCGATCGGGTAGTCGAACGGGATGCGGTCCCACGGGTCGGCGACGAGCTGCTTGATGCCGAGCGAGATCTTGGGCTTCTCGCCGTCGCTGGTGTCGATGTTGAGCAGCACGGCCTCGACGTCGTCACCCTTCTGGAACAGCTCCGACGGGTGCTTGACGCGCTGGGTCCACGACATGTCGCTGATGTGGACCAGGCCGTCGATGCCCTCCTCGATCTCGACGAAGATGCCGAAGTCCGCGATGTTGCGGACCTTGCCCTTGACCACGGTGCCCGGCGGGTACTTCTCCGTGAGCTGCTCGTAGGGGTTGGGCTCGAGCTGCTTCATGCCGAGCGAGATGCGGTTCTGCTTGACGTCGACGTCGAGCACGACCGCCTCGACCATGTCGCCCACGGCGACCATCTTGGACGGGTGCTTGACCCGGCGGGTCCACGACATCTCGCTGATGTGGACCAGGCCCTCGATGCCCTCCTCGAGCTCGATGAAGGCGCCGTAGTCCTTGAGCGAGACCACCTTGCCGCGCACGACCGTGCCCGGGATGTACTTCTCCGCGGCGCGGCTCCACGGGTCCTCGCTGATCTGCTTGAGGCCCAGGCTGACGCGCTCGGTGTCGGCGTTGAACTTGAGGACCTTGACCCGGACGTGGTCGCCGACCTGGAACATCTCGGACGGGTGGTTGACCCGGCCCCAGCTCATGTCGGTGATGTGGAGCAGGCCGTCGATGCCGCCGAGGTCGATGAACGCACCGTACTCGGTGAGGTTCTTGACGATGCCCTCGACGACCTGGCCCTCCTTGAGGCGCTCCAGGGTCGACTCCTTGAGGGCGGCGCGCTCCTTCTCGAGCAGCACGCGGCGCGACAGCACGATGTTGCCGCGCTTCTTGTTGAACTTGATGACCTTGAACTTGAAGTTCTGGCCCAGGAACGCGTCGAGGTTGCGGACCGGGCGCAGGTCGACCTGGGAGCCGGGGAGGAACGCCTTCACGCCGCCGCGGATGGTGACCGACAGGCCACCCTTCACGCGGGCGCTGATGGTGCCCTCGATCAGCTCGTCGCGCTCGCAGGCGGCCGAGATCTCGTCCCAGACCTTGAAGCGGTCCGCCTTCTCCTTGGAGAGGACGCACATCCCGGCGTCGTTCTCCCGCGCCTCGAGCAGGACGTCGACGACGTCGCCCGCGGCCACCGTGATCTGGCCGTCCGCCGCGCGGAACTCCTCCAGCGCCACCTGCCCCTCGGACTTGTAGCCGATGTCGACGATCGCGTAATCCTTGCCGACCGAGATCACCGTGCCGCGGATGATCTCGCCTTCCTTCGCGGTGTCCTGCAGCAGGCTCTCCGCGAACAGCGCGGCGAAGTCGTCGTCGGTGTGGGCTCCAGCGTCTACCATTTGCAAAACAGGCTCCTCAGAGTGGATTTGCATCCGGTCGGTCCCACTGGCGAGGCCCGGCGGAAGCAGGCCGAGAGAGGTACTGGACGGCCCTGCCTTTGTCAATTGAAAGGGCACCTTCCGTCCGCGGGGCCGCGGACGAGGTGCGGGCGGGCGCGGCCCTCAGGCCCCGCGCCGGCGGACCTCGGCCTCGATCCGCTCGATGACCTGGTCGAGGGTGAGCGCCGAGGAGTCGACCAGGACCGCGTCGGCGGCCGCCCGCATGGGCGCCACGTCCCGGCTCGCATCCCGTGAATCTCGCTCGCGGATCTCGGCCAGGGTGGCGGCGAACGACACCTCCTTGCCGGCTGCCTCGAGCTCCTCCTGCCGCCGCCGCGCCCGCTCCTCGTCGCTCGCGGTCAGGAAGAACTTGGCCCCGGCGTCCGGGAAGACCACGGTGCCGGTGTCGCGGCCTTCCACCACCACCCCGCCCTGCCCGCCCAGGCGGCGCTGGAGCTCGAGCAGCGCGGCCCGCACCGCCGGCCACGCCGAGACCCGGGACGCGGCCTGGGAGGCCTCGGGGGTGCGGATGGCGGCGGTCACGTCCTCGCCGCCGACCCGGACGTGGTTGACGTCGCCCTCGAAGGCGAAGTCGATGTCGAGGCCGCTGGCGATCGCCGCCAGCCGGGGCTCGTCGTCGAGGGGGACCCCGGCGCGCAGGGCGCCGAGCGCCACCGCGCGGTAGATGGCGCCGGTGTCGAGCAG
The DNA here is from genome assembly GCA_900696455.1 of uncultured delta proteobacterium. Lineage (GTDB taxonomy): Bacteria > Myxococcota_A > Polyangia > Haliangiales > Haliangiaceae > UBA2376. The sequence goes on from CAADGB010000377.1 coordinate 16,851, forward strand.
GCGGTAGCCGAGGCGGCGGGCCAGGCGGCGGGCCACGGTCGACTTGCCGGCGCCGGCGGGGCCATCGATGGTGACGACGAGGGACACGCCCCGCTTGTAACACGCGCGCCGCCGATCGCGCCGGCCCGGCCCTGCTGCTACGATGGCCCCCGTGCCGGGTGAGGTCACCGCGCATGCGCCCGCGTCGGAGGTCGTGCCCGACCGCCCCGGCGGGGCGCGGCGATGGCAGACCTTCGCCGACGCGGTGGCCCTGACCCTGGGCCTCAACGTGTGGCTGTCGCTGGTGCTGGTCCCGGCCCTGCACGTCGGCGCGGTGCGCGGGGCGGCGCAGGTGATCCTGGTGGTGGCCCCGCTGGCGGCGCTGGTGGTCGGGATCTGGCGGCGCAGCGAGCTGGTGCTCCTGGGCGCGTTCCCGTCGGCGCTCCTGGTCCCGATCTCGGTCGCGCCCGAGATCGCGAGCGCCCACCTCTACGGGCCGGTCCGCTTCGGCCTCGTGGGCGCGGGCGTGGTCGCGTACCTCCTCTCCGGCTCCTTCTTCGCCGCCTTCCACGAGCCGGCCGAGCCCGTCAGCACCCGGCCGCTGGCGTCGGCGGCCGCCGCCCGGCCGCCGCGCTGGCGCCGGCGCGAGCGCGTCTACTGGCTCCTCACCGTGCTCGCCGTCGTGTGCCCGGTGCTCGGGCTGTACTGGGTGAACTTCGATCCGGCGATCACCAGCTTCCTCGCCCAGATGTACCCGGGGCGGGTGGCGCCGATGCAGACGCTCCTCAACGTCGCCGTGCTCGCGCTGTGGCTGGTGCTCTACCTCCACGTCTTCCTGGGCGCGCTCCGCCCTCACCGCACCGGCGACCGCGACCTCGTCACCCACCTCGCCATGACCCGGGCCGACACCGCCCGCGGCCGGCCGCGCCTCCGCTTCCACCTCGCGGTGGCCGCGGCGCTCGGCTTCATGGCGCTGCTGGTCTACCTCCGCCACCTCTAGCGAGCCAGGTGCCATGCGCCGCTACTTCTTCGAGATCCTCGCCCTCCTGCTCATCGGCGGCAGCATGTTCTTCTTCAAGGAGTCCATCGACTACCTGGCGCGCCGCGACTACATCGCCGCGCTGGTGGTCATGGTCATCGGCGTCTCGGTCATCACCGTGGGCAAGGAGATGGCGCGGCTGGCCCTGGTCCAGCGCGACTGAGCGCGCGTGATGCTGGCCCGGCCCCTCGCGCTCCTCGTCCTGGTCGCCGCCTGCGGCGACGCCGCGCCGCCCCGGCCGGCGACCGGGCGCGCCGCCCTGCCGCCGCTGGTGGCGACCGCCGCCGGCCCCGACGACGTGGTCGTGGCGACCGTCGACGATCGCCCGGTGTGGGGGAGCTGCGTCGCCGCCCAGGCCGCGGCCGGGGCCCGCTCGCGCCAGGACGCCCTCGCGCAGTGCCTCGCCCTCGAGCTCGCCGCCCAGGAGGCCGAACGCCGCGGCCTGGGCGCCGATCCCGAGCTCCTCGCCGAGCGCCGGCGGGTGCTGGCGGCGGCGCTGGTCGACCGCGAGGTCACGCGCAAGGTGACCACGCCCGCCGACCTGCCGGCCGCGCTGGTCGACGAGGTGTGGCGGCGCAACCAGTGGCGCGCCGTACGCCAGGAGTACCGCGGCAGCTTCTTCGCCCGCATCGAGCTCGAGGCCCCCGCCGGGACGCCGGCGGATCGCGCGGCCGAGGCCGCGATCCGCGCCGCCCACGCCACCCTGGCCGGGCGCGCCGACCTGTTCCCCCCGGACGTCGAGGCGGCGGTGCGCGCCGCCGCCGCGCCCGATCAGGAGGTCTCCACCGGCACGCCCGAGGCGGCCACCTACGGCGAGGGCTCGCGGCTGCAGGCCTACTACCACGAGCCCCTGTTCGCCATCGGCGGCATCGGCCAGGTCGCGCCGCCGGTGCGCGGGCCCTACGGCTGGGACCTCATCCTCTACACCAGCCGCCTCGAGCCGTGGACCCGGAGCCGCGACCAGATCCTGGCCGAGCTGTTCCCGGCGATGCGGCTGCGCTGGTTCCAGCAATGGACCCAGCAGCTCGCCCGCAGCCACGGCGCGCGGGTCCTGGTCGACGACGCCACCCTGCGCGAGGCGCTCGGGGTCGAGACCGAGGACGGCGACGCGGCCGGGGCCGGTGGCGAAGGCGCGCGCCCGGGCCCGGCGCCGGCGCCCGCCGGAGGCGCGCCGTGACCCCGTTCGGCGCCATCCTCAAGACCGCGTGCGATCGCACGCCGGGCGCGGTGGGCGGCGCGTTCGCGGCCTCCGACGGCGAGATGGTCGACTTCGTCACCCGCACCGATCCCACCGACTGGGCGATCCTCACCGCCCACTTCGGCGTGGTCCTGGCCCACCTCGAGGCCGCGCTCAACACCAAGCACTTCGGCGGCGCCGAGTACTTCGTCGTGGAGAACGCGCGGGTCGACGTGGTGGTCCACACCGTCGAGGGCGGCTACTTCGCGCTCCTGGCCATGCAGCGCCCGACCTGCCTCGCCACCGCGCTCGGCGCCCTGGGCGAGGCCGCCCACGCCCTGCGCCGGGAGATGCGATGACCGGTCGCCACCGCCCGCGCCTGGCCCGCGGCCTCGCCCTCGCCGCCGCCCTCGCGATCGCGAGCGGCGGCGCGCCGCGCCCGGCGGCGGCCCAGGAGCCGCTGGCCGACTACGACCCCGACAGCCGCGAGTGGAACGGCCTCTACACCTTCACCCGCACCGCCGCCGGCCTCGGCCTCGAGGTGCGCACGGTCAGCTCGCTGGAGTGGGGCGAGCTCGACGACGGCGACATCCTGGTCCTGCTCTACCCGTTGCAGCGGGTCGATCCGTCGCGGCTGACCGCCTTCGTCCAGGCCGGCGGCCACGTCCTCATCGGCGACGACTTCGGCCAGGCCGGCGACGCCCTCGCCCGCCTCGGCCTCCTGCGCGCCGACGTCGGCACGCCGCAGGCGCCGAGCTACTACCGCTCGCGCCTGTACGCCCCGGTGGCGCGGCCGCTGGCCGCCGATCACCCGCTGGCCCAGGGCGTCGACGAGGTGGTGACCAACCACCCGGCGGTGCTGACCGAGGTCCGGGGCGCGACCCCGGTGATCGGCTTCGGCGAGGCCGAGGGCGCGATCGTGGTCGCCGGCGGCCACGGAACCGGGCGCTTCGTCGTGGTGTCGGACCCGAGCGTCTTCATCAACCGCATGCTGCAGTTCCCCGGCAACCTGACCCTCGCGGTCAACACCCTGCGCTGGCTCGATCGCGGCGGCCGCGCCGACCGGGTCGTGCTCCTGCGCGGCGACGTGCCCATGTTCGGCGAGCCGCGGCCGTTCATCGACGACGCCGGCATGGGCGCGTTCGGGCGCTCGATCGCCGGCGTCAACCGCTGGCTCGAGCAGCGCAACGACTGGCTCCTGACGCCGGTGGCGATGCGCGTGATCGGCGGCCTGCTCGCGATCGCGCTGGCGCTCCTGGCCATCGCCGCGATGCCGCCGTGGCGCCGCCTGCCCCTGGACGGCCGCTGGCTGCGCCTGCTCCGCCCCGATCGTCCCGCCGATCTGCCCCGCATCGTCGCCGCCCACGACCACCGCCGGGCCCGCAACTTCCTCCTGCCGGCGGCGGTCCTGCGCGACGGCGTCGCCGCGGCGCTGGCCCGGGTCACCGGCACCGTCGATCCGCTGCACCAGCTCCCCGAGCGCGAGCTGGTCGAGCGGGTGAGCGAGGCCCGCGGCGCCGCCGCCGGCCAGGCCCTGGCCCGCGTCCACCGTCGCCTGCGCGCCCTGCCCGCCCGCCAGCAGGCGGCGGCGCCGTGGTCGCGGGGCCGGGTGAGCCGCCGGGAGCTCCACGACCTCCACGCCGACGTCGGCGACCTGTATCGTACCCTCGGCGTCGACCCCGACCCGACCTGATCCACCCTGCACCCGACCCGCGTCGCAACGGACCCGCGTCGCCCCCGACCCGCACCGCACGCACCGCGTCGCTCCCGAGGACTCCCGCATGGCCCAACCCGGAATCGCCCGCGAGCACCTGACCTCGGTCGGCGACGTCGCCCGCGCCATCATCGACGAGGTCGGCAAGGCCTTCATCGGCTCGCCGTCGATCACCGAGGCCCTGCTCACCACCCTGGTGGCGCGCGGCCACGTCCTGATCGAGGGCAACCCGGGGGTGGCCAAGACCACCCTGGTCAAGGCCTTCGCCACCACCCTCGGCATCGGCTACCGCCGCGTCCAGTTCACGCCGGACCTCCTGCCGTCGGACATCACCGGCACCTACATCCTCGACATGCGCACCAACACCTTCGTCCTGCGCGAGGGCCCGGTGTTCACCAACGTCCTGCTCGGCGACGAGATCAACCGGGCCCCGGCCAAGACCCAGTCGGCCCTGCTCGAGGCCATGCAGGAGCAGCAGGTCACGATCGAGGGCGAGACCCGGGCCATGGGCGCGCCGTTCATCGTGCTCGCGACCCAGAACCCCATCGAGCAGGAGGGCACGTACCCGCTGCCCGAGGCCCAGGTCGATCGCTTCCTCATCAAGCTGCGCATGACCTACCCCGACAGCGCCGACGAGAAGCGGATGCTCATGACCTACGACCGGCCGCCGCCGCCGGTCACCGCGGTGGTGCGGCCGGAGGACGTGCTGCGCATGCAGGCGCTGGCGCAGGAGGTCTACGTCGCCGAGGAGCTGTTCGACTACATCCTCGGCCTGACCCAGTTCACCCGCAGCCACCCCCGGGTCTACCTCGGGGCCTCGCCGCGGGCGGCGCTGGCGCTGCTCCACGCCACCAAGGCGCTCGCCCTCATCCGCGGCCGCGACTACGTCCTGCCCGACGACGTCCGCCAGCTCGCGGCGCTGGTGCTGTCGCACCGCATCCTCATGACCCCGGACGCCGAGCTCGAGGGCGCGACCGGCGCCGCGGTCGTGACCGAGGCCCTGGCCAAGGTCGCCTACAAGACGCCGCGCCGGTAGCGCCGCCGCGCCGTCCCGCTCGCCCCGTCGCTCGTCTCGTCCCCACGTCGCGTCCCGTCCACCCCCAGGCCGATGATCCCGTCCCTCGCCACCCGCGGCAAGCTGGTGCTCGCCACCGCGGCGCTCATGGTGCTGGTCGGCGCGTTCCGCGGCGCGCCGCCGCTGGTGGGCATGGGTGGCGGCGTGCTGGTGGCGCTCCTCGCCGCGTACCTGGGGTTCTTCCCCACCGCGGTGCTCCTGCGCCGCAAGAAGATCGAGCTGTCGTGGTGGGTGCCGCCCGGCGATCAGCCCGGCGGCGCGCTGGCCCCGGAGCGGCCGTTCCAGCTCCACATCGCCTACCGCAACCACGGCAGCCGCACCCTGCGCATCCTGGCGACGCGGGTCCTGACCGGGCGCGGGCTCGAGGTCGCGCCCAGCGCGCCGGCGACGGTCGGCGCCGGCCGCCAGGTCGAGCACACCACCGACGTCCGGCCGGCGGTGGCCGGCTACCAGGTGCTGCACGGCGCGGTGCTGGTGCTGGGCGACCTGCTCAACCTGTTCGAGGTCCACGCCTCCTTCCCCAACCCGATCGCGGTCAAGGTCTTCCCGCGGCCGCGGGCGGCGGTGACGCCGGCGATCACGCGGGCGGCCGGGGTCGAGAGCGAGCGCGTCGGGCAGCACCAGGTGCGGCGGCGCGGCCTGGCCGGCGAGCTGCGCGAGCTGCGCGAGCACGCGCACGGTGATCCGTTCAAGTACATCGCGTGGAAGGCCACCGCCCGCAAGGGCAAGCTCATGGTGCGCGACCTCGAGAACGAGCTGGTCGCGACCCACGTCCTGGTCACCGACATCGGCGCCACGATGCGGGTCGGCGAGCCCGGCCGCACGCCGCTCGACTGGGCGGTCGACACCGCCGCCGCCGCGGCCCGCGCCGCGATCGCCGCCGGCGACCGGGTCGGGCTGGTCACGTTCGACACCCGGCCGGTGCTCGAGCTGCGGCCGGGCAACGGCCACCACCACTGGCTGCAGCTCGTCGACCGCCTGCTCGACGCCCACACCGTCGTCGACGAGGATCTCACCGACCTCACGCCCGGCGAGCTGGTCGCCACCGTCGCCGCCTACCTCGCCCACCAGGAGGCCATCGACGTGCGCATCCGGGTGGCGCCGCCCATCGACGATCCGCGCTGGAACCAGATCCAGGCCGGCCCCGACGGCGTGCTCTACGACCTGGGCGCGATGACGCGCATGGTGACCCGGCTGCTCGAGGCCATGGGCGGCGGCAAGAGCCTGGCCCCGCCGTGGTGGTGGTCGCGGGTCCACCTCGCCGCCGGCGCCGACCCCCAGCTCGCGCCGCTGCGCCTGTTCTGCCGCCTGCGCGGCATCGAGCTGCCCTACCGGCGCGACGCCGAGCACGGGCGCCGCGCCGCCGGCCTGGCCGCCGCGGTCGAGCGCGCGGTGGCCGAGGGCCGCCCCGACCAGGTCGTGATCCTCTCCGACCTGACCGGCGTGGTCGAGGACGAGGAGCGGGTGCGGCGGGCCCTGGCCCGGGCGCGCCGCCACGCCGGGACGGTGGTGGCGCTGGTGCCGCAGATGCCGGCGTTCTCGACCTCGGCCGCGACCGAGACCGGCCAGCTCGTGGCCTCGATCCTCACCCGCGACCACCGCCGCGCCTTCACCGAGGCCCGGGCGCTCCTCACCCGCGCCGGCGTGCGCGTGCTGGCGGCGGGCCCGGCCGACACCCCGGCGCTCCTGCTCGGCCGCCGCCGGCGCGCCGCCTGAGCCCGGCGCGCGCGCCCGGCTCGCTCGTCCCGAGCCAGACGGAGCGCGCAGCGCCCGACGCCGCCGTCGAGCGGCGTCCCGGCGTCCGCGTGGTCAGGGCGCGTCGTCGTCGGGCGCCGCCGGCACGGCGAGCGGCGCGTCGTCGGGCCGCGGGCACCGCGCCGCCATCACCAGGTCGAGCGCGGCGGCGCGCCGGTCCTCGTCGAAGATCATCGCGATCGCCATGTTGCCGCCGAGCCCGTCGCACGGCCACAGCGTGAAGACGGCGGGGAGGCTCTCGCCCTCGCTGGTCATCACGCCCCGCCACAGCTCGCGGGCGCCGTGGGGCCCGTCGCGGCGCTCGCGGCCCTCGGGCTTCCACTCCACGTCGCCGATCGCCATCATGCCCACGATCATGCGGTCGAGCGCGTCGGGCGTGACCGCGCGGACGTCCGCGACCCGGGTGAACATCACGACGCTGGCCTCGTCGGTGAGGGCGAGCTGCCCGACGTCGGACGGCATGCGCGCCCAGCCGGCCAGCGTGTCGTCCGGGCGGTCGAAGCCGACCGGCGCCCCGGTGCCGCCCGCGACCTCGAGCTCCGCCACCGGCGCGCAGCGGAAGGTCGCGCGCATGCGCTCCGCGATCTCGCGCGAGCCCTTCATCGACCACGCCATGAGCTGCACCGTGCGCACGCCGCACTCCACCTCGAGCAGGGTCATGGGCGCGCCGCCGAAGGTGATGTCGATCTCGACCGCGGCCTGCCCGGCGACCTCGGTGCGCCGCGCGATCCCGGGCTCGATCGTCATCTTGCCCGCGTCGATGCCGCTGGCGATGACCGCCGCGAGCTGCCGCAGCTCGTCCACCGTCGACAGCTCGCCGGTCTGCCACGACACCCCCGCCACGTACGGCGGCTTCCGCGACTGCGCCTTGATGCTGCCGGCGGCGTAGTCCTCGCGCAGGTCACCGGTGAACGTCAGCGTCCGCGGCACCTCCACCGTGAACCCCGGCAGCTCCAGCCGATGGAAGCTGACCTTCTTGCTCTCGCAGGCGATGCCCGCGAGGGCGACCAGGACGATCACGACGCGCACCATGAGCCGACCATACACCGGGCTCGGGCTCGGGCTCGGGCTCGGCCTCGCACTCGGGCTCGGCCTCGGCCGCTCCGCAAGCGACGAGGGCGTGTCGAAGGCCCGGCCCCCCCCCCGCTCGCCCTGAGCCCTTCACCGACCGCGGTCGGAGCTCGCGGGAAACCGAACGGCACGCAGCCGCGGCTTGTCGGCCTTCGACACGCCCTCGCTGTCGCTCGGGCGGCTCAGGCCGACCGGAAAGATGGGCC
>CAADGB010000378.1 GCA_900696455.1 uncultured delta proteobacterium
CCCGCCGCGCCCGCCGCGTCCGCCGCCGGCGCCGACGCCGCCTGGGCCCACACCTGCCGGCTCGTCCGCGCTGGCGAGCGCGCGGTGCTCGAGCGGGTGCTGGCGATGGCGGCCGCCGCCGCGGCCGCGCCGGTCAGGGGATGAAGGGGCAGCCGGCCTGGTTGAGGCCGTCGCCGTTGTTGGTCTCGTCGCACTCGGCGACCGCGCCGGCGCCGCCGTTGGCGGTGTCGACCTGGGCGAAGTAGTCGGTGGGGTCGATGGGGGCCGGGATCGTGAGGCGGACGGTGGCCGACTGGCCGGGGAGGAGCGGGGCGGTGGTGGCGCCGGTGCCGAGGACAGTGCCGGCGGTGGAGGTGCCGCGGTAGAAGGTCACCTCGACGCCCATGGGCACGCCGAGCGCGCCCAGGTTGGTGACCCGGGCCCGCAGCTCGAGCTGGTTGGTGGTGCAGGCGTCGAGGCCGGCCGACAGCGAGAGCGCCAGATCGGGGGCGTTGAAGATGCCGTCGCCCTGCACGTTCTGGCGGTAGTTGTTGAGGCCGGGCTGGCGCCAGTTGTCGTCCTCGGCCAGCGGCACGTTGCCGACGCTGGTGGCGTTGGTGACGTGGTAGGTGTGCTGGGTCCAGACCCGGCGCGTCGGCACCCACTCGTCGTTGGCGTCGCCGTAGACGTAGAGGCCGCGGCGCGGGGTCTGGCCCGGACAGTCGCCGGCGGCGTTGCTGTCGTTGGCGACGATCAGGATCTCGGAGTTGCCGTCGCCGTCGACGTCGACCACCGGCGGGTACTCGTGGATCGTGCCGGTGGTGTTGAGCACGTCGAGCAGGACGTCGCCGTCGGTGCCGCGGTAGACGCGCATGTGGCACTCGTCGGCGTAGACCACCTCGGCGACGCCGTCGCCCTGGAAGTCGAAGACCGACGAGCCGGTGGTGTTCGACGACAGATCCTGGGTGGCACGCGACCAGCGCACGAACAGCGCGCCCGCCGCCGGCGCCGGATCGCCCGGCGGCTGGACGACGTCCTCGCCCGGGCGGTTGACGTCGTAGACCGCGTAGCTGTAGCCGCCGGCGACGCCGATCTCGGGGCGACCGTCGGCGTCGAAGTCGGCGATCGTGGCCGGGCCGCCGCGGTTGCTGGTCGCGCCGCCCGGGATCAGGATGGGCTGGGTCCGGGGCGCACCCTGCTGGCACATCACGTCGGTCGGATCGACGCCGCACCACAGGGCGCCGGTCTGGCCGTTGAGCGCGATGACCCGCCGCGACGCCACCAGGATGACCTCGGGCTTGCCGTCGCCGTCGAGGTCGGCGATCGCCGGGTAGCCGTCGTCGGCGGCGCCGGTGCCGTAGGTCCAGTACGGGGTCACGGTCGCCGACGCCGGCGGCCCGGCGTTCCACTGCACCTTCCAGGCGTGGCGGCCGCTCACGATCTCGGGCGCGCCGTCGCCGTCGAGATCGGCGACCACCGAGATGCCGCCGGTGTAGCCGGCGTTGGTGCCGTAGGTCGACCCCTGGCCGTTGCCGGCGGCGTCCCACAGCACCCGGCCGTCGTGGTCGAGGAGCGTGGCGCCGATGACGATCTCGGCCATGGGATCGGCGTCGAAGTTGGCCAGGGTCACCGCCGCGTTCTCGATGCGGAAGCGGTAGTCGGCGCCGGCCGGGCTGCGCGAGGTCCACAGCAGGTTGCCGGTGCCGTCGATGGCCACGATCAGGCTGTTGAAGGCGGCGTCGACCCGGCTGGCGTAGATCACGTCGGGCAGGCCGTCGCCCGACACGTCGCCGACCGCGATCGTCGAGCGACCGTGGGAGCCGTAGCTGGTGGGCGGGGCGTGCGCCAGCGGCGCCAGCCGGACCGCGCCGGTGCGGCCGTCGAGGACGGCGATGCGCCCGCCCGGGAAGCCGCCGCCGTCCATCTGGGTCAGGTTGACGACCACCTCGGGCGCGCCCTGGCCGTCGAGGTTGGCCACCACCGGGATCGAGATGATCTGGTGATCGGTGTACGCCCACTCGGTGGTGACGCTGAGGGTGGAGAAGCTCGGGACCAGCTCGCAGGTCAGCGGATCGGGCTGGGGCAGACACTGGTCGAGGGTGGGCTCGCAGAACTGGCCGGGCTCGCAGTCGTACGAGTCGGTGCACGGGGCGCCCGGCACGACGCACACCCCGGACAGGCAGACGTCGCCGGCGTCGCAGCAGGTGAGCAGGTCGGCGCCGCAGCGGATGCCGGTCGCGCATGCCGGCAGGCAGCGATCGTCGACGCAGTCGTTGCCGGCCTCGCAGCAGGTCGCCGGGTCGCCGCACAGCGAGCCGCCGGTGCAGGTGCCGGCGTCGGGCCCGGACGGCGCGTCCACGCCGTCGCCGGCGTCGCCGTCGCCCCCGCCGGGCGGGCCGCCGTCGCAGCTACAGCCGGCGGGCGCCAGCGCCAGCGCCAGCACGAACCCGAGGACGACGAACGGCGTGCGGAGGAGGCGCATCGTCCGCGATGGTACCAAAGCCGGCGACGTCGGCGCCGGGCCCCGACGGGGCGTCGCGGGGTAGTGGCCGTCGCCCCGAGTCAGGTCAGAAGCTGCCGCCGACGCTGACCACGAACCGATCGCGGCCCGGCTCGAGCCGGGGGGCCGGCAAGCGCGCGGTGTGCGCCAGCGCACCGCCGTCGCCGCCATCGTCGCGCAGGGCCAGGTAGGTGGCCGCGCCCAGGCCCAGGGTCAGGCCGATGGTGGCGCCGGTGGCGAACTGGCTCACCGCCTTGTCACCGTCGAGGCCGCCGGCGAGCACCAGGATGCCGCCGAGGACGAGCCCTCCGGCCGCGAAGCCCGCCGGCGGCGCCGCCATGAACACCGTGGTCTCGGTGCCCGGGTCGACCCGGGTGGACAGCACGCCGCCGGCGACCGCGCCGACCGCGCCCAGCGTCCACGCCACGGCGCCGACCCTCATCCGGTCGCGCTCGCCGCGGCCGTCGATGAGCGTGCCGAGGAGGAACAGGTCGACCCCCATCCACCCCGCGCCGTGGATCGCGAGCGGGAGCGCCGGGTCGGCGTTGCGGGCGCCGTAGCCGACCGCCGGCGCGATCACCATGGGCGTGAAGTTGATGATCATCCCCGGCCCGTGGTTGGGCACCAGGTCGGTGCCGAAGTTGAGCGCGAACACGCCCAGCGTCGACAGCTCGAGGGCGGTGCCGCCCCAGATCAGGGCGCCGCGCGGGTCGGCGCGCGCCGGCGCCGCGGTCCCGGTCACGGTGGCGGCGCTGACGGCGACGGTGGCGGCGACGGTGGCGGCGAGGCGCGGTAGGGGCATCACGGGCGGCTCCGACGCGGGTGGGCGCGAGACATTCACGGCGCGGCGCGCGCGGCGTGCGCCGGATCGCAACCGCGACGCCCTCGCCCCAGTGTCGCACGCGCGCCACGCCTCGTCGCCGCGAGCGCCGGGCAAGTGCGCGACTCGACGCGGCGCCCGCCGCCGCGCGCGTGGAACGGGGCTTGCGTCGCGTGCGCGGGATGCGTCGCCGCCGGCTCCCGTTGCCCCGTGCCCTCCTCCTCGTGGCCGGGACCGCGGTCGGGGCGGGCGCGCTCGCCGGCACCGCCCACGCCGGCCGCGGCGGGGCCCTGCCGCCGCTCGAGATCGAGCTCGGTCACGCCGTGACCCACACCACGCGCGGTCAGCACGAGGCGCCGCAGCTCCTGGTCGGCCTGTCGTGGGCGTCCCTCTACCCGCGGCCGACCCCGATCGACGTCAGCGTGGGCGTGGTCGCGACCTTCGCCCCCGCGCCCGGTCCGCGGGCGCGCGCGCGCGCCACCAGCCCGGTCGCCGAGCCCGCCGCCGGCGGCGGCGCGGCCGGGGCCTTCATCGACGTCGCCGTGCGTGGCGCCGCCGGCCGCCACTGGCGGACGTGGGTCGGCGGCCGCGGCGAGCTGCTCGACCACGGCGAGGTCAGCGGCCTGGGCTGCGCCGCCCGCGCCTCGATCGAGGTGTGGACCGGGGTGTTCGCCGGCGGCCACGGCGGCGCCGTCATGGGCACGCTCGCGCTCTCGGCGTGGGCCGAGACCGGGTTGCGCGAGCAGCCGCACCGCGAGGTGGCCAGCTTCGTCGCCGCCGGCCTCGGCCTGCGCCTGCCGTTCGTCGTCGCGCGCTGAACGCGGCCGCGGCCGCCTCGGCTGCGCCTCGGCGCCGGCGATCGCGGCACGGCTGCGCGTCGGCGCGCCTCAGGCGCCGACGATGAACACGACGCTGGTGGTGCCGCTGCCGCCGATGTTGAGGGTGGCGAACCGGCGCGCGTCCTTGACCTGGTAGCCGCCGGCCTGGCCGGTGACCTGGAGCGAGGCGTCGAGGAGCTGGCGGACGCCGGTGGCGCCCACCGGGTGGCCGGCGCCGATCAGGCCGCCCGACGGGTTGATGGGCAGCTTGCCGCCGAAGTCGATCACGCCGTCCTCGATCGCCTTCCACGACTGGCCGGGCGCGGTCAGGCCGAAGTGATCGATGGCCATGTACTCCGACGTCGTGAAGCAGTCGTGGGTCTCGATGCCGTCGAGCGCCCAGCAGTCGGCGATGCCGGCGCGGGTGAAGGCGTCGGTGATGGCGCGCCGGGTGTGGGGCAGGACGTAGGGCTGGTCGCGGCTCTCCGCGACCTTGGCGTCGAAGGTGAGCGGCGCCGTGCGGTGGCCCCAGCCCTGGAGCCGGGCCAGCGACTCGAGCGCGCGGCCGCGGCGGGCGGCGTAGGCCTCGGCGAACCGCGCCGACGCCAGCAGCACCGCCACCGCGCCGTCGGTGACCTGCGAACAGTCGCTGATCTTGATGCGCCCGCCGATCACCGCGTTGTACGGCGAGACCTGGCAGGCGTGCTCCTCGTTCATGTACCAGGTGCGGGTCTGGGCCCGCGGGTTGCGCTTGGCGTTGGCGTAGTTGACCGCGGCGATGTGGGCCAGGTGCTTGTCGTCGAGGCCGAAGCGGCGGTCGTACTCGTCGCCGAGCTTGCCGAACAGCTTGGGGAACGGGAACTCGACGCCCTTGGCCTCGAGCTCGTACCAGGCCGCGGTGCCCAGGTAGTCGCCGCCGATGGCCGGGCTGACGGTCTTCATCTGCTCGACGCCGACGACCAGCGCGCAGTCGTAGCGACCGGCCTCGATCTCGGCCGACGCCGCCAGGGGCGCGATCGAGCCCGAGGCGCAGGCGGCCTCGTGGCGCCCGGTGGGCAGGCCCGAGAACGCCGGGTCGACGTCGACCAGGAACGCGCCGAGGTGGCCCTGCATGGCGTAGAGCTCGGCGGCGAAGTTGCCGACGTGGCCGACGTCGATCTCGCGGGGCGCGACCTCGGTGACGGCGAGGGCGCCCTCGACCGACTCGCGGATCAGCGCCGAGATGTGCTTGCCCTCCTTGGTCCAGTTGCGGGCGAAGTCGGTCTGGAAGCCGCCGAGGATGTAGACGGGTGCGGTCATGGTGCTCTCTCCTTGGCTCGGGGCTCAGGCGGCGACGAAGAAGCGCCCGCGGTCGACCTCGGGCTCGTCGAAGAGGTGGAGGTTCTTCTCGGCGGCCTCGACCACCACGCGCGGCACCTGCAGCCGGGCGCGGTCGAGCAGCCCGATCAGGCGGCGGGCGCCGATGGCGTCGGCCAGCACGCTGGGCGGCGCCCAGTTGAAGCCGAAACCCATGATGCGATCGACGTCGCGGGGCCGGGCCACGACCTCGCCGACCCGGCACAGGCCGTAGCTGACGTAGCCGAGCACGACCCGGCGCAGCAGGTCGGCCTCGGCGCCGGTGGCCTCACACATCGCGTCCATCGCGGCGCGGTAGCGGCCGACCCGGATCGCGGCCTTCATCTGGTCGACGAACGCCGGCAGCGACCGGGCCAGCTCGGCCAGCGGCCGGTAGTCCCCGGTGCGGGGATCGAGGGCGAGGCGGACCGCGTCCGGGCCCTTGCCGTCGGTGCGGTAGAAGCCACCCCTGGCCCGGGTCTTGTTGCCGAGGTGGCCGGCGTCGATCAGGCGCTGCATGTACGCCGGCAGCGCGAACGCGGCGTGGGCCTCGTCGGCGGTGTGGGCGTGCAGGTTGTCGACGATCGCCTTGTGCACGTCCCAGCCGACGAAGTCGACCGTGACCAGCGGCGCCATGGCGCGGCCGGTGTGGGGACCGACGAGCGCGTCCATGAAGACGACGCCGTGCTCCTCGGCGAGCTGCGCCACCTCGTTGAGCACCTTGAAGCCGACGCGGTTGCCGGCGAAGGCCGGGGTGTCGGTGGTCTCGACCACCTCGCGGCCGAGCGGCCCGGCCAGGAGCTCGCGCACGAACGCCACCACCGCCGGATCGGTGCCGGCGTGGGCGATGAGCTCGCAGCCGACGATCACGTTGGGCGGGTTGAAGAAGTGGATGCCGAGGAAGTGCGCCTGGAACGACGCGCTCTGCGCCGCGCACATCGCGGCGATCGACAGGCCGCTCGACACCGTGGCGACGATGGCGTCGGGCTTGCGCGCCTGGTCGACCCGGGCGAACACCTCGCGCTTGACCGCGAGATCCTCGGCCACCGCCTCGAACACCAGGTCGGCCTCGGCCACCCGGGCCTCGAGCTCGTCGTAGCCGCCGGTCTCGATGAACCGCGAGATCGCGGTCGACTTGACCATCGACTCGGCGCGCTGACGACCGGCCTCGGCCTTGTCGCGGGTGCGCGCCAGGAACACCGTGCGGATGCCTGCGGCCGCGAACACCGCCCCCGACCCCGACCCCATCGCGCCATTGGCCCCGAGCACGACGACATTTCCGAGCTTCCTCGCCATGACAATTGTCATGACTCATGGGCCGTTCGTCTGTCAATCTGTAAATCTGCGGCCTGCGCTGTCAACGCCTTGTCATGACAACGCTTTTCAGGAATAACGCAACAAGTCAGGGAGCATGCCATGAGCCCCGACGCCTGGTGCCAGTCGACGACCGCCAGCGACCGTCAGCGCTCGACCACGACGATGTGGCGCTTGCCGGCGGCGCCGACCGGGATGTCGTCGACGTAGTCGATCGTGACCGGGACGCCGGGCAGGTACTTGCGCAGGAAGTCGAGGGCGAGCTGCTCGGCGGCGGCGGGCATCTTGCCGCCGGTGGTCGGCACGATCCGCAGGGACAGCTCGCCGGTCTTCTTCTGGAAGATCTGGAACTGCGTGGCGTGGTCGACGATCGAGACGAACAGGATCGAGAACAGGAGGCCGTTGACCGGGTTGCCCCGGCCGTCGCGCAGGGTGTCGGTGACACGACCCTCGATGGGCCCGATCCGCGGCAGCGTGCGCCCGCACCGGCACGGCTCCGGTCCTCGCGCCACGGCGCTGTCGCCGCCGACGTAGCGGATGAGCGGCTGGGCCAGGTTGTGGAGGTCGGTGATCACGACCTCGCCGGTCTCGCCCGGGCGCGCCGGCCGCGTGGTGTCGCCCTCGCGCACCAGCAGCTCGACGATCATCGTCTCCATCGACAGGTGCAGGCCGTCGTGGGCCTCGCACTCGCTGGCGATGAGCATGACCTCGCGGCAGCCGTAGGTCTCGAAGAGCTCGGGGCCGAACGCCTGCTGCATCGCCTCGCGATCGTGCGGCCACAGGCGCTCGGCGCCGGTGATGACCGGGAGGTCGCGCCAGGCCCGGCCGCCGGTGCGGTTGACGAAGCGCGCGAGCGCGGCCGCGCCCTGGGCGTAGGCCAGCATGACGTCGGGCTGGAGCCGGCGCAGCGCCTCGACCGCGCGCGCCAGGTGGGCGTCGTCGCGCGGCGAGCAGTCCATGTAGTGATCGCGGCGCAGCGCGTGGTCGAGCTCGACCTTGTACTTCTTCCAGCCGGTCGGCGGCGTGGCCAGGACGCCCCACCAGTGGAACGCCTTGTGCCCCGGCTGGTAGCCGGCCCAGCCGTAGCCGCGCCAGCGGGTGGCGTCGCGCCACACCCGCGACTCGGCGTTGTACTTGACGATCATCGGCGTGCCGGTGGTGCCGCTCGTGGTCTTGACCACCTCGGCGAACGGCGGCGCCGTCGCCTCGCGGGCCGGGCCGGTGGCGCGCGCGGTCGCCTTCTCGAGGAGCGGCAGCCGGGCCAGGTCGGCCGGCGAGCGGAGGTCGTCGGGCTTGACCCCGGCGGCGTCCATGACCGCGCGGTAGTGCGCGGTGTGCTGGTAGGCGTGGCGCACGAGGCGGCGCAGGAGCCCGCTCTGGATGACCTCGAGCTCGACGGCCGAGGCGCGCTCGGTCTCGCGCAGGTACGCGAGCACGTCCATCGTCGTCCGCCCGCGCGCGCGCTCCCAGCCGGGGAACAGCACCTTCGACAGGAGCCGGCCGTACAGATCCACGACCGCGTAGTAGCATCCGCCGACGCGTGCTGTCCCGCCTCCGCCAGAAGAACCTGCACACCTGGATGCGCGGCTACGGTCGTCACCTGGTGCGGCGCGCCCGCGCCCGCGCCGCCGCCGCCAGCGCCGGGCCGCGCCACCTGCTGTTCGCGATCTGCGACCACTACGAGCCGCTGTGGGCCGGCGCGCCCGAGGACGCCGGTCGGGCCCGGGTCGCGGCCTGGCGCGACGGCTACCCGGCGCTGGCGTCGCCGTACCGCGACGCCGACGGCCACCCGCCCCGCCACTCGTGGTTCTTCCCGGGCGAGGAGTACCGGCCGGCGTACCTCGACGACCTGGCGGCGCTGGCCCGCGCCGGGCTGGGCGAGGTCGAGGTCCACATGCACCACGACGGCGACACCGCGGCCACGCTGCGCGCCAAGCTCGCCGGCTACCTCGACACCTTCGCCGGCCACGGCCACCTGTCGCGGGCGCCGGGCGGTGGCTACCGGTGGGCGTTCATCCACGGCAACTGGTGCCTGGCCAACGGGCGGCCCGACGGGCGCTGGTGCGGCGTCGACGACGAGCTCCCGCTCCTGTGGGACCTGGGCTGCTACGCCGACTTCACCTTCCCGTCGGCGCCCGACCCGTGCCAGTCCGACATGGTCGATCTGATCTACTGGCCGACCGGCGACCTGGCGCGCCGCCGCGCCTACGATCGCGGCGAGCCGGCGCGGGTGGGCGCCGCCTTCGACGACCGCCTGCTCATGATCACCGGACCGCTGTCGCTGGTGCGCAAGGGCCGGCTCGGCCTGCGCCTCGAGAACGGCGCGCTCACCGGCGACGATCCGCCGACCCCGGCCCGCGCCGACACCTGGGTCGCGCAGGGCGTCCACGTCGCCGGCCGGCCGGAGTGGGTGTTCGTCAAGGTCCACACCCACGGCGCCGTCGAGAAGACCGCGGCCTCGCTGCTCGGCGCCGACGGCCACGCCCTGCACCGCCACCTCACCACCCGCTACAACGACGGCGCCCGCTGGCGCCTGCACTACGTCACCGCGCGCGAGATGTACAACATCGCCCGCGCCGCCATGGACGGCGAGCGCGGCGACCCCGGCGCCTTCCGCGATCACGTCGTGCCGCCGCCGCCGGCGGCGCGCTGACCGCGCGCGCGGCGCGCCGGCGCGGGCGTCGCGCTACTCGCACACCCAGTCGGGATCGATCGTCGTGCACTCGGCGGTCGTGTTGCAGCCCCGCCACTCGCAGGCGCCGGCGACGCAGGCGTAGTTGTCGGCGTCGTAGGGCGCCGACGGGCTGGCGCAGTCGGCCGGGGTCGAGCAGGTGCGGACGCAGGTCATGAGGCCGCCGACGTCGCGGCAGGCCCAGGCCTGCGACATGTTGGCGGCGGTGCACTCGGCGGTGCTGTTGCAGCCGGTCCAGCGACACTTGCCGCCGTCGCAGGCGTAGTTGTCGGCGTCGAGGAGCGGGCTCTGCGGGTTGGCGCACTGGGCGACGCCGGTGCAGGTCGGCCAGCACGTGGGCACGGCGGCGCCGAACGCCGCCTCGCACGTCCAGGCCTGGGTGCCGTAGGTGGCGACGCACTCGGCGGTCGAGCGGCAGCCGAGCCAGCGACACCGCCCGCCGTCGCAGGCGTAGTTGTCGGCGTCGATGATCGAGCCGGCCGGCCCGGTCGCGCAGTCGGCGGCGGTGCCGCAGGTCGGCACGCACACCGGCAGCGGCGGGGCCGCGTCGGGGCCGCCGCCGTCGCCGCCCCCGCCCCCGCCGTCGCCGCTGCCCCCACCATCGCCGCCGTCGCCGTCGCCGCTGCTCCCACCGCAGGCCACGAGCGCGACGAGCACGAGCGCGAGGAGGTGGCGGCGCTGCATCGCCGGCGACGGTACCACCCGGTCGGGCGCGCGGGACGCTCGAACGTCGTCGTCAGCCACGAGCCGCGCGCCAGCCGCGCGTCCGGCACGCATCGGGCGCGCGTCAGGCGCGCGTCAGGCGCGCGGGCGCCACCACCGCCGGGCCACCAGGTGCCAGCCCAGGCCGGCGGCGATGAGGCCGAGGCCGGCCAGCCAGATCCGCGGCTCGACCCAGAACGCCAGGCCCAGGCAGCTCGCCAGGCCGAGGCCGGCCACCCAGCGCGGGAAGCGGCGATGCTCGGCCGGCAGGCGCAGCGCCGCCAGGTTGGTGAGGGCGTAGTAGACGAGCACGGTGAAGGCGCTGAACGACCAGGTGGTCTTGACGCTGCCCAGGAGCGTGAGCCCGGCGATGCCGATCCCGGTGACGATCACCGCGCGCCGCGGCGAGGCGTGGCGGGCCTCGACCTCGGCCAGCGCCGGCGGCATGTCGCCGCGGCGCCCCATGGCGAGCAGCACCCGGGACAGGCCGAGCAGCAGGTTGAGCAGGACGCCGACCATCGCGGTGATGGCCGCCGCCGCGACCAGGTAGCTGACCTCGGGCACCGCCAGCGAGCGCGCCACCAGCTCGAGCGGCGCCGCGGCCTGCGAGGTCGCGGCGCCCAGCGCGCCGGCGCCGACCGCGGCCACCGCGACCGCGACCACCGTCACGTACAGGACCATCGTGACCATGAGCGCGGTGACGATGGCGCGCGGGATCGTCCGCCGCGGCTCGACGACCTCCTCGCCCAGGGTCGCGATGCGGCCGTAGCCGGTGTAGGCGACGAACATGAGCGCGGTGGCGTGCAGGAGCTCGCGGGCGTCGAGGTCGTCGAGGGCGCCGGCGAAGTGGGTGCCCGCGCCGTCGATGGCGGTGGGCAGGCCGGCGACCACGAACGCGGCCAGCGCCAGCAGCGTGAAGCCCACGATGATCGCGTTGGTGCGGTTCGAGCGCTGCATCCCGCCCGCGACCACCGCGGTCAGGATCGCGACCACGGCGACGCCCAGCCCGGTGCGCGCCCAGCGGTCGGACACGTCGAACGCCGCCAGGGTGTACCCGGCGAAGCCCAGCGCCGCGGTCGCCGCCGACGCCGACTTCGCGCACAGGAACATCCAGCCGGCGGTGAAGCCGAGGGTCGGGTTCAGGTAACGGTAGCCGTACTCGTAGGTGCCGCCGCTCACCGGGTGGCTGGCGGCGAGCTGCGCGCTCGACAGGCCGTTGAAGGTCGCGACCACCGCGGCGGCGGCGACCGCGAGCACCACCGCCGGGCCGGCGATGCCGGCGGCGACGCCGACGCTGACGAAGATGCCGGTGCCGACGATCGACCCCAGGCCCATCAGCACGGCGCCGGGCACGCCGACGACGCGGGCGAGCTGACCGCCGGCCATCACCGCCTCCCCTCCGCCCGCGGCTCGCGACCGAGCACGACCTCGCGGTACAGCTCGTGGATGTCGTCGCGGAGCGCCGCCAGCAGGCGGCGCCCGCCCGGGGTGATGCGGTAGGCGCGCCGCGCGCGCGCGTGCCGGCCGCCGGTCGAGCGCAGCCAGCCCCGGGCCTCCATCCGCGCCAGCAGCGGGTAGAGCGTGCCCGGGCTCAGGCGATGGCCGTGCGCCTCGAGCTCGCGCAGCATCCACAGGCCGTAGACCGGCTCGCGGCTGGCGTGGTGGAGGATGTGCAGCTTCCAGAAGGCGAGGCGGAACTCGCGGTCGGCCGGGTCGGTCATATCGGTTTCCGTTGACGGGGACCGATATATCACGGCGCGACCGGGGCGGGAAGCCAGCGCCCGCCGCTCGTCGTCAGGCCTCGACCGCGCGCACGATGGCGGCGCGCTGGGCGGCGTCGGGGACGCGGGCGGTGAGCGCGCCCATGTTGTCGAGGAGGTGGGCGACCCGGGACGTGGCCGGGATGGGGCAGGTCACCGCCGGGTGCCCCAGCAGCCAGACCAGGAAGAGCTGGGCCCACGAGCTGCAGCCGAGCTCGGCGGCGACCGGCGGCAGCGGCTTGCCGCGGACGCGCCGGAACAGGGCGCCGGAGTCGAAGGGCTGCATGACCAGCACCGCAACCCCGGCGGCGGCCGCCGCCGGCAGGAGGCGCGCCTCGGCGGCGCGGTCGGCGACCGAGTACGGGAGCTGGACGAAGTCGAGGCGCTCGCGCCGCACGAGCTGCTCGAGCTCGGCGAACGCGCCGTGCTGGTAGTGGGTGACGCCGAGGTAGCGGAAGCGGCCGGCCTCCTTCCACGCCCGCAGGGTCTTCAGGTGGACCTTCCAGTCGAGCAGGTTGTGGATCTGCATGAGATCGAGCCGGCTGACGCCGAGGCGTCGCATCGACCGCTCCATCTGCTCGCGGCCCGCCCGCTCGCCCGAGGTCCAGACCTTGGTGGCGACGAAGGCGTCGGGCGCCGTCGGCTCGGCGGCGCGCACCGCGGCGAGCATGCGGCCGATCGCGGCCTCGGCCTGGCCGTACATCGGCGAGCTGTCGATGACGCGGCCGCCGCGGGCGAGGAAGTGGGCGACCACCGGCAGCACGCCCTCGACCTCGTCGGGGCCGACGTCGAAGGTCGGCCAGCTCCCGAGGCCGATGGCCGGCAGCAGCTCGCCGGTCGAGGGGATGGGGCGGCGCGTGATCGCCGCCCCGTCGGCGCCGGTGAACGACGGGAACCGGGCATCGTCGGGCCCGCGGATCGCGTCCCCGGCCGACGGCGGCGGCGGCGCGGGCGGACTGGCGGCGGCGGGCGCGGGCGCGGCGGAGCCCACGGCGTCGGGCGCGGGCGAGGCGGAGCCGGCGACGGCGTCACCCGGTCCGGCCGCCCGCCCGTCGCGGCCGGCGCGCTCGCGCCCGCAGCCGGCGGTCAGCGCGCCGCCGAGGCCGACGCCGACACCGACACCGACACCGACACCGAGGCCGAGGCCGAGGCCGAGGACGAGGTCACGGCGCGAGGGAGGTCCGGCTGGCGACATGCCCGGATCTTGCCGCTTGACGCCGGGGCCGACCATGACCACGGTGTCGTCCATGGCCTTCGTCTGGTCGAGGCTCGCCCTCGCCGCGGTGCTCGCGGCGGGCGCCGCCTGTGCGCCGGGCGTGGCCAGCGCCGCCGCGGCCAGCGCCGACGCGCCGCGCCTGGCCTGCTGCGCCGAGCTGCCGACGGTCCTGGCCTCGACCTGCGCGTCGATGGGGGCGGCGCCGGCCGGCCCGGGCGCCGTCGAGCCGGGGGCCACGACCGGCGACGGGCGCGACCACGACCCGGCCCTCGTCGGCGACGACCTGGCGAGCGCGCCCGGTCGGCCGTTCGAGCTGATGACGCGCGCGTCGGCCTCCGCCGCCGCGCCCGGTGGCGACGTCCTCGCGGTCGCCCCCCAGACCTCGCCGCCGCGCACCTGAGACCGAGCGCATCTCTCTCGAGTCTCCGGTCGCGTCGAGCGCGCGCCCCGGGTGGTGGCTCGCCTCGACGACGTCGAGCGCGCCGCCGCGCCGGCGCGCGACCGGCGCCAGTGCGGCCCTGCGCCGCGAGGTCTCTCATGTCGAAGCCGAAGTCATCGCCGGCCCGTTCCGGCAAGTCCCTGGCGCGCCTGCGCGCCATCCTCAAGTCCGCCACCCTCGCCGTCATCGCCGGCGGCGCGACGGCGAGCCCCGGCCCTGCCCACGCGGAGGTCGCGTCCATGTCCCAGGCCGTGGTCGACACCGACGACCTCGAGGAGCTGGCGCACCAGCTCGCCGCCCGCCTCACCGAGCTGCCGGCCCTCGAGGCGGTCGGCGCCACGGCCGAGCTGGCCACGTCGATCGATCCGCACGAGCGGCTGGTGCTGGCCGGCGCCCTGGCCTGGGTGTTCCCGCTGGCGTCGGACGACGTCCTGCTCGCCCACCTCGCCGACGATCCGGATCCGCGGGTCCGGGCCGCGATCGCGCGGGCGGCGTGGGCGCGGCAGCGGGCGATCGGCGACACCGGCATCCTGCACCGCCTCCTCGGCGACGCCGATCCGGACGTGCGGGCCGCGGCCTGGCTGGCGGTGCGCGGCTGACGCGCGGGCCGGCCGAGGTGAGCGCCGGGCGGCCGCGGTGCGGCCCGGCCGCCCGCGGCGGCGGGGCCCGCGCTTCGCGTCGGCCGCGCGCGGCTACGCCGGCGGCCGGCGCAGCAGCTCGACGCTGGTGTCGGCCGGCGCGAAGCCCGCCGCGCGGTAGAGGCGGAGCGGGTCGCCGCCGGCGATGGCGACGATGACCAGGCGCCGCGCGCCGCGGTCGAGCGCCGCTCGACCGGCCGCGGTCAGGAGCGCCCGGGCGACGCCACGCCGGCGCCAGGCGGGGTGGGTCACGACGTCCTGGTAGCGCGCCAGCTCGCCCTCGCCCACCACCCCCAGCGACCCGACCAGCGCGTCGCCGGCGAGCGCGCCCCACCACGCGCCGCGGCCCGCCTCCACCCACGCCCGCTTGCTGGCCACGCGGCCGCGCACGAAGCGACGGTGGAGCTCGTCGACCGGACGGTCGGGGGCGGCGTCGTGCTCGTCGCTGGCCAGGGCGAGCGCGACCACCTGCGCCCAGTCACGGTCGCTCGCCAGCGGCCGCACCTCGACGCCGGCCGGCGGCGGCGCCTCGGCCAGCGCCCGGGCCGAGGACGCCACGTTGCGCTGCACCGCCCAGCCCGCCGCCGTCGCCGCCGCCTCGACCGCGGACGACACGTCGCCGTCGACGACCAGGGCCCGGTGCGTCGCCGCCGGCAGCTCGCGCTCGAAGCTCGCCTGCCAGCGCGCCAGCCAGGCCGGGCCGGGCTCGGCGGGCGCCGGCGGCGGGACCACCAGCGCCTGGCCGAACCAGAAGTCGGGTTCGTCCGGAGTCCGGACGAGCAGGTAGGGGCCGCGATCGGTCACCTCGCTGCCCCAGCGGGTGATCATCAGGTCGGTGGCCACCGCCAGGGTCGTGACGTCCACGGCGCCAGCATGCCGCGCGCCGGGCCCGGCCGGCCAGGTCGGCGGCCGCGGTTCGGGACGTCGCCCCGCGGGCCCGGCCGCTACGCCGCGAGCCGCTCGGCCGGCTCGTCGTCGCCCGACTCGCCGAGGCGCGCCCGCCCCGGCGCCTCGACGCCGTCGCGGACGTGGCGGGGCACGTCGTGGACGTCCCACACCAGGCGCAGCGCCTGGGCCACCTTGATCACGTAGTAGGTGGTGTCGATCTCCCACCAGAAGAAGCCCTGGCGGGCCGCCCGCTGGTAGTGGTGGTGGTTGTTGTGCCAGCCCTCGCCGCCGGTGATGATCGCCAGCACCCAGTTGTTGCGGCTGTCGTCGGTGGTCTGGTAGCGGCGCTTGCCCCAGACGTGGGACAGCGAGTTGATGGTGAAGGTGCCGTGCCACAGGATCACGGTCGACAGGAAGTAGCCGTAGACCAGGCCGATGGGGCCGGCCGCCAGGTAGAGCACGACCGCGTAGGCGACGGTGAACAGGATCTCGAAGCGATCGATGAACACCAGCTCGGGGTAGCGGGTGAGGTCCTTGACCTTGGACAGGTCGGCGCGCTTGTGGCGCTCGACCAGGATCCAGAACATGTGCGACCACCAGAAGCCGCGCTGCCGCGGCGAGTGGATGTCCTCGGGCTGGTCGGAGTACTTGTGGTGGTTGCGGTGGTGGGCGGCCCACCACAGCG
The DNA here is from genome assembly GCA_900696455.1 of uncultured delta proteobacterium. GTDB lineage: Bacteria > Myxococcota_A > Polyangia > Haliangiales > Haliangiaceae > UBA2376. The sequence continues at coordinate 15,787 of CAADGB010000378.1, forward strand.
GCCCCTTCTGGGTCGCGATCACGCCCAGGAGCGCCAGCACGAGCTGGCCGGCGCGGCTGGTCTTGTAGGCGCGGTGCGAGAAGTACCGGTGGTAGCCACCGGTGATGCCGAACATGCGGATGGCGTACGAGCCGACGCACAGGGCGACGCCGAGCCACGAGAAGCCGACCAGGGCCAGGCCGACGGCGGCGGCCACGTGGACGCCCCAGAACGGGACGTTGTCGATCCACCGGATGCGATCGAGCTCGGGGTCGCGCTTGATGAGTGCAGCCATGGCCGCACCTTACGAGCGGTCGAGTCAGCGCCGCTCCATGCCCCCAACAGGGTTGGGGCAGCGCGTGGCGGGGGCCGTGGGCAGCCCCCGACCGGTCCGTGACCGATTCGTGACTGGTCCGGCCTCCTCGCGCCTTCCGGACGCGCCAGCGACCCGATAGATTCGCAGGATGCGTCGTCCGTTCGCGCTCGCCCTCGCCGCGGCCAGTCTGGTGGGGTGCGGCGGCGGCGGCGGCGACGGCGACGGCGATCCCGACGCCGGCCCCGACGCCCCGGTGTGCCAGGGCTCCGACCTCCGCACCCGGACCCGCATCCACAACGGCACCACCGCGCCGACGCTGGTGCCGCTGTCCGCCGGCCAGGTGCACGCGGTCGGCGGCTGGACCGAGAGCGGCCCCGGCGCCATCTTCTGCAGCGGGACGCTGATCGCCCCCACCTGGGTGCTGACGGCAGCCCACTGCGGCGTCGCCGTCGGCAACACGATCTGCTTCGGGCCGACCGCCGCCGCCGGCACCTGCGTCGCCGCCGCCGAGGTCCACACCCGCCCCAGCGTCGACCTCGGCGGCACGCCCACCCCGCTCGACCTCACCCTGGTGCGCCTGGCGGCCGACGCCACCACGCTGGTCGCCGGCCTCGAGCCGGTGCCGGTCCTGGTCGACTCGCCGGCGCCGCTGGTCGGCAGCCTGGTCGAGACCGCGGGCTACGGCGACACCGAGGCCGGGACCTCGGGCACCCGCTACTTCGCGGTCGAGACCCTGTACCAGGTCGACGCCGAGTACGTCTCCGTCGACGGCATGGGCCTGCGCGGGGTCTGCTACGGCGACTCCGGCGGCCCGGTCTACGTCATCGACGGCCAGGGCACGGTGCGCACCGCGGGCGCCCTGTCGCACGGCGACTCCTCGTGCGTCGACATGGATCACTTCACCCGCGCCGACATCGCCCTGGCCTGGATCGAGCTCTACACCGGGCCGACGCCGACGCCCGACAACCGCTGCGGCACGATCGACGCCGTCGGCCGCTGCAACGGCGGCCGCGCCCTCTACTGCGACGCCGACCAGCTCCAGAGCGTCACCTGCGCCGACGGCCAGGCCTGCGGCTGGGACGGCGCCGCCGGCGGCTTCCGCTGCATCAGCGGCCCCGATCCCTGCGGCGGCGTCGACGGCATCGGCACCTGCGCCGGCAACACCGCGCGCTGGTGCGAACGCGGCGAGCCGCGGGCCCGCGACTGCACCTGCCTCGGCGAGCGCTGCACCGTCGCGCCGGCCCAGGGCGGCGCCTACTGCGAGCCCGATCCGTGCATGGGCCTCGACTACCTCGGTCGCTGCAACGGCGACGTCGCCGAGTGGTGCCAGAGCGGCCAGCTCCAGACCCGGGACTGCGCCGCCTCGGGCCAGGTCTGCCGCTACATCGACGCCGAGGTGGGGTACTACTGCGACGCGCCGTGACCCCGTTCCACTTCGAGTACCTGTTCCGCGCCCGCGATCCCGACGCCGTCTTCGAGGTCTACTTCGACCCCGAGCACCAGGCCGAGCAGGACCGCCGGGTCGAGGTCGCCCGCCGCGAGATCCTGGAGGACGTCGACGAGGGCGCCACCCGGCGCCGGGTGTGCCGGGTCTTCCCCCGCCGCCAGCTCCCGGCGGTGATCCGACCGCTGCTCAAGGGCGACCTCAGCTACGACGAGGTGATCGTCTGGCACAAGGCCAGCCACACCATCGAGTTCGACATCCGCCCCCGCCTCCTCGACGGCAAGGCCCAGATCCGCGCCACCTACCGCCTGGAGCCGGCGGGGCCGGGCCAGGTCCGGCGCCAGTACGACGGCGAGGTCACGGTCCACGTCCGGCTGATCGGCGGGCGCATCGAGAAGGCCATCCTCGAGGACCTCGGCCGGTCGCTCACCCTGACCGCGGGGTGTACCCAGGACTACCTCGACCGCCGCGGACTCACCTGATCCCCGGGCCTGCCGACTCGCGCGGGATGTGGGGCCTGCGCTATCATTGCCGGCTGTGACCTCCGCCGGCGCCACCGCGCCACGCGACCGCGCGCTGGGCGACTACGAGCTCCTGGCCAAGCTGGCCACCGGCGGCATGGCGGAGATCTTCCTCGCCCGCAAGCGCGGCGTCGACCTCAGCGTCTCCGACGTGGTGGTCATCAAGCGCATCCTGCCCCACCTCGCCGACGACGATCACTTCGTCACGATGTTCCGCGACGAGGCCAACCTGGCCTCGCAGCTCGTGCACGACAACGTGTGCCGGGTCCACAAGCTGGGCCAGGCCGCGGGCGTGTGGTTCATCGTGATGGAGTACCTGCACGGGGTGGCGCTGTCGCGGATGCTGTCGCGGCTGTCCAAGCAGCGCCAGTTCCTCGACGTGCGAGCGGTGGCCGGGCTGATCGAGCAGGCGTGCGCCGGCCTCCACCACGCCCACGAGGCGCGCAGCCCCGACGGCCTGCCGCTGGGCGTGGTCCACCGCGACGTCTCGCCGCCCAACATCCTCATCACCACCGGCGGCGTGGTGAAGCTGCTCGACTTCGGCATCGCCAAGGCCCGCGGCGCCAGCTCCAAGACCCGCACCGGCACGGTCAAGGGCAAGAACGCGTACATGTCGCCCGAGCAGATCCTGGGCAAACCCCTCGACCGGCGCAGCGACGTGTTCGCGCTGGGCGCGGTCATGTACGAGCTGCTCGCGGTCAAGCGCCTGTTCCACCGCGAGAGCGACTTCCTCACCTTCAAGGCCATCACCGAGGAGCCCATCCCCGACATCCGCGTCCGGCGCCCGGACCTGCCGCCGGCCATGGTCGCGGTCCTGACCCGGGCCCTGGCCCGCGAGCCGCAGGGCCGCTTCGCCAGCACCCTCGAGATGGCGGAGGCGGTGCGCGCCGCGATCGCTCCCCTCGGCGGCGTCGCCAGCCCCCCCGAGCTCGCCCTCATCGTCAGCCGCGACTTCTCCGCCGAGCTGGCGGCCAAGGAGGAGATCCTGGCCCAGGCCCGCCACACCGCCGAGACCCGGGCCGAGAGCGACGAGGTGCCGTCGCTGGCCGGCTCGAGCTCGGGCAGCCTCGGCGCGGCCGCGACCCAGGTCTCGCCGTCGCCGTTCGCCAACGAGGAGCTCGAGCCCATCGACGGCGAGATGCTGGTCGCGGTCGAGGACCTGCCGGCGGCGCCCGAGCGCACGCCGGCGTCGATGGTCATCAGCCACACGCCGCCCACCCCGGCGTCGGGCGCCGTGCGCCGCCCCGGACCGCCGCCCGTCCCCGGCGCGCCCGTTTCCGGCGCGCCCGTCCCCGGCGCGCGCGTCGCCGCCCCGGTCCCCCTGGCGGCGCCCGACGGCCTGCCGATGGTCGACCTCGCCGACCCCAGCACGGATCTGCTCGCCGACTGGCGGCGCCAGCGGATGCGCCGCCTCCTCGTCACCGGCGGCGTGGTGGCGGCGGCGCTGATCGCGCTGATCGTGGTGCTCAGCCTCGGCGGCGGCAAGACCCGCGCGGCCGACGCCGGGGGTGCCGGCGGCGTGACGGCCGAGCTGATCGACGCCGCGGTCGAGGAGCTGGACCTGCCCATCGACGCGCCGTTGCCGATCGACGCCTCGCGCGAGGAGATCATCGCCGAGAACCGCTACGGCTACCTGACCCTCACCTCCGACGAGAAGTTCACCGTCTTCATCGACGGCAACCGGATCGTGAACGACGCCTTCGACCAGTACCCGCTGCGGCCGGGGCCCTACAAGGTCAAGGTGGTCGGCCCGCGCGGCAAGACCCGGCGCTTCGAGGTCATCATCGAGGCCGCCCGGACCGTGACGCACCACATCGAGTGGTGAGCGGCGAGCGGCGAGGCGGCGGCGCGTGATCGACCTCGGCCCCTGGTTCGCCGCCGGCGTCGGCCTGGGCGCGGTCACCGGCCTGCCGCTGGGCGTGGTCAACGTCGCCATCGTCGAGGCCGCGTCCCGGCGCGGCGCCCGGGCGGCGGCCGGCATCGGCGTCGGCGGCGCCGGCGCCGACCTGAGCCACGCCGCGCTCGCCTTCGGCGGCGTCGGCCAGGTGGTGATCGGCCGCCCGGAGGTGAGCGCGATCCTGCACGTGGCGGCGGGGGTGATCCTGTGCGGCTACGCGCTCGCGCTGTGGCGGCGGCGCGAGGGCGACGGCGGCGCGGCCCGCGCCCGACCGGCGCCGACCGGCTTCGCGCGCGGGCTCGGGCTCGGGCTCGCGCTCACGCTGCCCAACCCGGCGGCGCTCGGGGCCTGGCTGGCGGTGGCCGCGGCGGTGCCCCCGCCGTCGCTGGCGGCGGCGCTGGTGGCGGCGCTCGGCGTCGGGATCGGCTCGGCGGCGTGGTTCGTCGCGCTCGCCCACCTCGCCGCGCGCGGCGCCGCCGGGTCGGCCGCGATCGCCGCGCCGCGGCGCGGCCTGACGCGCCCGGTCGCGCTCGTGCTGGCCGCGCTCGGGCTGGCGGCGTTCGCGCGCGCCGCGCTGTGACGGCGCCGGTCACTCCCGGAAACCGCGTTCGGCGCCGGTGTATGCTAGGGCCATGTCGAGCGTCGATGGCATGCGGGTGGTGGGGACCATCCGGAGCATCGAGCTGCATGCGGTGATGTCGAAGTTTCAGGGCGTGCCGCCCCGGCAGGTGGCGAAGATCGTCCTCGACATCGAGCAGGCGATCGACGGCGACGGCACCGACATCCACGTCGAGAACCTCTCCGGCCTGCACTTCCAGGGGCCGCCCGAGCTGGTGCCGCGCTTCGCCGAGGGCGAGCGCGTGCAGATCACGACGACGACGCCGAGCGGGATGCACATCGCGAGCATCAAGCCGGCGCCGCTGTCGTGATCGCGCGCCGAGCGCGAGGGAGCACGGGCGGTGGCCGAGCCCGAGCCCGAGCCCGAGCCCGAGCCCGTGCCCGAGCCCGAGCCCGAGCCCGAGCCCGAGCCCGAACCCGAGCCCGAGCCCGAGCCCGAGCCCGAGCCCGAGCCCGAGCCCGAGCCCGAACCCGAACCCGAGCCCGAGCCCGAGCCCGAGTCTGAGCCCGAGCCCGAGCCCGAGCCCGAGCCCGAGCCCGAGCCCGAGTCCGAGCCCGAGTCCGAGCCCGAGTGCGGGGACGGGTCCTTTCTCCGTTCGCCCTGAGCCGCGCGAGCGCCAGCGAGCGCGTGTCGAAGGGCGAAGCGGGGCGGACGATCAGGCGGGGCGCGGGACGGTGAAGTCGACGCCGAAGACGCGGACCGCGTAGAGGAAGGGCCGATCGCCGACGACCGTGAAGTCGTGCTCGGTGTCGCCGTCGGCGGTGGCCTCGTCGCCGGGGCCGAGCCGGCCGAAACGCGAGTCGTCGGCGTGGCCGGCGAGGACCAGGTTGTGCTCGGCGCCGAGGTGACGGTGCCAGGGGAACGTGGTGCCGGGCGCGCAGCGCACGAAGCCGGTGTCGGCGCCGGCGCACGCCGGGCCGGCCTCGAAGTGGATGAGCCACGTGCCCGGCGCCGGCCCCGCCTCCCAGGCGTCGGGATCGTCGACCCGGGCCAGGAGCGCGCGCGCGCGCTCGAGCGAGACGTCGAAGATGGCGGCGAAGCGCGCGGCGAAGCCGGCGAGCGCGCTGGCCGGCTCGGCGGCGAGGGACGCGAGCAGGCGCGCGCGCACGGCGGGCGGCGGCGGCGCGAGCGGCAGGCCGAGGGCGAGGGCG
>CAADGB010000379.1 GCA_900696455.1 uncultured delta proteobacterium
ACCGGTGCTCGAGCGTGGGCGCGGCGACCGGTGCTCGAGCGTGGGCGCGGCGACCGGTGCTCGAGCGTGGGCGCGGCGACCGGTGCTCGAGCGTGGGCGCGGCGACCGGTGCTCGAGCGTGGGCGCGAGCCTCGGGGGCGCGCCCCCGGGGTCCCTTGCGGCCTGCGGTGCGCGGGGCCCGGCCTGCGCGGACCACCTGCGCCGAATCCTCGACGCGCCGAACGTGCTCTCCACCCGGCCGTGGAATCGAACTCGGCCTTCAGGGATCCCCGGGCGCGCGCCCCGTCGGCTCGCGCGCGTGGACTCCACCCTCCCGGGCTCGACGCCGAGGCCGCGGCCGAATCCGAACCCGAACCCGAGGCCGAGGCCGAATCCGAACCCGAGGCCGAGGCCGAGGCCGAATCCGAACCCGAGGCCGAACGCGAGCCCGAGCCCGAACCCGAGGCCGAGGCCGAACCCGAGCCCGAGCCCGAGCCCGAGCCCGAGGTCGAGATGGGTCCGAGGCCGAAGCGGACCGGCTCCTCCTCCGATCGCCCTGAGCCCTTCACCGACCGCGGTCGGAGATCGCGGGAAACGAACGGCGAGCCCCATCTCTCCGGTCGGCCTGAGCCCTTCACCGACCGCGGTCGGAGATCGCGGGAAACGAACGGCGAGCCCCATCTCTCCGGTCGGCCTGAGCCGCCCGAGCGCCAGCGAGGGCGTGTCGAAGGCCGACAGGCCGCGGCCGTCGCGCGAGTGATGTCGGCCGCTTGCCGGCGCCGTTCGTTAGGAGCCCTTCACCGGCCGCGGTCGGAGATCGCGGGCAACGAACGGCGAGCCCCATCTCTCCGGTCGGCCTGAGCCGCCCGAGCGCCAGCGAGGGCGTGTCGAAGGCCGACAGGCCGCGGCCGTCGCGCGAGTGATGTCGGCCGGCGCCGTTCGTCAGGAGCCGCCCGAGCGCCAGCGAGCGCGTGTCGATGGGCGAGCGGCGAGCCGAGCCGATCAGGGGAAGACGGGGGCGCCGGTGAGGCCGAGGGTCTCCGGCCAGCCGAGGACGGCGTTGAGGCACTGGACGGCCTGGCCGGAGGCGCCCTTGACCAGGTTGTCGATGGCGGCGAGGGCGAGGACGCGGCGGGCGCGGGCGTCGACGACGACCTGGACGTGGGCGCGGTTGGAGCCGCGGACGTGGGCGGTGTCGGGGAGCGCGCCCTCGGGCAGGACCTCGACGAAGGGCTCGCCGGCGTAGGCGGCGATGAGCGCCTCGCGGTAGGCGGCGGCGGGCCGCGCCGGCTCGGTGGGCGCGGCGTAGACGCAGGTGAGGATGCCGCGCGACATGGGCAGGAGGTGAGGCGTGAAGGTGAGGGCGAGGGCGGCGTGGCCGCTGGCCAGGGCCAGCTCCTGCTCGATCTCGGGGGTGTGGCGGTGGGTGCCGCCCGGCTTGTAGGCGCGCACGCCCTCGGCGGCCTCGGGCAGGTGGGTGGCGAGCCCCGGGCTGCGGCCGGCGCCCGACGCGCCGCTCTTGGCGTCGACGACGAGGCCGGCGGGCGACACCAGGCCGGCGGCGAGCAGCGGCGCGATCGCGAGGATGGTCGCGGTCGGGTAGCAGCCCGGCACCGCGACCAGACCGGCGCCGCGCAGGGCCGCGCGGTGGCGCTCGGGCAGGCCGTAGACCGCCTGCGGCAGGAGCGCGGCGGCGGGGTGCGCCGGGTGATCGCCGGCGCCGTACCAGGTGGCCCAGGTGGCGGCGTCGTGGAGCCGGAAGTCGGCGGACAGATCGAGCGTCGTGATCCCGCGCGCGCGCAGGGCCGCCACCACCGCCGCCGACTCGCCGTGAGGCAGGGCCGCGAACGCGACGGCGGCGCGCGCCGCGACCTGGTCGGCGTCGAAGGCCTCGACCGGCAGATCGACCACGCCGCGCAGGTGGGGGAAGACGTCGGCCAGGCGCTGGCCCGCCGCGCGCTTCGCCATGACCACCGCCAGCTCGACCCGCGGGTGGCCGAGGAGGAGGCGGCACAGCTCGGCCCCGGTGTAGCCGGAGGCCCCGACGATGGCGACGCGGACGCGCTCGGTCATGACGCCGCACTGTAGACCACGGGCCGCACGCGGAGAACCACGGCGCGCCCCGCGGCGACCGGCGCGAGCCGAGGCGCCGCCGCGGCGACCTCGGCCGGCTCGGATCGGCGCCGGCGTCCGCGCCGAGGCCAAGTCACACGATGTCCGGCCCCGGCGACGCGCCGGCCGCGCGACCCTCGGCGCGGAGGTCCCCATGCTGCGCATCGCCGCCCTCGTGCTCGCCCTGCCCGCCCTCGCCTCGATCGCCTGCGGCCCGACCCCGCAAGGCGGCGACGACGACGGTGACGGCGGCGGCGTCGTCGTCGACGCGCCCGCCGGCGGCCCCGACGCCGACGAGCGCGACGCGAGCTGCGGCGCCCAGAACACGCCGATCGCGGTCGAGAACCTCGGCGACCCGCCCGACCTGCTCGTCGTGCTCGACCGCTCGGGCTCGATGAGCTCGCCCATCCCGAGCTTCCCGCCCAACTTCACGCCCAAGTGGACGATCATGCGCGACGCGCTCAACACGCTCGCCGCCGACCTCGAGGACAACATCCGCTTCGGCCTGGCCGAGTTCCCGACCGACGACGACTGCGCGGTCGACGGCGGCAGCGCCGTGCGCGTGCCCATCGACCTCGACCAGGCGCCCGAGATCGCGGGCTACTTCTCGTCGCGCTCGCCCAACGGCAACACCCCCGCCCACCTCGGGCTCGCCGCCGCGCTCACCCACTACCAGGGCCTCGCCGTCAACCCGGCCGGGCGCTACGTCCTGTTCGCCACCGACGGCGAGCCCAACTGCGCCGCCGACGCCGCCACCGCCGCCAGCCAGACCGTGGCCGCGGTGACCGCGCTGGCCCAGGCCGGCATCAAGACCTACGTGCTCGGCTTCGGCGGCGGCTTCACCAACGACGCGGTCCTCAACAACGCCGCCCAGGCCGGCCAGGTGCCGCGCGCCGGCGGCCCGCCCCACTACTACGCCGCCAACAGCGCCGCCGAGCTCGCCGCCGTCCTCGACACGATCGCCGGCGGCATCATCGTGCCCTCGTGCAGCTACGCCCTCGCCAGCCTGCCGCCCAACCCCGACGACGTCACCGTCACCCTCGACGGCGTGGTCGTGCCGCGCTCGACCCAGCACACCAACGGCTGGGACTACCACCCCGACGCCATGACCATCACCTTCTTCGGCTCGTACTGCGACCAGATCACGTCGGGCGCCGTCGCCAACGTCAGCTTCGTCTACGGCTGCCCCGGCCCGGTCATCGACTGACCCGCGCCGCTCGCCAGCTCGACGAGGACTTCGCGCAGCTTACCGAAGCTCGCCGAGGTATTGCGAGCGAGATCCAGGTGTCTTCCGATCTCCTGCGCCGCTTCGATCTTGCGCAGGCCACCGCTGAAGTACCCAGCCGCCTGCAGAACGCGTTCGAGGGCCTCCCAGGTCCCGCCCCTGATCCGGTCGGGATCTCGATAGCGCGCCTGACTGGGCACGGTCGCGGGAACGCGCGGGTAGGCGTGGCAAACAGCCGTCCAGTCCCCGAAGTACCAGGCCTCGAGTTCCTCGATCGCCAGCCGGTTCACGACCTGCCATGCACTCGTTTCACCGCGGAGCACGAGCCCGGCGTCGCTCGCGACCCTGTCGAGTCGCGAACGAAGGTCGATGCAGTCGTCGCGGTCGGCATCGAGGACGATCACGATCCGCCATGTATCTGGCAACCATGACGCCATCGCGCGCAACCTCGCCGGGAGGTTCTTGAGGAGGTCCGGCTTGCCCTGGAAGCTGTGCACCTGGGCATCGATCGTCGGCAGGACACGCGGCAGGAGGCCGCCGAGCGCTGCCTCCATCGAGCGATCCTCGACGAAGAACTCGACGCGTTCGACCGGCATCTATCGCCTCGGGGCACCGCTCCGTGTCAGCGGATCACCAACGCCGAAGTGGCCCTCCATCCAGAGCTGGCCCAGCAACGCCCCTTCCCTGATGAACTCGGGAATGCCCTCGATGTCCGATGTGCGGCGAACCTGCGTGTACCCACGTGCGTCGCGGTAGAGGACCCGAACCTCCTCGGGCAGCATCGGCTCGAGCAAGAATGGCGAGTGCGTCGTCACGAGCAACTGAGAGCGCTCCGCCGCGGCCCGGCACTCCTCACCGAGGCCCGGGAGCAGGCGCGGGTGCAGGTAGTTCTCGGGCTCCTCGATCCCGATGAAGGGAGGTGGACTGGGGTCGTGAAGGACGACCAGGTAGGCAAGCATCTTGAGCGTGCCGTCGGACGCGAACTTCGCCAGAATCGGCTCGTCGAACGGAGCATCCTTGATTAGCAAGAGCAGCTTCCCGTCGCGCTGCTCCTCGGACGAGACGCTCTCGACCCGCGGCACGCGCTTGCGAAGCTGCTCGTAGATCCGGTCGAGGAGACCGGGATGACGCTCACGCAGGTACTGGATGACGTTCGCAAGATTGTCGCCGGTTCGACTGAGGTGTTCCTGCGCACCGGCTTCAGGCTGACCTCGCGCGTCGGCAGCCGAGAGGTACGAGACGTACCAGTTGGTGATGAACCGTCGGAGCGCAGCGACGCGCGCGTTACCCTTCAGGCGACCTAGCGTGCTCACTGCAAGCAGATCAGGCTCATCGAGCGATTCCCGCACCTTCTTGTCCGTGCGCTCGGGGCGTTCACCGCTGATCACCCAGCCATGCCCATTCGTGAAGCTCAGAATCCGGTAGGGTGCACCCGGCTTGTCCTTGGCGACGCGTCGCCAGCGTAGCCACTCCGTCCTGACGACTGGCCCGGACTCTGTCTCGTCGATCTCCAGGTGATAGGTCGCTGGTGAATCGTCGGGGTTCTCGCGATAGGTCAACTCAAATACGATCGGCCCCGACGCCCCCCGGGTCCGCAGCTCGCGGAAGCGGCCACGACGCTCCCACGCAGCGCGCAGTCCACCGACACCGAAGCACTCGGCCAGGAAGCTGAAGACGTCGAAGATCGTCGACTTGCCGCTCCCGTTGGGACCGAGGAGGACCGTCACAGGAGTCAGGCCCTGAAGGTCGATGGACTTCAGCGCTCGATAGTTCTCGACTCTCAACGCCTCGATGCGAGTAGGCTCGGGCTTCGGCGTCGACCGGCGAGGAACATGAGGACGCGTACGAGCTGAGGCCATCGCCAGATCCTAGGTCATCTGAGCACGGCAACCCGCAGGTTTACCAGGGGCCCTGGCGCAGGTTTGCTCCTGCTCCGGGTGGCGAGGTGGCCCGCGATGAGAAGCACACCCCCGCGCCGTCCCGGTCAAGGCTCGCCGTCGCCCGCGCGGGCCTCGAGCTCCTCCTCGGCGGCGAGGCGCTCGTCGGCGTGGCGCAGCTCGCCGGCGACGGCGCCGCCGCAGCCGGGGCAGGTCGCGGCGTCGCGCGGGACGCGGCGCCCGCACGCCGGGTCGGCGCACAGCCAGTAGCGGCGCTGGCGGCCCCAGGCCAACCCGGCGAACATCGGCGCGATCGCGATCGCGGTGACCACCGGCGCCACCAGCGTGCCGGCGAGGCCGAGGCCGGCGACCAGGCCGACCGCGGCGCCGGCGGCCAGGCCCAGCCCGCCGTGGTGGTGGCCGACGCGGAAGGTGACGTGGCCGCGGTTGAAGCGCTCGAGGTCGGGCTCCGGCCGCGCCGCGTCGTCGACGGTGGGCGGCGCCGGATCGCGCGCCAGCGCCGGGCGCGGCGCGTCGAGGTCGAGGCCCAGGCGCGCCGCCAGCGGGGCGCGGTGCGGGGTCAGCTCGTCGACGAACGCGCTCACCCGCGCCCGCTGGTTGGGGCGGAGCGTGGCCAGGGCGTCGACCGGCGCCGGCCGCACCACCGCCTGGACCGCGACCAGGAAGCAGGCCTCGGTCGGGCCGAGGCCTCCGACCGCGACGTGCTGATCCTCGGAGATCACCCACTGCGCCTGGAGCTCGGTGGCGCGCCGGGCGTACGACGACGCGTTGGCGACCAGCACGCCCAGCCCCAGGTAGATCGCGGCCAGCGTGGCCTCGGCGGGCGTGGGCACGATCGCGGCCTCGCGGTAGGGGGCGCTGCGCGCGGTCCAGCGCAGGAAGGCGTCACCCACCAGGTTGCTGGCGTGGCCGGCGAGGTCGTCGTTGCCGATCTCGGCGACCTCGAAGCGCGCCGCGCCGTCGACGACCTCGACCAGCTCGAGCTCGGTCGTGCGCAGGCGTCCGACCTCGCGCCGCGGCCCGCGCCGGTCGTCGAGCACCACGTCGAGATCGACGTGGGCATGCCACAGGAGGCGCAGCAGCAGGCGCTCGAGCGCGGCGGCGGTCGGCCGCCACGGCTCGGGGAAGTCGCGCTCGTCGGCGCGCACCACCGGCGCGTCGAGGAAGCGCGCCGCGCCCGCGCGCTCGACGAGCGCCGCCAGCTCGTCGAGGAGCCGGCCCAGGTGCGGCGGCGGCGGCCAGCCGCTCACGCCACCGCCCCGCGCGCCCCACGCGCCGCGCGCCTCCCGCGCGTGGGCCCCGCGCCGAAAACGGCGACGCCCGCCGGGCCGGGAGGCCAGACGGGCGCGCGGGACGCAGGCGGTGACCAGGCGCGCACGGCGGTGCCGGCGCCCTCGCTCAGCGCTTCGAGAACTGGAAGCGAGCGCGAGCGGCGCGCTGGCCGTACTTCTTGCGCTCCTTCTTGCGCGGATCGCGGGTGACGTAGCCGACCGCCTTGAGCTTGGGGCGGAGCTCGCCATCGATCTTCATGAGGGCGCGGGTGATGCCGTGACGGACCGCGCCGGCCTGCGACTGGATGCCGCCACCGCGGACGGTGGCGTGCACGTCGTACTGCCCGAGGAGACCGACCTCCTCGAAGGGCTGGCGGATGATCATGAGCGCGGTGGCGCGACGGAAGTACTCCTCGTCCTGGCGCTCGTTGATCTGGAAGGCGCCGCCCCCGGGGACGAGCCAGACGCGGGCAACCGCGGTCTTGCGGCGGCCGGTAGCGTAGGTCTTGGCAGTGGCCATGTCGGTTCCTCGTCTCGTCTCGTCGGTCGTCAGACGGCCAGCGGCCGCGGCTTCTGAGCGGCGTGCTCGTGCTCGGCGCCCTGGTAGATCTTGAGCTTCTTGATGATGCGGCGGCCCAGCGGGCCCTTGGGCAGCATGCCCCAGACCGCCTGCCGGATCGCGCGCTCGGCGTCGTCGGCGATGACCTGCTTGGCCAGCCGCCGCTTGAGCCCGCCCGGGTAGAGCGTGTGGCGGTAGTAGACCTTGTTGTCGGCCTTGGAGCCGGTCAGCTCGACGCCGCCGGCGTTGATGACGACCACGAAGTCACCCATGTCGACGTTGGGCGTGTAGGTCGGCTTGTGCTTGCCGCGGAGCACCATCGCGATCTTGGTGGCCGCGCGCCCCAGGGTCTGGCCCTGGAGATCGACGACGTACCACTCGCGCTGGGCCTCGCCGGCCTCTTTGGTGAGCCAGAAGCTCTTCTGGGTGGTCATGGGGGATCCGTGGGTCAACGTGCCGGGAGGACCGGCAGGAAGGCGGATCGTCTACAGGCTCCAGGGGGCAGAGTCAAGTCGGACGGCCGCCGGCAACACCGCGAGGCCCTCCAGACCGTCCGTGCGGGGATCCCTGGCGCCGGTCCGGGCGTGGTAAGCACCCGGCGTGCCCCTCCCACCCAGCGGACGACCGGCCCGGGTCGGCTTCGTGCTCAAGCCCGACACGGCCGAGGCCGAGCCGCTCCTGACCGAGCTGGTGGCCTCCCTGGTGGCGAGCGGCCACGCCGTGGTGGTCGCGGGCGAGGACCGGGTGGCGCCGCAAGGTGCCGAGATCGTTGCCGAGGCGCGCATGGGCGCCCTCGACCTGCTGGTCGCCCTGGGCGGCGACGGCACGCTCCTGCGCGCCAGCCGCGTCGTGGCCGACTCCGGCACGCCGGTCCTGGGCGTCAACCTGGGCCAGCTCGGCTTCCTGGCCGGCTTCGCCCCCGAGGAGGCGGGCGCCGCCCTCGCCGACGCCCTGGCCGGCAAGCTCAAGGTCGAGGACCGGTCGCGCCTCGCGGTGACCATGCGCCGACGCACCGGCGAGGTCCTGACCCGCACCGCCATCAACGACGCGGTCGTGCACCAGGGGGCGATGGCGCGCATCGTCCACGCCGGGGCCTGGATCGACGACGCCTTCGTCGCCGACTACCGCGCCGACGGCCTCATCGTGTCGACGCCGACCGGCTCGACCGCCTACAACATGGCCGCCGGCGGGCCCATCCTCACGCCCGGCGCGCAGGGGATGACGCTCACGCCGATCTGCGCCCACTCGCTGACCAACCGGCCGCTGGTGGTGCCCGCCAGCGCGGTCATCCGGTTCGAGCTCGGCAGCGGCTCGCGCGACGTGGTCCTCACCGTCGACGGCCAGTGGGCCGTACCCTTCTCCCACGGCGACCGGGTCGAGATCACGACCGCGCCCCACCCGCTCCGCCTCTACACCGGCCCGCGCAGCTACTTCGACGTCATGCGCGACAAGCTCCACTGGGGCCTGCGCGGCGCGCGCTGACGCCGGCGGGGCGGACGGCGCGGAGGGGGCGCGGGGATCATCGCCCCGGAGGATGCGCGGCCGGGCGGGGCGTCAGGCTGAACACTTGCCCAGTGTCAGGGGCCGGGCGTAGAAGGGATGTCGATGCTGCGGTATCTGCGAGTCACCAACTTCGCCATCCTCAGTGACGTCACCGTCGAGCTGGGGCCGGGCCTCGCCGTGCTCACCGGCGAGACCGGCGCCGGCAAGTCGCTCATCGTCGAGGCCGTCAACCTCCTGCGCGGCGGCCGGGCCTCGGCCGACATCCCGCGCGCCGGCGCCGCCGAGGCCGCGGTCGAGGCCATCTTCGAGGTGCCGGCCGACCTGCGGCCCCGAGTCGGCGGCGTGCTGCTCGCCGCCGGGCTGCCGCTCTCGAGCGACGACGACGGGCCGGGCGCGCCCGGCGCCGGCGACGGCCCGCCCGAGGTCGCCGAGGTCGTCGTGCGCCGGGTCATCCAGCGCGGCGGGCGCAGCCGGACGTACGTGAACGGCGCGCTCACCACCGCCGGCCGCCTGGCCGAGCTCGGCGGCCTGCTGGTGGACCTGTCGGGGCAGCACCAGCACCAGGGCCTGGTCGATCCGGCGCGCCACCGCGAGATCCTCGACGCGTTCGCCGGCGAGCCCGCGATCACCGGCGAGATGACCGCGGCGTGGGCGGCCCTGGCCGACGTCGACCGGGCGCTGGCCGAGCTGTCGGGCGACGAGCGCGAGCGCGCCGACCGCGTCGACTTCCTGCGCTTCTGCGTCGACGAGCTCGATGGCGCCGGGCTCGAGGCCGGCGAGGACGAGCGGCTGGCCGCCGAGCGCGCCCGGCTGGTCGCGGTCGAGGACCTGACCGCCGGCGCGCGGGCCGCGGTGGCGGCCCTGGCCGGCGACGACGACGGCGGCGATCGCCCGGGCGCGGTCGACGGCCTGGCGGCGGCGGCCCGCGAGCTCGATCGGGTGGTGCGGGTCGACGCCAGCCTCGAGCCGGCGCGGCGCCAGCTCGTCGAGGCCCGGGTGCTGGCCGAGGACGCCGCCGCCGAGCTGCGGCGCTACGCCGACCACCTCGAGGGCGACCCCGAGCGCCTGGCCTGGATCGACGACCGGCTGGAGCTGGTGCGCCGCCTGTGCCGCAAGCACGGCGGCACGCTGGCCGAGGTGCTGGAGCGAGGCGCCGCCCTGCGCGCCGAGCTCGACAGCCTCGACCACCGCGAGACCCGGCTGGGCGAGCTCGAGGCCGCGCGCGCGACCGCGCGCGCCCGCGCCGAGCAGGCGGCGGCGGCCCTGCACCGCAGCCGGCGCAAGGCGGCGACCCGGCTCGAGCGCGAGGTCCACCGCGCCCTGGCCGAGCTCGGCATGGGCGCGGCGCGGCTCGAGGTCGCCCTCGCCCCGCGCGGGCTCGGCCCCCACGGCGCCGACGAGGTCGAGCTGATGCTCTGCGCCAACAAGGGCGAGGAGCGGCGCCCCCTGGCCCGGGTCGCGTCGGGCGGCGAGCTGTCGCGGATCATGCTCGCCCTCAAGCTGGCGCTGCGCCGCGCCGACGAGGTCGCGACCTACGTCTTCGACGAGGTCGACTCCGGCATCGGCGGCGCCACCGCCCACGCCGTCGGCGCGCTCATCCGCGCCGTCGCCGATCACCGCCAGGTGCTGTGCGTCACCCACCTGCCGCAGATCGCGGCCTACGCCGACGCCCACTACCACGTCGAGAAGGTCGAGGTCGCCGGCCGCACCGAGACCCTGGTCAAGCGCCTGGGCGCGGCGGCGCGCAAGGACGAGCTGGCCCGCATGCTGGGCGGCGCCGCCACCGCTCGCGCCCGCGCCCACGCCGCCGAGCTCCTCGACACCGCCGGCCGCCGGGACGGCGCGGCGGCGCCCGGGTCGCCGCCCGCGG
>CAADGB010000380.1 GCA_900696455.1 uncultured delta proteobacterium
CGGTGGCGGGCGCGGGGCCGGGCGCGGTGGCCGGTGCGGTGGCCGGTGCGGTGCCGGGCGCGGTGGCCGACGGCGATGGCGGCGGCGCGCCCGGCGGCGGCGGCTCGTCCTTGTCCGGGCGGCGGATGCGCTTGAAGACCACCCGCACCCGCTCCCCGACCTGCTCGGGGGTGGCCGGTGCGGCGGCGATCGCCCACGCCACCAGCTCGGCGCGATCGGCGCGCGGGGCGCCGGCCTCGGCGACGATGCGGTCGTCGGCGTCGAGCAGCGCCAGGTAGCGCACGTGCTGGCCGGCGGCGGCGTCGAACGCGGCGTCGACCCGCTCCTCGGTGGGCGCGTCGGCGAGCTCCATCATGCGCGCGCGGATGAGGCCGTGGGCCTCGGCGGCCTGGCCGCGCAGGAGCGTGGCGCGGGCGTCGAGCACGCTCTTGCGCGTGGTCCACACCATCGCGATCAGCGCGGCGCCGACGAGGCCGATGGCGGCGACCGCGGCCGCGCGCGACCAGCGCGGCAGCGAGCGCGGGCCGGACTGCGGGCCCGAGGGCGGGGAGGAGACGGGACCGATCATGGTGGGCGGGAGGCGGGCGGTCGCGGGTGCGGGTCGTGGGCCAGCTCAGCAAGCGTCGGGCCAGCGGGCGCCGCGCGGCCAAGCTGGCGCCGCGCCACCGGTCGCGACGGGCGTCCCGGCGAGGGCGGTTGTCGCACGTCTGCGGGTCCTGCGGGGGACCTGCAGGAACCGCAGGGGGCCGCGCGAGGCGGGGCGGCGCGTCGGTCCGGAATCAAGCCACTTGTCCCCACCCCCGGCGACGGCGGCGCGTGGTCCAGGTCGTGCAACACCGCGGAGCGTCCGTCGTTGCCCTCCGGGAGGTCGTATCCATGAAGCGCTCCATCAAGCTCACCCTGCTCGCCGCGTTCGCGTTCCTCGCGCTCGGCGCCGGCACCGCCGCCGCCGACTACGGTCGCCACGGACCGCCGGCGCCGCGGCAGGTCGTGGCCCAGCACCGGGCCGGCTACGTCTGGGTGCAGGGCCACTGGGCCTGGCAGTACAATCGCTGGGTGTGGACCCCGGGGCACTACGAGCGGGCGCGCGTCGGCTACCGCTGGATCGACGGTTCGTGGGATCGTCACGACGGGCGCTGGCAGTGGCGCGCCGGGCGCTGGGACCGCGACGAGCGCCGCGACCGCTACGATCGCCACGACCGCCACGGCCGCCGCGATCGCTACGACCGGCACGACCGCCGCGACCGCGATCGCGATCACCGCGATCGTGACCGCGGGCGACGGGGGCGGCGGTGAGCCCGGCGGCGCTGCTCGCGAGGCTGGCCCTGGCCGCGATCGCGGCCGGGGCGGTGGCGTGCAAGCCCGACGCGCCGCCCGCGGCGACGTCGTCGGGGAGCGCGGGCGGGACCGGCGTCGAGCCGCCCGCCACCGCCGTCGAGCGCCTGCCGGCGCGTGACGGCACGCTGCCGCCGCCGCCGCGCCGCCTCACCGAGGGCAGCGCCGCCGATCCCGGCGCCGAGCCGCCGGTGCGCGAGCGCCGGCGCGGCTGGACCGAGGGCGCGCGCCCCGATCGCGAGGAGCTGCGCGCGATGCGGGAGGAGCGCCGCCAGGAGATGCTCGAGATGTACGACGCCGACGGCGACGGCCGGCTGAGCGACGAGGAGCGCGCCGCCCTGCGCGAGGCCCGGGTCGCCGACGTCGTCGCGCGCATGGACCAGGACGCCGACGGCCGCCTGACCCGCGAGGAGCTCGCGGTCGCGGGCGCGCGCCGCCCCGGCCCGCCCCTCGACTTCGACGCCCTCGACACCGACCAGGACGGCTACGTCTCGGTCGAGGAGATGGCGGCGGCGCGGCCGCTGCGCGCCGGTCGCGAGCGGCGCGGGCCCGGGCCGCGTGGCCCGCGCGGCGGCGGCGACACGCCGTAGGCGCCGCCGGCGCGAGCTAGCCGTGGGCCCGCTCGCGCTGCGGGCGGGCGTCGGGGTAGAGCGGCAGGATCTCGTGGCCGACCCGCAGGTCGTGGACGCTGCGGTAGCGGGCGGCGAGGTCGAGCGAGACGTAGACCTTGTTGGCGTCGAAGACGCCGAAGCTGGTGGAGACCACGATCTGCTCGTCGCCGATGATCTCGAAGCCCTCGGGGATGACGTCGTGGCCGTAGACGCAGAACGTGCCGCCCAGGGTGCGCACGAAGCGGGCGGCGACGTCGGGCTCGGCCGAGCGCGCCCAGAGGATCGCGCCGATGACCGGGGTGTCGAGGATGTCGATGGGGCTGCCGGCCTCGAAGCCGTCGAGGCGCGCCTCCTCGATGTCGCGGATCGAGGCGATCGTGGCGGCGGGCGCGCCGTGGGTGAAGACCGCGCCGCAGGGGGCGATCGCCACCAGCGCGAACTCGCGGAGGACGGCGCGCATGCGCTCGGCGTGCTCGGGGCCGAGCAGGTGCTCGAGCACGGCGACCTCGTCGGCGGCGAACTTGGCGGTGTGGGGGCCGCCGATGTGGCCGTGCTCGTGGTTGCCGACCAGGGCGTGGACGCGGCCGGGGTGGCGCGCCATCAGCACCGCCAGCTCGTCGATGACCTCGCCCGAGGCGTCCCGGTAGTACTCGCCGAGGAAGTCGGGCCAGTCCTGCTCGTCGAGGTGCGGGCCGTGGATGAGGTCGCCGGTGAACAGCAGGTGGGCGTCGCCGGTCTCGGCCATCGCCTCGTCGAAGAGCTCGACGATGCGGTGGAAGTCGCGGAGGCAGCCCTGGAGGTCGGTGCAGACGATCAGCCGGCCGCGCGCGGGCAGGTGGAGGACGCGCGCCATGCCTCGCCTGTCACTCCGCGCCCGCGCCCGCGCCCGCGGCGGCGGCGGTGGGCGTCGCGGGCGCGTCGGGATCGGCGGCGAGCCGGGTGAGGAGGGCGCCGCGATCGGCGGCGGTGGCCAGCGCCGCCAGGGCGCGATCGAGCGCCGGCGGGCGGGCGAGCAGCGCGCGCCAGGCCGCGACGTGGTCGCCGAGCAGGAGCGGGGCGTGGCGCACCGACGATCGCGCCGGATCGACGACGGCGAAGCCGTGGCTGGCGGCGGCGGCGCGGTCGAGCACCAGCTCCACCGCGCTGGTCTCGTGCAGCTCGTCGCCGAGGATCTCGTCGATGCGGCCGCCGCTGTCGGTGGCGAGGGTGGCGACGATCGTCAGGCTGCCGCCGGCGTCGAGGCGGCGGGCCGCGCCCAGCCAGCGCTTGAGCTTGCCCACGGCCACGGCGTCGAGGGCGCCGACCAGCGTGCGACCGGTGGGCGGGGTGACGACGTTGACGGCGCGGGCCAGCCGGCCCAGCGAGTCGACGAGCACGACGGCGTCGGCGCCGCGCTCGGCCGCCCGCTTGCCGCGCTCGATCACCAGCTCGACGAGCTGGACGTGGCGCGCCGGCGGATCGACCATGGTCGAGACCACCGCCAGCCCGGGCAGGGCGCGCTCGAGCTCGGCCGCGTCCTCGGGGCGCATGTCGATCGCGCACAGCGTGACCTCGGCCGCCGGGTGGGCGGCGGCGATGCCCTGGGCCAGCTCGACCAGGAGCGCGGTCTTGCCGGCGCGCGGCGGCGCCTTGACCAGGACGCGCTGGCCGAAGCCGAGCGGACAGTAGAGGTCGGCCAGGCGCACCGCCGGGCTGGCGGCGCCGAGGTCGAAGCTGCGCACCGCCGGCAGCGCCGCGGCGTCGTCGAAGTCGAGCTGGTGCGGGTGCTGGTCGGGGGCGCCGCCCTCGATGGCCTCGACCCGCAGGAGCGCGAAGTAGCGCTCGGTCTCCTTGGGCGCGCGCACCGTGCCGCGGACGGCGTCGCCGCTGCGCATCCCGAAGCGGCGGATCTGGGAGGGCGAGACGTAGATGTCGTCGACGCCGGGCTGGAAGGCGTGCTCGGGGCTGCGCAGGAACCCGAAGCCGTCGGGCAGGATCTCGAGGACGCCCTCGGCGTGGGTCTCGCCCCGGCGGTCGGCGTGGGCCTCGAGCACCGCCAGCACCAGCTCCTGCGTGCGCAGCTCGCGGGGGTCGACGACGCCCAGGCGCTCGGCGAGCGCGCACAGCTCGTCGGGCGGCATGCGGCGCAGCGCGCCCAGCTCGAGCGCGGTGGTGGCCGGCGCGGCGGTCGGGGACGGGGGCGAGGTGGAGGGTGGCACGGGCGGCACGGGCGGCACGGGCGGCGGGGACAGGCGAGGCGGCGAGGCGGCGGGCCGTGGGCCGGGCGAGGCCGGCGGAGGCAGGCCGGGGCACGCACACGGGGCGTGCGCCGGTCTCCTCTCGCTAGAGTAGGGAGGAGCACGCCGGGTGGTCAAGGCGCGTCGCCGAGCAACGCCGACCCATCGGTGCGGGGCCGGCGCGACCGGGGCGGGCCGGGCCGGGTGCGTGGACGTGCGCGAGCGCGCCCGCCGCCGGCCGCGGTCACGACGTCGGCGGCGGCTCGGTGTCGCGCAGGCCGAGCTCCTTCATCTTCATCTGCAGGCTCTTGCGGCTGATCTTGAGCAGCCGGGCGGCCTGGGTCACGTTGCCGCCGGTCTCGCCCAGGGCGCGGGCGATGAGCTCGCGCTCGACCCGGCTGGTCTCGGCCCGCACGATGTCCTTGAGCGAGCCGTCGCCGGCCACCGGGGCGTCGGCGGCGTGCTCGTGCTCGTCGTCGTCGTCGTCGTCGCCGCCCGCCGTGGCGCCCGCGGTGGCTGCCGGGGCCGCGGCGGGGGGCGCGGCCCCGGCGGCTGGGCTCGCGGCGGCGGGGCCCGACGCGGCGGC